>NZ_JAAFKF010000003.1 GCF_013299175.1 Sphaerotilus sp.
CGTTTCCACATCGACCCGCTCCGTGACCAGCGCCTTCATCCGCATGCCCTTGAACTCGGGCACGGCGGCCATCGGCGGGGTCTTCACCCACACCCAGTCGCCGTTGCGGATGCCGCGGTCGTTGGCCGCCTTCGGGTTCAGCTCGACGAACATGTCCTGCTGCAGCTCCGCCAGCCAGGGATTCGAGCGCGTCTCCTCGCCGCCGCCCTCGTACTCGACCAGCCGGCCCGAGGTCATGATCAGCGGGAAGGTCTTGCCGATGTCCTTGTTCTTCTCCTGCACCGACTTGTAGAGCGTGGGCAGCCGCCAGAACGATTTCTTGTCATCGTGCGTCGGGTACTTGGCGACCAGATCGGGGCGGGTCGAGTACAGCGGCTCGCGGTGCTGTGGCACAGGGTCGGGGAAGTTCCAGACCACGGCGCGCGCCTTGGCGTTGCCGAAGGGGTGGCAGCCGTGGACCTTCATCGCCACACGGATGATGCCGCCCGACGAGTCTGTCTTCCAGTTCTTGCCTTCGGCGGCGGTCTTCTCGGATTCGGTCAGGTCGTCCCACCAGCCGAGCTTCTTCAGCAGCAGGTGGTCGAACTCCGGGTAGCCGGTGGTCAGGTCCGCGCCCAGCGAGTGCGAGCCGTCGGCGGCCAGCAGCGAGGTGCCATCGCGCTCGACGCCGAAGTTGGCGCGGAAGTTGCCGCCGCCCTCCATGACATGCTTGCTGGTGTCGTAGAGGTTGGGCGAGCCGGGGTGCTTCAACTCCGGGGTGCCCCAGCACGGCCACGGCAGACCGAAGTACTCGCCGTCCAGGCTCATCCCGGTCTGCTTGTCGATGCCGCCCTTGGCCTTGAGTGTCTTCACATCGAAGACATGCATGTTGCGCATGTGCGCCTGCAGCCGCTCCGGGCTTTGGCCCGTGTAGCCGATGGTCCAGACGCTCTTGTTGATCTCGCGCAGGATGGATTCCGGCTCTGGCTCCATCATCCCCGCCTTGCCCGGGACCATCTTGAAGTTCTTGACCAGCTCCGCACCGAAGCCGAGCTTGTCGGCGAGCTGGGCCATGATCATGTGGTCGCTGCGCGATTCCCACAGTGGCTCGATCACCTTCTCGCGCCATTGCAGCGAGCGGTTCGACGCCGTGCAGGAGCCGCTGGTCTCGAACTGGGTGCAGGCTGGCAGCAGGTAGACGGCGCGGTTGGCGTTCAGGTCGTCCTTGTTGCCGGGCATCGCGGCCATCGCGGCGGTGGCACTCGGGAACGGGTCGATGACGACGAGCAGGTCGAGCTTGTCCATCGCCTTCTTCATCTCCAGACCGCGGGTCTGCGAGTTCGGCGCGTGGCCCCAGAAGACGAGTCCGCGCAGGTTCGATTCCTGGTCGATCAGCTCGTTTTTCTCCAGCACGCCGTCGATCCAGCGCGAGACCGTCATGCCGGACTTGGTCATCATGCCGGGCGCGTACTGCTTCTTGATCCACTCGAAGTCCACGCCCCAGGTCTTGGCGAAGTGCTTCCACGCGCCTTCCGCCAGCCCGTAGTAGCCAGGCAGCGAATCGGGGTTCGGGCCGACATCGGTGGCGCCTTGCACGTTGTCGTGGCCGCGGAAGATGTTGGTGCCACCGCCGGACTTGCCGACGTTGCCGAGTGCCAGTTGCAGCAGGCAGGACGCCCGCACGATCGCGTTGCCGATGGTGTGCTGCGTCTGGCCCATGCACCAGACGATGGTGCCGGGGCGGTTGTCGGCCAGCGTCTTGGCCACCTGGAAGCAGGTCGCCTCATCGACACCGCAGGCTTCCTGCACCTTGTCCGGTGTCCACTTGGTCAGGCACTCCTCGCGCACCTTCTCCATGCCCCAGACGCGGTCCTCGATGTACTTCTTGTCTTCCCAGCCGTTCTTGAAGATGTGGTGCATCACGCCGAACAGGAAGGGGATGTCCGAGCCTGAGCGGATGCGCACGTACTGGTCGGCCTTCGCGGCGGTGCGGGTGAAGCGCGGATCGACCACGATCATCTTGCAGCCCGTCTCCTTGGCGTGGAGCATGTGCAGCATCGACACCGGGTGCGCTTCGGCCGCGTTCGATCCGATGTAGATCGCCGACCGCGCGTTCTGCATGTCGTTGTAGGAGTTGGTCATCGCGCCATACCCCCACGTGTTGGCGACACCCGCGACCGTGGTGGAGTGGCAGATGCGCGCCTGGTGGTCGGTGTTGTTGCTGCCCCAGAAACTGATCCACTTGCGCAGCAGATAGGCTTGCTCGTTGTTGTGCTTCGACGAACCGACGACGAACAGCGAATCCGGGCCGCTCTGCTTCTTCAGCTCCAGCATCTTGGCGCTGATTTCGGTCAGCGCCGTGTCCCAGGAAATGCGCTTGTATTTGCCGTCCACCAGCTTCATCGGGTATTTGAGCCGGTATTCGCCGTGGCCGTGCTCGCGCAGCGCCGCGCCCTTGGCGCAGTGCGCGCCCATGTTGATGGGCGAGTCGAACACCGGCTCCTGGCGCGTCCAGACGCCGTTTTCCACCACCGCGTCCACCGCGCAGCCCACCGAGCAATGGCCGCAGACGGTGCGCTTGACCTCGATCTTTTTGCCGCCGCCCGCTGCTGCGGACGCCGCATCGGCCGCCTCGACGCGCTTGACCAGCGTCAGTTGCGATGCGGCCAGCCCGACGCCGACGCCCATGCCCGAGCGGCGCAGGAAGGAGCGGCGGTCGATCGTCGGGATGGTCCGGCCGATGCCGCGGGCCAGACTGGACACGAGGGTGGACGGGGCGTTGCCGGCGGCGGACGGGGCGGAGCGGCGGGTGAGCAGCATGGGGGTGTTCTCCTGGGCCTCAGACCTTGGCGGTCTGGTAGTAGCGCCGGACGTGCTCGGTCAACTGGTAACCACCGGACGGGTCGGCGGCGGGTTTGGGCTGGGCGGCGACTTGCGGCGGGGTGGGCGTGAGGGGCAACGCGGCGGCGACGGCGGCCAGTGCGCCTGCGGTGCCGACGCCTGCGAAGACCCGGCGACGGGTGAGCTTGGACAAAGGGGGCAAGGGGGACTGGCTCATGGAATGCGCTCCGCAGCGTGGACAGCGGCCATTAGGTTGCGGTTATGCACGCCCGGCAATAAGGGCGACTCCCTAGATGGATGCGACAGTTTGTCGCACGGCAAAAGGCAATTTGTCGGCGTGGTGGCGGGGTGCGGGGAAACCGGGTTTTGTCAGGTGTTTCGATATAGGTTTTCACGGTGCGGCGCGTAGACTGCCGCGCAATGAGCGAGATATTCCCGACCCCCGCCGCCGCCGCCCCGCCGCAATGCCGCGTGGCCGTGGTGATCGAGCGCCAGCACCAGCCCAGCCGCTGGGAGGACTGGCGCTTCACCGTGGCGGACGTGGCGCTGGACGACGGCGGTTACGGCGACGCCCCCCGCCTGCTGCGCGACGACGGGCAGACGGCGCAGTTCCTGTTTCCGGGGCTGCCGGTCGAGCTGCGCCGCGACGAGGGCGAGGGCTACTACCTCAACCTGACCTCGGGCGCGCCGGTGTGGTTCGTGATGTGGCGCATCGACGAGGAAGACCCGTCGCGCGCCTGGCCCGAGCGCGTCACGCTGTCGTACAACGAGGCCGGCCGGCTGCTTGACGCGCAGGAGCGGGTGGACAACCGGCCGTTGCCCGCCGAGGTGCGTGCGTGGCTGCAGAGCTACACCGACGACCACTACCAGCCCGAGCCGAAGAAGCGCCGCCGCCCGGTGTCCTTCGTCGCGCCGGACCAGCGGAACTGAGCATGGCGAGCGAACGTGTACCCGAAGGTGGCTTCCTGTCGCGCTGGTCGCGGCGCAAGGAGCAGATGCGCCAGGGCGTTCCCGTGGCCGAGGTGCGGCCGGTTCCGGTGGTCGCGCCCGCGCTGCCCGTGCCGCTTGCGCAGCCGGTGGTGCCCGCTGCGCCGCCGGAACTGGAGCCACCTGCACCGACATTGGCCGACGCCGCCCAGCTCACCCCCACCTCCGACTTCACCCGCTTCGTCGCCCGTGGCGTCGATCCCTCGGTGAAGAACGCGGCGCTGAAGACGCTGTTCACCGACCCGCATTTCAACGTGATGGACGGACTCGATACCTACATCGAGGACTACGGCCTGCCCGACCCGATCCCGCTGGCGATGCTGCGGCGGATGACGCAGTCGAAGGTGCTCGGCCTGTTCGCCGATGACGACCAAGACGACCAAGACGACAACAAAGACAAAGACGAAGAGAAACCCGCTGATGAAAACGCTGCTGTGCGACTGCAACCGAACGATCCCGCTGGACACCAAGGCCATCGCCCGGACCTTGGCGCAGACGCCGGGGGCGAGCGCGGACGGGCTGGAGACGACGCACACCCTGCTGTGTCGGCGTGAGGCCGGCGCTTTCCAGCGAGCCGCCAAGGCCACCGGGCCGGGCGAGGCGCTGCTGGTCGCGTGTACGCAGGAGAGCCGGCTCTTCCTCGACCTGAACGCCGAGACCGTGGGGGCGCCAGCGATCGACGAGCGCCCGATCCACTTCGTCAACCTGCGCGAAACCGGCGGTTGGTCCCGCGACGCCAAGGCCGCCACCCCGAAGCTCGCCGCGCTGATCGCCGCCGCGCAACTGCCCGACGTGCAGCCCGTGACGACGGTGCCGTACCGGTCGGCCGGGCGCTGCCTCGTGATCGGCGGCGCACAGGCAGCGGAGCGGGCGGCGGCGCTGCTGGCCGACCGGCTTGACGTGAGCGTGCTGGTGGACGAGGCGGGAGGCGCGGCTCCGGGTGGCGCGCTGGCGCAGCGGCGCGAGCGGCCGGTGTTTGCGGGACAGGTGACGCGGCTGCGCGGCTGGCTCGGCGCGTTCGAGGTGCAGTGGTCGTCGGCCAACCCGATCGACCTCGACCTCTGCACGCGCTGCAACGCCTGCCTCGACGCCTGCCCGGAAGGGGCGATCGACTTCCGCTACCAGATCGACCTGAGCCGCTGCAAGGGCCACCGCGACTGCGTGCAGGTCTGCGACGCGGCCGGCGCGATCGACTTCAACCGGGCGCCGCTCGTCACTGACGAACGCTTTGATCTCATCCTCGACCTGCGCGAGACGCCCGCGTTTGCGCAGCACCAGCCGCCGCAGGGCTACTTCCACGTTCCGAGCCACGTTCCGAGCCACGGCCCGAGCGCGGCGACCGATGCGCCGCGGCTGTTCGACGCGGTGCTGAAGCTGCGCGACTTGGTGGGCGAGTTCGACAAGCCGAAGTTCTTCCAGTACCAGCACCGCCTGTGCGCCCACAGCCGCAACGAGCAGATCGGCTGCACGGCCTGCATCGACGTGTGTTCGACCAGCGCCATCTCCAGCGACGCCTCCCGCAAGGGCAAGGCGAAGACCGTGCAAGCCGGTGGCATCGTCGTCGAGCCGCACCTGTGCGTGGGCTGCGGCGCCTGCACGACGGTGTGCCCGAGCGGGGCGCTGAGCTTCGCGTATCCGGGGCCGGTGGACCAGGGCCGGCGGCTGCAGCGGCTGGTTTCGACCTACGCCCGCGCAGGCGGCAAGGACGCGGCACTGTTGCTGCACAGCGAGCAGGCGGGCGCCCGGCTGCTCGACGACCTCGGCCGTGCGGCGCGGGTCGATCGGGCGGTCCATGGGGTGCCGGCCCGCGTGCTGCCGGTGGCGGTGTGGCACACGGCGAGTGTGGGCATCGACCTGTGGCTGTCGGCGATCGCGCAAGGGGCGAGCCAAGTCTGGGTGCTGCTGACCGCGGAGGAGGCGCCCGAATACCGCGCCGCGCTGGCCGAACAGATGGCGGTGGCGCAGGCGCTGCTGACCGGGCTGGGCTACGCGGGCACGCATTTCAAGCTGATCGAGGCCCGCGACCTGACCGCGCTCGACGCCGCACTGCGCAGCGCCCCGGCCCAGTGCATCACACAGCCCACGCCCATCGTCGCCCAGGCCGACAAGCGCGCCACGCTCGACCTGATGATCGACCACCTGAGCGCCCACGCCCCCGTGCCGGCCGACGTGGTGGCGCTGCCCAAGGCGGGTGCGCCGTTTGGTGCCGTGCTCGTGGACACCGCGGCCTGCACGCTCTGCCTGAGCTGCGTCGGCGCGTGTCCCGAGAACGCGCTGTCCGACAATCCCGAGCGGCCGCAACTCAAGTTCACCGAGAAGAACTGCGTGCAGTGCGGCCTGTGCGAGACGACGTGTCCGGAAGGGGCGATCACGCTGGTGCCGCGCCTGCTGCTCGCGGACGAAGGCCGGGCGCGTCGGCAGCCGCGGGTGCTGCACGAGGTCGAGCCGTTCCGCTGCATCCGCTGCAGCAAGCCCTTCGGCACGCTCAAGGTCATCGAGAACATGATGGCCAAGCTCGCCGCGCACCCGGCTTTCCAGGGCGCGGCGGCCGAGCGGCTGAAGATGTGCGGCGACTGCCGGGTGATCGACCTGCACAGCAACCCGAACGAGGTGCGGATCACCGATGTGCCGCGGGGCGCACCCCGTTACTGAGCTACTGAGCTGCTGAGCCAAAGCCGAAGCTGAATCCGACCGAGACCGAGACCGCGACCCCGAGCCATGACCGACCACGACCCCCGCCCCTTGCGTTTCACCAGCACTGACCAAGGAGAGGAACTCGCCCGCGCCGAGCTGTACGGCCTGCTCGCCCGGCTGTGGATGGCGCCGCCGGACGCCGCGCTGCTCGCGCAATGCCGCGTCGCCGTCACCGAGGCGCCCGAAGCCGGCGGGCTGCTCGAAGCGCCGTGGCAGGCGCTGGTCGCCGCGCTGCGCCGCACCACGGTGGAGGCCGCGGCCGACGAGTACGACGCGCTCTTCGGCGGTGTCGGCAAGCCGGAGGTGTTCCTCTACGGCTCGTTCTACCTGGCGGGTTTCCTCAACGAGAAGCCGCTGGCCGCGCTGCGCACTGATCTGGCGGCACTCGGCCTGACCCGCGACGACGCCCGCAGCGAGACCGAGGACCACCTCGCCTACGGCTGCGAGGTGATGCGCTACCTGATCGCCGGGGACGACCTGGCCGTGTGCAACCTGGAGCAGCAGCGGCGCTTTTTCCGCGGGCACCTGCAGACCTGGGTGGCCGCGCTGTGCGATGCCGTCGAGGCCCAGCCGCAGGCGCAGGTCTGGCGCCACGCCGCGCAGCTCACGCGGGTGTTCATGGACATCGAGTCGCAGGGTTTCGACCTGCTGGAGGTCTGACCATGGCGATCGATCCGCAGGACATCACCGGTCTGGTCCTGGCTGGCGGACGCGGCAGCCGCATGGGCGGCGTGGACAAGGGGCTGCAGAACTTCCAGGGGATGCCGCTCGCCTTGCACGCCGTGATGCGCCTGGGGCCGCAGGTGGGCGCACTGATGGTCAATGCCAACCGGAATCTGGCGGCCTACGAGTCGATGGGCGCGCCGGTGTGGCCGGACGCGACGACCGATTTTCCGGGTCCGCTGGCGGGGTTCCTGGTCGGGCTGGAACGCTGCGAGACGCCGTACCTCGTCACCGTGCCGTGCGACTCGCCGCAGTTTCCGGCCGATCTGGTGGCGCGGCTGGCGGCAGCCCTGTGCAGCGAGGAGGCGGATCTCGCCGTGGCGGCCACCCGTGAAACCGACGGCAGCGTGCAGTTGCACCCGGTGTTCTGCCTGATGCGGGCCAGCGTGATGGAGAACCTGGTCGCGTTCCTGGCGGGAGGCCAGCGCCGCATCGACCGCTGGACCGGGCAACACCGCTGTGCGCAGGTGCTGTTCGACCGGGAGGGCGACGCGGCTGGTTTTTTCAATGCCAACACCCTGGATGAGTTGCGCAGCCTGTCGCGCTGAGCTGCAAAAGCCGGGAACACGGCACAATCCGGACCTCTGGTACGGGGGTGAACGATGACGGCTTGGATGCAACGGAGCGCGCCGGTGGTGCGTCTCATGGGGGCGGCACTGCTGCTGGCGGGGGCGGCGCAGGCGCAGTCGGTGCTGCGGGTCGCGATGGCGCCGGATGCATCACCCACGGACCAGGCGGCGCGCTTCGAGCCGCTGGGGCAGTTCATCGAACAACGCTTCAAGATGCGCGTGAAGTGGGTGCCGGTGGCGAGCGAGGCGTTTGCGGTGCGGGCGCTGCTCAACCGCGAGGCCGATCTGGTCTGGCTCAATGGGCTGTCGTATGTGCAGGCCCATCGGCGTTCGGGCGACAAGGTGGCCTTGCTGGTGCAGCGCGAAGAAGACCAGAAGGCGCGCTCGGTCTTCATCACCACGGCCAGCACCGGCATCAAGAAGCTCCAGGATCTCAAGGGCCGCACCCTCAGCCTCGGCCCGATCGCCAGCACCTCGGACAGCCTGATGCCGCGCAGCGCGCTGGTGGCCGCCAAGCTGCGCCCGGAGACCGATCTGAAGCCGCTCCCGCCGGCCGCCAACGCCCAGGCGATCGTCGCCGCGGTGGCGTCGGGCAAGGCGGATGCCGGGGCGCTGAGCCAGTCGGTGTGGGAGAAGATGGTCGCCGACAAGCAGGTCGATCCGGCCGCGGTGAAGGTCTTCTTCACCACGCCGGTCTACACCGACCACACCTGGGCCACGCGCACCGACATGGACGAGAACACCCGCAGGACGATCGCGGGTGGTTTTCTGGTGCTGGAAGCGGTGGGTGGCGGGCGCGAGATCCTGAAGCAGCAAGGCGCGCACCGGTTCGTGGAAGCCAGGCCGGCGGGCTATGACATGGTGCGGGCTGCCGCGGTCGAGGCCGGACTCAACCAGTGAGCGCGATGGGGTGGTGCAAATCCACCTGACCGCCCGCACCCAGCGTGAGCGAGGTGAAGTGGTCGAGTCCGGCGACCTGGAACCGCTTGGCCAGCGTGGACTGATCCGACACCGCACCAGCACCCTCCGAGGGGTCGCCGGCCACCCCCGAGAGTCCCTTGCCTTCGCAGACGACGGCCGGGTTGATCTCGAAGAAGCGCACCGTCCGGGCGTCCGGCTCGGGCACGAAATACAGCACGGACTGGCGCGCCTCGTGGTCGGGCATGGCGCGGGCGCCCCAGTCGGCCTTGTGGCAGAACACGCCGTCGTTGAGGAAGGGTGCGCTCTTCATCGTGTCCACCGACTGGTAGCCGCTGTGGACCGCGTGGCGGAGCTGGAAGTAGTAGAGCGCCGTCTGCACGCCGCCCTTGACCAGCGATTCGTCGCCATCGAGCACGCCAGAGCGGCGGAACAGGATCGCGTTGTCCTCGACCAGCGACAGCGCCCCGGCCACCGGCTCGCCGTCCCTCAGCACGAACAGCACGAAGCCCTTGCGGAAGAACCCCCGCATCGCGGCGTGCGAGTCCATCTCGGACAGATCACCATAGCGGCGCCGGATGTGCGGCACATGCATCCGGTGGTAGAAGAAATCGAAGTCCTCCTCCGCGTGCGAGATGCGGTAGGTCAGGCCGTAGCGTTCGCCGAAGTGGTTGGTGAGCTGGCGTTTTTTTCTGGAAAACCGCGCCCGCACGTCCTCCCAGGTACCCGAGGTGTCGATCACCTGGCGCACCTCTTCCTGGCCGCGGTACGCGCACAGTGGGCCGAACATCGGGTCATAGAGCTTCGGCACCACCGCGACGCAGAGATCGAAATGGCCTTGGCGCGCACGGACCACCGTGCCGAGCGTGGCGATGCCGATGCGCTTGCGTGCCAGCACCGTGGGCGGTTGTGCATACATCCGGGCCATCAACGCCGCGTTGAACAGGCAGTTGTGGACGAACAGGGTCCGGAAGGGTTGTTCGGTGCCCTTGAGGTGGCCTTCGACCAGCACCGTGTTGGTGATGAGCTTGGAGGCCAGGGGGTATACCGCGCGTTTGGCCGATCGCAGGGCGGAACGGGTGGCTTCGACGAGCATGGCGGGTCTCCTGTAGGTGTTATGGGCGCAGCCACCGCCGCAGCCGCCGCACCAGGCGGTAGAGCGGCGAGCGACCGAGTGCGCGCAGGACGCGGTGCCGCAGGCTGACCGCCTCCGGCGGATTGATGGGCACGTTCAGCACCTCGGGCCAGAGCTGCTTGATCAGCGTGTGCAGCAGAGGGTAATCGGGGCCCTGGCGTGCGCGTTCCTCGACGGACAGCATCGTCAGCAGCAGGGCGCGGCAGTTCAGCGGCGCAAAGGACTCCTGGGCGATGTCGTATTCGGCGCGGATCTGGGCCTGCCAGCGCCCGGCCATCTGCTCCCAGCAGAACAGGTCGAGCAGCGGGATCGGGCCGCCGGTCGGGGCGCCGGCCAGCCACTGCGCCAGGGCGTCGAGGACAAACGGGTGGGGGGCGAGGTGGCAGACCGCGGCCAGGTGCGTGGGCGTGACCGCGTGGTCCGGCACGCCGGGCAGGCGGTAGTGGCACTTGACGATCTCGGCCACGTCGCCCGTCAAGCAGAGGCGGTCGCCGGGGTATTGCGTGTGCAGGGCCTGGGCGTCGGCGCAGTAGGCGGTGCTGCCCGAAGGGGTGCTTTGCTGGAAGAGGGCCTTGAACGCGAGGTCGATGTCGGACGGCGCCGGGTAGCCGACCAGGTGGTGCGCCAGGCCGAGTTGCCGCAGCAGCCGGGCGGGCACGGCGACATCGCGTGAGGCGTGCGACAGGTGCGGATAGGTCAGCGTGAAGCAGTGGAGCTGGTCGCGCGCTGGCCGGCTGAGCGCGAGCATGAGCCGGCTGTCCCAGCCCGCCGTCATCGAGACCGCCAGCGGGGCACGGTGGCGAGCGGCCTCGAAGAGTCCGCGCAACAGGACCAGACAGCGCCCTGCGGCTTCACCGATTGGCAGTGGTGGCAGGGGCTGCATGTCGGCACCCGGCCAGTGGCGCGTGGCGCGGCCGGTCTGCAGGTCAAGGGTGTGGTTGGGCAGCAGGGCGCGCGCGCCGCGGTAGAGCGTGCGGTCGCCCGGCAGCCAGTAGACCTCGAAATCGCTCTCGCCGCGTGTGCGGAGGTAGTCGAGCGCGGTCGGGTCGGGCGACAGGGACAGCACATGGGCGAGCAGGCCGGGGTGCGAGGCGCACACGGTGCCGTGGTCATCGGTGTGCAGGTAGGTGACTTGCCGCAGCCCGGTGGCGTCGTGGTGCATCCAGGTGTGCGGCCCGTCCTGCAGCACCAAGGCCCAGCGCCCGCCGAGCGCATCCGTCGCGGTGCGCAGGGCCTCGGGCGTGGCGTGCTGGTCGAGCAGGCGGTGGAGGGTGTCGCGGTCGCTGGCCTGTGGCCGTGCCGGGTCGAACCAGAAGCCGATCAGGGTGCCGACACGCGCGCCGCGGCGCACCTGGGTCAGCGCGAGATCGGGGTGGGCGACGAGGCTGCGGTCGGCGTCCAGCCGCTGCCGGGACCAGCCTGCGGGCGCGAACAGGCCGGTCGGCCCGAGGAAGAACTGCCGCCGAAAGCGCAGCCGTTCGGGATCGGTGTCGGGGGCACTGCGGGGGACGGTGGCGTTCATGCGGCGTGGGTGCCCGTGCCGGTGCCGTGGGGCTGGCCCAGGGTGGCGGTCTTGTAGTCGATCCAGTGGTGGTCGCCGCGCACGAGCAGGGCGATCTGCTGCCCGGTGAAGCGGTGTTCGGCGTGTTCACTGGACAGCGCATCGCGTTCGGCGCGGAAGGCGGCCGGCGACAAACCGTGGGCGAGGGTGACGTGCAGGCGGTAGGCACCGTCCCCGTGCTCCAGCGGCCGTGGGGCGATGCCGAACCGGGTTTGCAGGTCGGCCACGGTGCCGCGGCGCAGCCGGTCCAGCGCCGCGTCGGGCACGACATCCCAGAAGGTGATGCCTTCGTCGAAGTGGGCGAAATCCTTCAGCGTGACGGGCAGGGGCGCGGTGCGGGCGGCCAGGGTGTCGAGGTAGTCGGCCAGGGGCTGCGGGTCGCGGCACTTGAAGCCCAGCTTCAGCGTGATGTGCGGCGGCGCCTCCAGACCCGGATTCACCCCGTGCCGGCGCAGCACGGCGAGCTGGCGCTGGCGGGTCTGGTGGTGGCCCTGCGCGTCCAGCAGCAGCACGACCGCGACCTCCAGCGTGCGGTAATTGTGCTGGCGGCCGATGCCGAATCCGGCCCGCACCCCATGCACACCTCGGTAGATCAGACCCTGCAGGTCCATGGCGTCACTTGGCTCACTGGGTTTGGCTCACTGTAGACACTGTAGAAACATGTCGATTTCGTGACATAAGTTTGATCCTGAAATATTGCGCTTTCTTAAGAAACGTCTTCACCGGTGCAGCGCATGAATTGAAGGTGAACCGGGGCGCACGGCACAATCCGCCTTTTGTGTGCGGGATGACCGTGGGTAGCGAGCAATGACGAAGACGACAGTGGCGGTGGCGGTGGTGGCGGTGGTGCTGAGCGGGGTGGCGCTCTCGGTACAGGCCCAGGCGGTGTTGCGCGTGACCGCGATTCCCGATGAATCCCCGACCGAGCTGGCCCGCAAGTTCGAGCCGTTGGGCAAGTACCTCGAAACCAAGCTCGGCATGAAGGTCGAGTGGACGCCGGTGACGGACTACGCCGCCGCGGTCGAGACGCTGGTGAACAAGAAGGTGGACCTGGCCTGGTTCGGTGGTTTCACCTTCGTGCAGGCGAGCGTGCGCTCGGGCGGCCATGTGATTCCGCTGGTGCAGCGCGCCGAGGACGAGAAGTTCCGCTCGGTCTTCATCACCGACGCGGCCTCCGGCATCACGAAGCTCGACGACCTGAAGGGCCACACGCTGAGCTTCGGCTCGGTCTCCAGCACCTCGGGCCACCTCATGCCGCGCAGCGCCTTGCTCGCCGCCAAGGTCAACCCGGACACGGACCTGAAGCGCGTGAGCTACTCCGGCGCGCACGACGCGACCATCGCGGCCGTGGCCAGTGGCAAGGTCGATGCCGGTGCCTTGAACATCTCGGTCTGGGAGAAGTTCGTCGCCGAGAAGAAGGTCGATCCGGCCGTGGTCAAGGTGTTCTACACGACGCCGGGCTACTACGACTACAACTGGAGCGTCCACGCCGACATGCCTGCCGCGCTGCGCGAGAAGATCGCCGCGGCCTTTCTGGCGCTGGAATCGGCACCCGGTGGCAAGGACATCCTGGCGCTGCAGCGGGCCAGCCGCTTCATCCCGACCAAGGCCGAGAACTACAACGGCATCAAGGGCGCCGCCGAGCAGGCCGGGCTGCTGAAGTGAGTTCCATGGCCCCGGCGGCGATCGCACTCGATGGGCTGGAGGTCCGGCCCGCGCCGGGCGCCGCGCCGGTGCTGCGCGGCGTGGATCTGCGGGTGGCGGCGGGCGAGCAGATCGCCGTGATCGGCGCGTCCGGGGCGGGCAAGACGACGCTGCTGCTGGCGCTGGCCGGGATGCTGCGCCCGTCGGCCGGGCGGCTGGCGCTGTTCGGCCAGACCCCGTGGACGCTGGACAGTGCCGCACGGCAGGCGCTGCGGGCGCGCGTGCTCCTGGCGCCGCAGGTGCCGCCGCTGCCACCGCGGCAGCGGGTGGTGACGGCGGTGCTGGCGGCGCGGCTGCCGCGGATGTCGCTGGGGGCCAGTCTGCGCACGCTGTGGAGTCCGCGTCCCGCCGATGCCGAGCGGGTCCAGCAGGCGCTGGCGGCGCTGGACCTGCCCGACAAGCTCTGGCTGCGCGTGGACCGGCTGTCGGGTGGCGAGCGCCAGCGGGTCGGGCTGGCGCGGCTGCTGGTGGCGGAGGCGGATGTGTGGCTGGTCGATGAACCGCTGTCGGCCCTGGACCCGGTGCGGGCCGAGCTGGTGGTGCGTCGGCTGACCGAAGCGGCGCGGGCCGAGGGCCGCACGCTGGTGTGTTCGCTGCACCAGGTGGCGGTGGCGCGGCGCTGTTTCGCGCGCACGGTCGCGCTGCGCGAGGGGCGGGTGGTCTACGACGGGCCCTCGTCGGGACTGGACGATGGACGGCTGCAGGCGCTGTATGGCGGGGTGGTGTTCGCGCCCGCCGAGGGCTTGCGCGCCGATGCTCCGCCGGCTGTGGCGACGCTGCCCCAGGCGATGTGCCGGTGAGCGTGGGTGACGCTGCCGCCGTGCGGGATCCGGCCCGGGCGCGGCGCTGGCTGGGGGTGCTGGCGGCGCTGGTGGTGCTGTGGCCGCTGGTGGTGCTGACCGAGTTCCAGCCGTGGACGCTGTTCGATGCGCGCAGCCTGCGCGTGACCGGGCGCTTCCTGGCGCAGTTCGTGCCGCCGCGGCATGACGCGGAATTCCTCGCGCTGCTGGTCCGCGAGACCTGGCGCACCGTGGCGATCGCGACGGCGGGCATGGCGCTGGCCAGCCTGATCGCGCTGCCGCTGTCGCTGGCGCTGACCGAACGGCTGTCGGTCAGCGCGGTCGGCGGGCGCATGGGGCGCGGGCCGGCGGTGCTGCGGCAGGCGCTGCGCGCGTTCACTGTGGTGCTGCGCTCGGTGCCGGAGCTGGTCTGGGCGCTGGTGTTCGTGCGGGTCGTGGGGCTGGGGCCGACGGCGGGGGTGCTCGCCATCGCCATCGCCTACGGCGGGATGCTGGCCAAGGTCTGGGCCGAGATCCTCGACAGCGCGGACGCCGCCCCGGCACAGGCGCTGCTCGGCCACGGCGCCGGGCGGCTGCAGACCTGGCTCTACGCGGCGCTGCCCGTCTGTGCGCCCGAGCTGGCGAGCTACACCGTGTACCGCTGGGAGTGCGCGATCCGCTCGTCGGTGGTGCTCGGGTTCGTCGGCGCGGGCGGCTTGGGGCAGCAGCTCGACAACGCCGCGAAGATGTTCGCCGGGGGCGAGGTCGGCGCCATCCTGCTGGTCTTCATGGCGCTGGTGGCGCTGTCGGATCGGCTCAGTGTCTGGGTCCGGCGGGGACAGCGGTGGCTGGTCGCGGGGCTGCCATGCCTGGTGGTGGCGAGCTTCGCCGGCCTGGATCTGCACTGGGCCGAGTGGCTGGGTCCGCAGGCGCTTGGGCGCATGGGGGTGTTTCTGGGGAGCTTCTGGCCGCCGGAGGGCGCTGCGCCGTTCCTGTGGAAGACCGCGCAGGCGACGCTGGAGACGCTGGCCATGTCGCTGCTCGGCACGGTACTGGCGGCGCTGGCCGGGCTGCTGCTGGCGGTGCCGGCGAGCCGGTCGGGGGCGGCGCGGCTGGTGTTGAACGCGCTGCGCTCGGTGCCGGAGCTGGTGTGGGCGGCGCTGCTGCTGGTCTCGGCGGGACTCGGGCCGCTGCCGGGCACGCTGGCGCTGGCGCTGCACACGACCGGCGTGCTGGGCCGGTTGCTGGCGCAGGCCCTGGAGAACGCGCCGCCGGGGCCGGCACAGGTGCTGCGCAGCCGCGGGGTCGGGGCGGTGGCGGTGTTCCTGTATGCCACGCTGCCGCAGGTCTCGGCACAGTGGCTGGCCTACACCCTCTACCGCTGGGAGAACAACATCCGGGCTGCGGCGGTGCTTGGGGTGGTCGGCGCCGGGGGGCTGGGGCAGATGCTGTCCTTCCACCTCGGACTCTTCCAGATGCGCCAGGCGTGTACCGTGCTGCTGGCGATGATCGGGCTGGTGGCCCTGGTCGATGCACTGTCGGCGTGGGTGCGACGAAACCACTTTGCTTGAAACTCCAAGTGATCCCCCGCAGGACCGGTGCAGGATGCCCATAAAATCACGCCCCGTCCCGCGTTCCCCGAGATTGACAACGACATGAGCATCAAGAGCGACAAGTGGATCCGCCGCATGGCCGAGCAGCACGGGATGATCGAGCCGTTCGAGCCGACCCAGGTCCGCACCTCCCCCGACGGCCAGAAGATCGTCAGCTACGGCACGTCGAGCTATGGCTACGACATCCGCTGCTCGAACGAGTTCAAGATCTTCACCAACGTGCATTCGACCGTGGTCGATCCCAAGAACTTCGACGAGCGCAGCTTCGTGGACTTCAAGGGCGAGTTCTGCATCATCCCGCCCAACAGCTTCGCGCTGGCGCGCACGGTCGAGTACTTCCGCATCCCGCGCAGCGTGCTGACGGTGTGCCTGGGCAAATCGACCTACGCCCGCTGCGGGATCATCGTCAACGTGACGCCGTTCGAGCCGGAGTGGGAAGGCTACGTGACACTGGAGTTCTCCAACACCACGCCACTGCCCGCCAAGATCTACGCGGGCGAGGGCTGTGCGCAGGTGGTGTTCTTCGAGAGCGACGAGGTCTGCGAGACCAGCTACCGCGACCGCGGTGGCAAGTACCAGGGCCAGACGGGGGTGACCCTGCCCCGGACCTGAGCACGGCAGGTCCATCGCGCCATGCGACACCTCGCCCGGCCCGCCGCCATGGTGGCCAATTTCTTCGACTCCCTGCCATCCGGGCAGGTCGCCACGGCGGTGGCCATCCACGGTGCGGTGATCGCTGCCGCGCCGGGCATTGACCAGGCCGTGCGCTGGGGCAACCTGATGTTCCTGGTGCGCGGCCACCATCTGGCCACCCTCGTGCTGCACAAGGGACAGGCGCATCTGCAGTTCGTTCAGGGCGCAGTGCTTGCCGAGCAGTTCCCGCAGTTGGAAGGGGTCGGCAAGGGGATGCGCATCCTCAAGTTCCGCTACAGCCAACCGGTGGACGCGGACTTCGTCTCGCGCATCACCGCCACCGCGGTGCGGTTGCCGTCAGTGGCTGAACGGCGCTGAGCCTGGGCCGCCGAGCGGGCCGTAGACGATCGGCTTCTCGCGCGGCAGCAGCACCGCCAGGGCGTCGTCCAGCGCCACATGCGCCCGCAACAGGGCTTGGTGCTGCACATCGACCTGGGCACGTGCATGGGTCAGTCGCGCACGCAGCGCGGGTGGCACCTGACCGGCATGGCCTGCGCGCGTGAAGCTGTCCATGGCGAGGGCGAGGGCGGCGCGCAGATCGCGGGCATGGCGCTCGATGCCTGCGCTGTCGTGCAGGCGCAGGGCTTCGCCGAGCGCGGCCAGATCCTGCTCGACAGTGCAGAGCCTGTGTTCCAGGTCAGTGGTGTCCGGCATCACATCTCACGCATCAAGCGTTCGGGCTGTGGCGACCGAGCAGATCCTGTGCGTTGGCCAGCAGCTGGTTGGCGATCGCTTCGGCGTTGACCTTGTAGGTGCCATCGGCGATGGACTGGCGGATGCGTGCGACCTTGTCGGCGTCGAACCCATCGGGTGTCCGCTCCAGCAGGACCGCAGCAGTTCCCGACACCTCCACCTGGGTACTGGCGGTGTCGTCGAGGGCCGATACCTCGTGGAGATCAGGCGGCGTTTCGGCCGCACGGGTCGGGTGGTTGCCGGTGTTGACTGGGGCCGTCACCGGGGTCGGGGCGCAATTGCCGATCTTCATCACGTACTCCTTCGAGCCGTATCAGGCCCGGTTGACGGGTGTCGAGGAAGAAACTCCTCCCCGCAACCTCTTCGTTGAGCCTGATATCGGTGGACGCGCTGACCACTTTAGCGGGACGGGGTGTGCCTTCGGTAAATCCTCCCCTGTGTGAGTGGTTTTCGGGCAGATTTGTGCAGATTGACATCGAATTGGCGCGAATCGGGTCGTCTATTTCGGGTTTGAGCGCGCGGTCGGCGTCGCGGCGGACCTTGCGGCTCATGCGCGCACCTCGACCCGGCTGTCCCCGGTCGGCAGCCCGGTGAGCACCTGCCCTGAGCCGACCCGCACGCGCACCGGCTGCCCTTCCATGCCGGCGTTGAGCGCCTGGCCTTCGGTGGACGCCTCGAAGCCTTCGCCCTTGTAGACCAGCGTCACCTTGTCCCCTGCAGCGAACCACTGGCGCACCCGCAGGTTGTCTGTCCGCAGTGCCACGCCCGCGCCCACCGCGTTGACCAGGCGGCGGCCGACCAGCCGGGTCGCGTCGGTGAAAACGGGGGCGTGGCTGCCAGCCACATCGACCTCGGCTACCTGCACGCTGGAAGCGGACAACTCGGCCCCCGCCGCCAGCGCCACGGTGCTGACGACCGCCCGGCGCCAGACCTTGACCTGGACTGGCAAGTAGACGTTCCAGGCCACCGGGCCGCTCGTGCAGCGCAGCCCGACACGGGTGTGGCCCCAGGGCACGGTGCCCACGGGCAGGTACGGCTCGATTTGCTCGCAGGGGGCCAGACGCAGCCGTCCATCCAGCGCACCGGGCACCACCTCGACCCTCGCATCGCCCGTGTCCGCCATGGCCGCCCGCGTCACTTCGATCACGCGGCGTGACCAGGCTGCTGGCAGTCGTGCGCTCTCGGCGGCGGGTTCTGCCCAAGCCGTGGCACTGAGCAGCGCCAGGCTCACCGTCACGGCCAGCGCCACGACCAGTCGCGGTGGTCGTCGGCGAGGGTCGCCCAGTCTGGGCGCAGTGGCCTGTACCGGGCAGGATGGGGTGGATTGGCGGAGCAGAGGCAAGCTGATCATGGCGCCGACTGTAGGAGCGGGCCACAGCCGATCAGGCGACAAGATGGACCCGGCTGTCTGCCCTATTCGTGGGAGTGAGGGGGCACTGGCGCATCAAGAATCGGTTCCGTGCCCCCGGTGCGGGTCTCTTGCGACACCGGAATCCCGTGGTCGAACCCGCTGCCGCTGCTGCCGATACTGCCATGCTGAACCGCCTCTCCGCTGCGCTCGAATTCCAGACCCAGGCCCTGACCCTGCGCTCCGAGCGCCAGCGCCTGATTGCCAGCAACATCGCCAATGCCGATACACCGGGTTACCAGGCCCGCGAGATCGATTTCGGCAAGACACTGCGTCAACTCACCGGATCGCCGGGTGGTGCGATCGGTGCGCCAACCCTGATGGCGGGTACCGACGGACGCCACCTGGCCACGGGTGGCACCTCGGCCGTGATGCGCGACAGCCAACTCCTTTACGCCGCCCCCAGCCAGACCAACCTGGATGCCAACACGGTGGACATGGACCGCGAGCGGGCCAGCTTCGCCGACAACGCGGTCAAGTACGAGGCCGCGCTGCGGTTCATCAACGGCGACCTGCGCACCATGCTCGAAGCCATCAAGGGGCAATGATGTCGATGTTCAACATCTTCCACGTCGCCGGCAGCGCCATCAGCGCCCAGAGCCAGCGCCTCAACACGGTGGCGACCAACCTCGCCAATGCCGACACGGCGGCCGGCCCGGACGGCAAGAGCTTCAAGGCCCGCCAGGTCGTGTTCCAGACCCTGCCGATGGGCGACAACGGCTCGGCCGGCGTCAAGGTGGTGCAGGTCCGCGAGGACACCGCCGAAGGCCGGCGTGTCCACGACCCCGGCAACCCGAATGCCGACGGCAACGGTTACGTCACCTACAGCAACGTCAACCCGGTCGAGGAGATGGTCAACATGATCTCGGCCTCGCGCTCCTACCAGAACAACATCGAAGTGATGAACACCGCCAAGACCCTGCTGCTCAAGACGCTGCAGATGGGTCAAGGCTGAACGCTGCACTGCGCAAGGACTTCCGCCCCATGGCCACCACCACACCCGCCACCGCCGCCGCCGATGCCTCGGCGATCTTCAACCAGCTCAAGACCGGCGCCAGCACCAGCGCGTCCAAGATGCAGGAGGCCTCGGACCAGTTCCTGAAGCTGCTGGTCACGCAGATGCAGAGCCAGGATCCGCTCAACCCGATGGACAACGCCCAGGTCACGAGCCAGATGGCGCAGATCAACACCGTGTCGGGTCTGGGCACGGTCAACGAGAGCATCAAGACGATGTCCTCCCAGCTCCTGCAGATGCAGGCCATGCAGGGCGCCTCGCTGGTCGGCAACTCGGTCGTGGTGCCGGGCAACACGGTCGATGTGCGCAGCGGCGTCGGCGTCGGGCACTTCGAGCTGGCGGGGGCGGCGGATGCCGTCAAGGTCGAGGTGCTGTCGAGCGCCGGGCGGGTGATCGACACGCTGGACATGGGGGCGGAGACCAGTGGCCGCCACAGCTTCAACTGGAAGCCGGCCGATGGCGCGAGCGATGCGGGCGGTTTCCGCTTCCGCGTGACCGCCACCTCGGGCACGGCCAGTGTCGCGACCACTGCCCTGATGCGCGACCAGGTCAGCGCCGTCAGCGCGACCGCTGGCGGGGGCCTCAACTTGCAGCTCCAGCGCGGTGGCACTGTCGCCTACAGCGACGTGCGCGCCTTCGGCGGCTGACCACGGCACTGCGATCCCGTGACCCCGTGATCCCGCGAACCCGTTCCCCCTTCCTCTCATCCGTTCCAGGAGCCTCCCCATGAATTTCCAGCAAGGACTGTCCGGTCTGAACGCCACCAGCAAGAGTCTGGAGGTGACGGGCAACAACATCGCCAATGCGGGCACCTACGGCGCGAAGGCGGGCCGGGCGGAATTTGCCGACCTCTACGCCAACGCCCTGGGCACCACCTCCAACAACAACGTCGGCATCGGCGTGCAGGTGGCGACGGTCACGCAGCAGTTCTCGCAGGGCACCATCGTCTCCACCAGCAACATGATGGACGTGGCCATCAACGGCAACGGTTTCTTTCAGATCAAGGACGGCAACGGCGAGCTGGCGTACTCCCGCAACGGGCAGTTCCAGGTGGACCGGGACGGTTACATCGTCACTTCCAGCGGCCAGCGACTCCAGGGCTACCAGGCCGACGAGGCGGGCACGGTGGCCACGGGCGTGCGCTCCGACTTGAAGCTGTCGCTGACGGGCGTGAAACCCCAGGTGACGGACAGCATCCACATGGCGCTCAACCTGGATTCGCGCGGCAAGGTGACACGGCCGGCCGCCGGCGGCATCGATTTCAAGGATCCGACCACCTACAACAACGCGACCTCGGTCGAGGTGTTCGATCCGCAGGGCAAGCCGGTCAACGTGTCCTACTACTTCCAGAAGGCCGACCGCGACCAGTGGAACGTGTACGCCGAGGTGGGTGACGCGCCGCTCAATGGCACGGCGGCCAATCCCCAGCCCCTGTTGTCCGGGCTGACCTTCGACGCGGGCGGACTCAACCCCAAGGTGGGCGGTGTGCCGCTGGCCAAAACCACGCTGCCCGATATCCCGGCGTCCGACGCCAACGGACTGATCCACGGCATCGTCGCGGACTTCACCCAGTCCACGCAATTCGGCACCGCCTTCAGCGTGAGTTCGGTGAGCCAGAACGGCTTCGCGCCAGGGCAGTTCACGTCCCTGTCGATCGAAGACAACGGCATCGTCACCGCCCGCTACACCAACGGCCTGACCCAGCCCGCCGGCCAGCTCGAACTGGCGAGTTTCCGCAACCCGCAAGGGCTGAAGTCGCTCGGTGGCAATGCCTGGATGAGCACGGTGCAGGCGGGGGATCCGGTCACGGGCGTGCCGGGATCGGGGACGCTGGGCGCCGTGAAGTCAGGGGCGCTGGAGGAATCCAACGTCGATCTGACAGGCGAGCTGGTCAACCTGATGACCTCCCAGCGCCTCTACCAGGCCAACGCCCAGACCATCAAGACGCAGGATTCGGTCCTGCAAACCCTGGTCAGCATGCGCTGAACCGGACGGAGACCTCTGAATGGACCGCCGCATCTACCTCTCGATGTCGGGCGCCAAGGCGACGATGCAGCGCCAGGATGTCCTGGCCAACAATCTCGCCAACGTGTCCACCAACGGCTTCCGCGAGGAGCTGCAGTCCTTCCGTGCCGTGCCGGTGCGGGGCGACGGGGCCTCGACGCGGGCTTACGCACTGGAAACCTCCACTGGCTACAACCCTGCGTCAGGCCATGTCGTGGCCACGGGCCGCAGCCTCGACGTGGCGGCCAAGGGCAACGCCTGGCTGGCCGTGCAGAGCCCGGACGGCACGGAGGCCTATACCCGCGCCGGTTCGCTCGATGTCAACGCCGAGGGCACGCTCGTCACCCGCACCGGCTTGACGGTGGTCGGTGGCGGTGGCCCGATCAGCGTGCCGCCGAACGCCGAGGTGAGCATCGCCAGCGATGGCACGGTCAGCGCCGGTGTGCCGGGGGGCGCGTCGGCCCCGATCGGCAAGCTCAAGCTGGTCACGCCCGAGGCGCCGCTGCAGCGGGGCGAGGACGGCCTGTTCCGTGCCACCTCCGGTGATCTGGACGCCGATCCCGCTGCGCAGGTGCAGGACAACGCGCTGGAAAACTCCAACGTCTCCGCCGTCAGCACGATGGTGGCCATGATCGCGGCGGCGCGGCAGTTCGAGTCCCAGATGAAGTCGGTGCAGACGGCCGAAAAAGACGAGCAGCAGGCCCAGCAACTGCTCTCCGTGGGCTGAACTGACCGGCCCCCATTGAACTTTCTGAACCAGGACTCCCCACCATGATGCGCTCCCTGTGGACCTCGAAGACCGGGATGGAAGCCCAGCAGACCCAACTGGACGTCATCTCGCACAACCTCGCCAACGTCGCCACCAACGGCTACAAGAAGTCGCATGCGGTGTTCGAGGACTTGATGTACCAGAACCTGCGCCAGACCGGCGCGGCCTCCAGCGAGCAGACGCAACTGCCGACGGGCTTGCAGGTTGGCCTGGGTGTTCGCACCGTCGCCACCTCGCGCCAGTTCAGCCAGGGCGGACTGCAGCAGACGACCAACTCGCTGGACGTGGCGGTCAAGGGCAATGGCTTCTTCCAGATCCAGATGCCCGATGGCACGACCGGCTACACCCGCGACGGTGCGTTCCAGCTCAACGCCACGGGCCAGCTCGTCACCAACAACGGCCAGCTCGTGCAGCCCGGCGTGACCATCCCGCCCAACGCCCAGTCGATCACGATCGCGCAGGACGGCAAGGTGACGGTGGCCATGCCCGGACAGGCGGCACCGCAATCGGTGGGGCAGCTCACGCTCGCCTCCTTCGTCAACCCGGCCGGCCTGGAGCCGCGGGGCCAGAACCTCTTCACGGAGACCGCTGCATCAGGCACCCCCGTGGCCGCCGCGCCCGGCTCGGATGGCATGGGCGCGCTCTCGCAAGGCTTTCTCGAAACCTCCAACGTCAACGTGGTGGAGGAGCTGGTCTCGATGATCCAGACCCAGCGCGCCTACGAAATCAACTCCAAGGCCATCACCACGTCGGACCAGATGCTCCAGCGTCTGACGCAACTGTGACCACGGCCATGACCGCGGCCATGACCCGGCGCGCGCCACACGCCCTGCGCTCCGTGCTGGTCCTGGCGGCGGTGGTGGCCTTGTCTGGCTGCCAGCTCATGCCCACGGTGGCCAAGCTCGATCCGCCGCCCGAGCCGGTGCTGCAGCCGACGCTGACATTTCCTGCCCCACCGCCCCGGACGGTCGCCAGCAACGGCGCCATCTACCAGGCGACGCAGTACCGCCCGCTGTTCGAGGACCACCGTGCCCGGCTCGTGGGCGACACGCTGCTGGTGCAGATCGTCGAGCGCGTCAGTGCCAGCGCGCGCTCGTCGAGCAACATCGAGAAGAAGGGCGCCTTGTCGAGCGGCATCAGCGCGATTCCGCTGCTGCCGGTGGCGCTGCTCAACAAGTTCAGCATCGGCGGGGACAGCTCCAACACCTACAGCGGCAAGGGCGGTACCGAGAACAACAACAACTTCAGCGGCACGATCACTGCCATCGTCACCGACGTGCTGCCCAACGGCCACATGATCATCTCGGGCGAGAAGCAGATCGGCGTCAACGACAACGTCGATGTGCTGCGCTTCTCTGGGCAGGTGGACCCGCGCTCGATCCAGCCGGGCAACACGGTGGCATCGGCCCAGATCGCCAACGTCCGCATCGAGCAGCGCAGCCGGGGCGGTCAGGCCGATGCCCAGCAGATCGGCTGGTTCTCGCGGTACTTCCTCAACCTGATGCCGATCTGAGTCATGGCCATGCACCTTCTGAACCACCCTTGTCTGCGCTGGCTGTGGGTCGGCCTGGGCTGTTGCGCGGGGGTGCTGGTCGGTGCTGCCGCGCCGGTGCCAGCGCAAGCGGCCGTGCGGATCAAGGAAGTCGCCAGCGTGCAGGGCGTGCGGCCCAACCAGCTCGTCGGCTATGGCCTGGTCGTCGGTCTGGACGGCACGGGCGACCAGACCACCCAGACCCCCTTCACCACCCAGAGCCTGAACGCGATGCTCCAGCAGCTCGGCGTCACCATCCCGCAGGGCACCGGGATGCAGCTCAAGAACGTCGCCTCCGTCCTGGTCACGGCCACGCTGCCGGCGTTCGCGCAGCCGGGCCAGCCGCTGGACGTGACGGTGTCCTCGCTCGGCAACGCCAAGAGCCTGCGCGGCGGCACGCTGATCGGCACGCCCCTGCGCGGCGCCGACAACCAGATCTACGCGCTGGCGCAGGGCAACCTGATCGTGGCTGGCGCGGGCGTGTCGGCGGGAGGCTCCAAGGTGCAGGTCAACCACCTGCTGGCCGGCCGCATCCCTGGTGGCGCCACCGTGGAGCGCGCCGTCGGCAATCCGCTGGCCCAGGGCGATTCGCTCCAGCTCGACCTCAACAGCAGCGACTTCAACACCGCCCGCGAGGTGGCCAAGGTCATCAACGCCCGCTTTGGCGCTGGCACGGCTGCGGCGCTGGACGGCCGCGTGATCCGTGTGCGGATGCCGCCGACGCCGGACCAGCGCGTGAGCTTCATGGCCGACATCGAGAACCTCTCGCTGGAGCAGGCCGCACCGGCCGCCAAGGTCATCGTCAACGCCCGCACCGGCTCGGTGGTGATGAACCAGGCGGTGACGCTGGGCGCCTGCGCGGTCGCGCACGGCAACCTGTCGGTGTCCATCACCTCCACGCCCGTGGTCAGCCAGCCCGGCCCGCTGTCCAGCGGCCAGACCACCGTGACCGAACGCACCGACATCCGGATGCAGCAGGACGGGGGGGCGCTGGTGCAACTGGCCGCCGGCACCCGACTGACCGATGTGGTCAAGGCGCTGAACTCGCTGGGCGCGTCGCCCGCCGATCTGCTGGCCATCCTGCAGGCGATCAAGGCCGCGGGTGCCCTGACCGCCGAAATCGAAGTGATCTGAGGACATTCCCATGCAACGCCCGTCGTCCACCCAGCAGCTCGCCGCCGGCGGCGCCTCGCTCGACGCACTGCGCAGCGCGGCGGCCCGCAACCCCGCCGACGCGGTCCAGGAGGTGGCGCGCCAGTTCGAGTCCCTGTTCATGCAGGAGCTGATGAAAAGCATGCGTGCCACCACGATGGACAGCGGCATGCTCTCCAACTCCGCCACGGCGATGGGCAGCGACATGCTCGACCAGCAGTACGCGATGCAGTTGTCGGGCCAGCCCGGCGGGCTGGCGTCGGCGATCGCGCGGCAACTGGAGCGGCAGATGGGCGTGGCCCCGGCGGCCGACGCGGTGCCGGGACAGCCGCGTTTTCTGCCGCTGCCCGGCCTGCGCATTCAGCCGGCTGCGGCCGAATCCGAGGCCACCGTGGCCGCGACGCCCTACGGCAGCAACGCCCAGCAGTTCGTCGCCACCCAGGCGCAGGCAGCGGCCAAGGTGTCCGCCGAAAGCGGCATCCCGGCCGATTTCATGCTCGCCCAGGCCGCGCACGAGACCGGCTGGGGACGGCACGAACTCCGCGGCCGTGACGGCAGCAACGCGCACAACCTGTTCGGCATCAAGGCCGGTGCCGGCTGGAGCGGGGCGACCGTCACCGCCACCACCACCGAGGTGATCGACGGCGAGCCGCGCAAGGTGCAGGCACAGTTCCGTGCCTATGCGTCCTACGAAGACAGCTTCCGCGACTACGCCCGGCTGATCGGCAGCAGCCCCCGCTACGCCGCCGCGCGCCGCGCCACCGACGATCCGAGCGCCTTTGCCCGCGAGCTGCAGCGCGCCGGCTACGCGACCGATCCGGACTACGCCGCCAAGCTGACCCGCGTGATCCAGACCACGCAACGTCTGCAACGCGGCCTTGGGCGTGCGGGGTTGTCTGCCGATATACAGGCGTGATCCTCCTCGACAACCCCCAAGCCTCCCCAGCCCTCCAAGCCGATCGCCATGAGCACTAACTCCTTGCTGAACATGGGCGTGCGGGCCATGTTCGCCGCCCAGACCCAACTGAGCACGACCAGCCACAACATCGCCAACGCCTCCGTGGCGGGCTACTCGCGCCAGTCGGCCAAGCTCGCCACGGTGGTCGGACAGGACCTGGGCGTGGGCTACATCGGCGGCGGTGTGGGGGTGGAGACGGTCGAGCGGGCGGCCAACCGCTTCCTTGCCGCCCAGACCAACCAGAGCCAGGCCCAGTCCTCGGCCGACAGCACCCGGCTCGGGATGCTCCACCAGCTCGAAGCCGGTTATCCCCTGGGCGAGCTGGGGCTGGGGCAGGCGGGATCCAGGCTGTTCGCTTCGTTTGGCGATCTGGCCGCGGCACCGAAGGACGCGGCGGTGCGCGAGGTCGTGCTGTCGGCGGTGGAGACCACGGCGTCGCGCTTTCGCAGCACGGGCGAACACCTCGCCAGCCTGCAGACCGCCACGGCACAGCAGCTCGACGATGAAGTCACCACGGTCAACGGCCTGACCGAGCAGATCGCCGGACTCAACCGCCAGCTCATCGGCAGCGGCAGCGCCCATGACCAGCCCAACGACCTGCTCGACCAGCGCGACGCGCTCATCGCCAAGCTCAGCCAGCACATCGACGTCAGCCGCATCGACAACCGCGACCAGAACGGCCAGCCCGACGGCTCGGTGAGCTTGTTCGTCGGTGGTGGCCAGCCGGTGGTGCTGGGTGCGGACAGCCATGCCCTGAAGTCCGTGCCTCAGCCCGGCGCGCCGGACCAGCGCGGCATCGCCATCACGCTGAACGGCCAGGACCGACCGCTGTCGGCCACGTCGCTGGGCGGCGGGGCGATGGCGGGCTTGCTCCAGTTCCAGAACAGCGATCTGGGCAACGCCCGCGCCGAGCTGGGCCTGATGGCCTCCGCCCTGGCCGACAGCCTCAACACCCAGCACGCCAAGGGCACCGACCTCGACGGCGCCGTCGGCCAGTCCTTGCTGCGTGTCGGCGATCCGGTGGCGGTGGCGGCGGCGTCCAACGCCCGCGACAGCAGCGGCGCCTTCCTGGCCAAGGTCAGCGTCAGCCGGGTGGCCGGGCAGGGCGCCCAGCTCCAGGCCAGCGACTACACCCTCCAGCAAGATCCGGCCAACAGCGCCCGTTTCCAGGTGACACGGCTGTCGGATGGCACGGTCTTCTCCGGCTTGAACAATGGTGCCCAGCTCGACGGTTTCACGTTCGATGTCGGCACCCCGGCCCCGGCCGCGCAGGACCGCTTCCTGCTGCAACCGGTGAGCACCGCAGCCCAGACCGCCACCGCCACGCTGACCGACCCGCGCAAGCTGGCGGCGGCGGGTGCCACGGCCGCCGGTTCCGGCAACACCAACGCGCTGGTGATGCAGAACCTCGCCAAGGCCAATACCGTCAACGGCACGACCTTCAGCAACCAGTACGCCCACACGGTGTCGGCGCTGGGGGTGCGGGTGCAGCGGGCCGATGCCGCGTCGCAAGCGTCGGGCGCTCTGGCGACCAGGAACAAGGAACAGCTTGGCTCGGAGACGGGGGTGAACCTGGAGGAGGAAGCGGCCAATCTGCTGCAGTTCCAGCAAAGCTACCAGGCGGCCGCCAAGGTGCTGGTGACGGCCCAGAAGCTGTTCGACACGATGCTGTCGGTCATGAATTGACGTTGATTTGTACTGGAGATTCCCATGCCCCGCGTAGCTTCCGCCCTCAGCCAGCAGACCGGCCTGGACGCCTTGATGCACCGCCAGCAGGAGCTGACCCGCACCCAGGCACGCCTGGTCAGTGGCAAGCGCATCGACCGCGCCAGCGATGACCCGGCCGGCGCCGCCCGTGCCGAGCGCGCACTGGCCGACCAGACCCGCAGCGAGGGCCTGCTGCGCACGGTCGGCGCCAGCCGCAACGCCATGTCCCTGGCCGAATCGTCGATCGGCAGCGCGGTGGATCTGCTGCAGACCGCCCGTGAAACGGTGGTCGAGGCGGGCAACGGGGCGCGCAATCCGGCCGATCTGGCCCTGCTGGCCGACCGCCTGAAGCAGGTCCGTGGCCAGTTGATGACGGTGGCGAACACCGACAACGGCGCGGGGCATTTTGTCTTCGGCGGGCAGGGCAGCGACCGCCTGCCGTTCGTGGACACCGGCGCTGGCGTCACCTACCAGGGCCACACCGGGACCGCGGACGGTTCGCTGTCCGAGGAGCTGCCGCTGGCGGTCGATGGCGATGCGCTCTGGCTGAAGGCGCGCAGTGGCAACGGCGTGTTCGAGACCAGCCGCCAGGTGGGGGCGACCAGCTCGGCCTGGATCGGCGCCGGTCAGGTCAGCGATCCGGCGGCGCTGACCCTGGCGGACGGGCAGCACTACGCCGTCACCTTCGACACCGCCACGCGCTACAGCGTCCACCTCGTGGCCAGCGATGGCAGCAGCACGCCCATGCCCGATGCCGCCAGCAACACCCACGATTACGTCTCGGGCACGCCCGTCGCTGGCCTGCCGGGCATGTCGGTGAGCGTCTCGGGCCAGGCCGCGGCCGGCGATACCTTCACCATCGCGCCGTCCAGCCCGGACCTGAGCGTCTTCGATGCGCTGGACCGGGTGATCAGCGTGCTGGGGGCCGCGACCACCACCGCGTCCAGCACCGGCAACCAGGCGCAGGCCCTCAACCACGGCCTGCGCGACCTCGACCAGGTGCTCGGCAACCTGCAGAAGGGCCGCTCCCACGCGGGCGAAACCCTGAACCGCATCGATGGCATCGACGAACGCACCCAGGGTCGTGTCCTGAACGACAAGTCCACCCGGTCCGAGGCCGAAGACCTGGACATGGCCCAGGGCATCTCCGAGTTCACGACCCAGCAGACGGCGTACCAGGCCGCGCTCCAGTCGTACTCGATGGTGCGCAAGCTCTCCCTGTTCGACTACATCAGCAACTGACACGGCGCGTGTCCCCCACCATGCAGTCTCCGGATGCTCCTATCCTCGGGCAGGTGGCCCTGAGCTACTGCCCGATCATCGACAGCCAGCGCAACGTGATGGCCACGCGGCTGTCCGTGTTTCCACTGGGACACGCCCGCTGGCTGCCCGTGGGCGAGCTGCTCACCGCCGTCAGCCAGGTCTGGCCGGCCGACGGGCCACAAGTGGTCCTCTCGGTGCGCTGCGAGGGGTTGCTGGCGGACCTGCTGATGGTGCAGCCGACCTCGAACGTGCTGGTCGAGGTGCCGAAATTCATGGCCTGCGATCCCGTCCACCGCGACTCGATCCTCGCGCTGGTGGAGCACGGCACGACGCTGCTGCTGTCCGGGCGGCCGGACCAGCCGCTGCCGCGCGAGCTGCTCGGTGCGTTCAAGTACGCCATCATCGATCTGGCGGACGAGCGGCGCCTCGACGGTGGTCCGGTGCCCGCAGGGGTCAAACGCTCGATCGGCTTCTTCCAGGAAGGCGTGCAGACCATCGAGCAGATGGAGGGGGCGTTCCGGCGTGGTGCGGTGGCGGTGCTGGGCTGGCCGGTGGACGAGAGCGAGGCCGTGCCCGCCGCACGGTCCAGTGCCGCGGCACTGCGGCCGGACTTGAAGGTGACGCTGGAGCTGCTCAACCAGGTCCACCAGGAAGCGCCGCTCAGCCAGATCGAGACCACGCTGAAATTCGACCCGACGCTGGCGTTCCGGCTGATGCGCTACATCAACTCGCCGGTGTTCGGCCTCACGGTGGAGGTCACCTCGTTCTCGCAGGCGGTGATGTTGCTGGGCTACCAGCGGCTCAAGCGGTGGCTGGCCTTGTTGCTGGCCACGGGAGGCAGTGACAAGAACCAGCGGCCGGTGATGTATGCCGCGGTGCGCCGCGGCCTGCTCATGGAGGCGCTGGTGAGCACCCACCCCAGCGGCGAGCACCGCAACGAGATGTTCATCTGCGGCGTGTTCTCTCTGCTCGACCGGATGTTCCAGCGTCCGTTCAGCGAACTGCTGCACACCCTGCCGGTCTCGGACGATGTCTACCAGGCGCTGGTCGAGGAGCGTGGTCCGTACTTCCCGGCGCTCGACCTCGTGCGGACGCTCGAAGGCGGCAGCGGCCACGATGTGCGCGAGAAAGTGGCGCTGCACGGCTTCCAGATGCGCCATGTGAACCGCGCCTTGCTGCACGCGCTGGCCAGCGCCTTCCAGATCGGCTGATTCGGCGGATTCAGGGCGGCCCTGCTGCTTACACTGGCAGCATGAAGCTGCCCCACGCCTTGCTGGACGCGCTGGTCGAGTCGGTGCTGGTCTTCGACGACTCGGCGCGGCTGGTCCATGCCAACCAAGCCGCCTTGCGCCGCCTGCCCTGTGAACCCGGCATGAACCTCGCCGACCTGGGACCGGCACTGGGCCGGCCGCTGCAGGAGCGGCTGCGGGCGGTGCTGGCCGGGGGACGGATCGATGCCCACTTTCCCGCCGGGGCCACGGCCGGGTCTGCGCCGTCGCTGTCGCGGCTGGACAGCGGGCCGTGGGTGCTGTGCCTGCCGCCGGATGGAGGGGGCAGTGCGGCAGCCCCGCGCGTGCCGCTGCCGCTGGTCGAGCGGCCGCTGCGCGAGTGGCGCACGCTGCTGTGGAGTGCGCCGTTTCCGGCCATGCTGCAGGATGCCTCCTTTCGGCTGCTCGATGTCAACGACGCCTTCGTGGCCCTCACCGGGCACCCCCGCGAGGCACTGATCGGCACCGACCCGATCGCCCTGTGCCCCGAGGACGAGCGCCGCATCACCCAGGAAGACCGCGAACGCCTGGGCCGTGAACTGGGTGAAACCACCGGCCCGGCGCTGCGCGAGTCACGCCTCATCGACCGCGACGGGCGCGCGCGCTGGGTGCGCTCGACGCGGTACGCCACCGGTGCAGGGCGCGTGGCCGGGGTCGAGGGTGGCCCGCGGCTGGTGATGACGGTGCTGCAGGAAACCACCTCCGAGCACGCCGCCCGCGAGCAGGCCGAGCGGTTCTCCCGCGAGCTGGACCAGTGGTTCGATCTCAGCCCGATGGGCATGGCGCTGTTCGACGACCGGGGGCTGGTGCTGCGGGCCAACCAGGGCTTCGAGGCACTGGCGGGCGGGCCGCTGGTGGACCTGGGCGAGGCATCGGCGCCACTGCGGGCGCTGCTGCACTGGACACAGGGGGTGATGGCGCAACCGTTGTCGCCCGGTGGCGCCTGGGTCAGCAGCGAAGGCGCGCTGCCGCACGCCGACGGCCGCACGCGCTGGGTGCGGGCGCTGCTGCGCTGCGACGAGGTCCGGGCCGGGCGGCGGCGCTACATGTGCATGCTGGAGGACCGCTCCGCCGAGGACGAGCGCGATCTGGCCCAGGCCCGGGCGGAGCAGTTGCTCGGCGAGCTGTCCACCATCCTCGACAGCTCGCCGGCCGGCATCGCGTCGGTGCGCGGCCACCTCCTGACGCAGTGCAACAGCCGCTTCGAGCGGATGCTGGGACTGGCGCCAGGGGCGGCGGTGGGCCGTGACATCCGCGCCTTGCTGGCCGGCGGTGCGCAGGAGCCGCTCGACCGGCTCGACGCGGTGCTCGACCGGGGCGAGCTGTACGAGACCGAAGTGGTGGTGCAGGACGAGGACGGCGCCTTGCACTGGTACGCCGTCACCATCCGCCGCACCGGCCCGGCCGGCCGCACGCCGCTGGCGATCGTGGTGCTGTCCGAGATCACGCGGCTGAAGACCCAGCAGGCCGAACTGGCCCACCTGGCCCGCGAACACGAGCGCATGGCCGGGGTGCTCGGCCAGCAGGCCGATCGCACGCGGGCGGTGCTGGACTCGGTGCTGGTCGGCATCGTCACGGCCGACGAGCGCGGGCGCATCTCCTGGCTCAACCGCTCGGCCCGCCGCATGTTCAGCGGCGATCTGGGCGACTTCATGGGCCAGCCGCTGCACGCCGTCGCCACTGACGAGGCCGACCACCCGTTTCGCCGGACGGTGCCACTGTTCGGCGAGCTGCGCGACGGCGAGGCGTTGCAGTTCGAGTGCCGGGTCCAGGCGCGCGATGCCCGCACCTTCTGGGTGGTGGGCAACGCGGTGGCGACGCTGGGGCTGCAGGGCGGGCGCGAGATGACCTTCGCGCTGATGGACATCGACCAGCGCCGCCAGGCCGAGGCCCGCATCGCCGAGGCGCAGGCGTCGCTGCAGCGCATCATCGAAGCCGCGCCGATGGCGATCACGGTCTGCGACGCCGCCACCTTGCGCGTGCTGCAGCTCAACCGGGCGGCGGCGGCGCTGTGCGGCGTGTCGGCGGCCGAGGCGGCGGGACGTTCGCTGGTGCAGCTCCACCCGCCGGTGGCGGGGGCGAGCCTGCAGTCGGACATCGACGAGGCGCTGGCGCATCCGCAGGTGGTCACGCCCCGCGAATACCACCTCGAACGCGGCGGTCGCACGGAAGTCTGGGATGCGCGTTTCCTGCTGCTGGCCCGCACCGAGGACCGCTCGGACCAGCACCAGCTCCTGATGGTCTCCACCGACGTGACGACCCAGCGCGCAGCGCAGCGGGCGGAGCTGGAGGCGGCGATCGCGCGGCGCGAGATGCTGGTGCAGGAGGTCCACCACCGCATCAAGAACAACCTGCAGGGCGTGGCCGGGCTGATGCAGCAGGCGGTGGTGCGCTACCCGCAGGTGCAGCCCATCATCGCCGAGGTGGTCGGGCAGGTGCAGGCCATCGCGCAGGTCTACGGGCTGCAGGTGGGCAACACCGGCCTGCTGGCGGTGCGCAACGTCATCGAAGCCATTGCGCAGTCGGTGCAGCGCACCTTCGGTCGGACCATCGAGCTGACCGTCGCGGGCGATCCGGGCTGGCGCTGGCTGCTGCCGGAGGCGGAGTCGATCCCGATCGCGCTGGCGCTGAACGAGCTGTTCACCAACGCGGTCAAGCACAGCCCGGCCGGCGCGGTGGTCGTGTGCCGGCTGTGGCTGGAGCCGGACGGGGTGCGGGTCGAGATCGACAATCCGGGGCGGCTGCCGGCGGATTTCCGGCTCGACCGGCGCCCCGCGACGGTGTCGGGGCTGGGATTGGTGAGTGCCTTGCTGCCCCGGCGCAGCGCCAGCCTCGCCTTCACGCAGCAGGAGGACCGGGTGGTGGCTGCCTTGCGGCTGGCGCCGCCGGTGGTGCGCCGCGCAGACGCAACCCCTTGAGGCGGGGCGGTACCGCGCTGCGCCGACCTGCGAGACAATCGGAGGACGGCCGCTCCCGCATCTTTTCTGCTTCTTTCAACCCCGGCCGCAAGGAAGTACCACGGTGACTGACACGTCCGCAATGTCCGCAATGCCGGCCGCCCCTCGGCGCGGGCGCATCCTGGTGGTGGACGATGACCGCCTGGTGCTGGCCACGGTCGTGCATGGGCTGACCCACGCGGGCTTCGAGATCCTCGACGCCGACAACGGCGACGACGCCATCCTGCTGGCCCGCCAGCACCGGCCGGACCTGGCGCTGCTGGACATCCGCATGGACGGCATGAGCGGCTACGACGTGGCGCACTACCTGCGCGAGGCGCTGCAGATCCCGTTCATGTTCCTGTCGGCCTTCTCGGACGAGGCGACGCTGGTGCGCATCCGGGCGCTGGGGGCGCTGGCGCTGCTGGTCAAGCCGCTGGACATGGCCCAACTGGTGCCGGCGGTGGCAGCGGCGCTTGACTCGGTGGCGGTCTCGCACCACGCCGAGGTGCCCGCACCAGCCCAGGTGCCGGTCCAGGCGCCTGCTGCCGTGGTGCTGGCCATGCCGGTCGCCATGGCCGTGGGCATCGTCATGCACCGCTTCTCGCTGGCCCGCGGGCCGGCGCTGGCGCGGCTGCAGCGGCTGTCGGCGCAGGAGGGGCGTGGCCTGGAGCAGACCTGCACGGCGATGGTCGAGGCGCTGGAACAGCTTGCGCTGCCCGGCTCACTCTGACCAGGCCGAGTCGGTCGCGCTGCCCAGCGTGAAGTAGAAGCGTGCGCCTTCGTTGACTGCCGCCTCGGCGCGGATGTCGCCGCCGTGCCGGCGGACGATGCGGCGCACCGAGGCCAGCCCGATGCCGGTGCCCGGAAACTCGGTGGCGCCGTGCAGCCGCTGGAAGGCACCGAACAGCTTGCCGGCAAAGCGCATGTCGAAGCCGGCGCCGTTGTCGCGGAGACAGAACTCGGTGTGCCCGTCGGCCGTGCGGGTGGCGGTGAAGTCGATGCGCGTCACCTCGCGGCGCGAGGCGTATTTCCAAGCGTTGCCCAGCAGGTTGTCCAGCACCGAGCGCAGCAGGACCGCGTCGCCCTGCGCGCACAGGCCCGGTGCGATGTGGATGTCCGTCTTGCGCTCGGGCGACTGCGCACACAGCTCGGACACCACCTGCGCGGCCAGCGCCGACAGGTCCACCGGCCCCCGCTCGATCGTCTGCGTCGAGAGCCGCGACAAGGCCAGCAGCGAGTCGATCATGCTGTTCATGCGCGTGGCGGCGCCGAGCACGCGCTCCAGGTGGTCGTTGCCGACGCGGTCGAGCAGGTGGCCGTAGTCCTCGCGGACGATGCGGGTGAAGCCTTCGATGACGCGGATGGGCGCGCGCAGGTCGTGCGAGACGGTGTAGACGATGGCTGCGCGGTCGTCATCGGCCTCCGGCTTGGGGGCCGGTAGTGCGGGCGCGTGGGGGCGCGCAGGGTTTGGAACCGGGGCAGGGGTCTGGATCGGGTTCGGGTTCGACGGCGGCATCCACAGCAGGGTGCAGTCGCCCGGCAGCTCCAGGGACTGCACACCGCTGTCCCCGCCACGGCTGCGCTGGAGCAGCTCCTGCACCATGCAGGCCAGGGCGGGCGTGCCGGCGGCGGGCAGCGTGGCCTGTGCCGCGGCGTTGCAGGCCAGCGGCTGCGGCGCGGCGTCGCTGGTGCGGACCAGCAGCGCGGGGCCGGGCAATCCGCGCAGCAGCCGTGTCTGCAGCGCCAGCGACTGTGCCGTGGTGAACCGCAGGCCATCGGGCGTGGCTTCTCGGCGTGGGTGGCCAGGCCGCCACAACCAGCCCACCACCCCGAGGCTGCTCGCCAGCAGCGCGGCCGCCCCGCCCAGGCGGCCCAGGCTGGTGGACGGGCTCACCGACTGCGCCAGCCACTGGCCCGACACCAGCAGCGCCAACGCCGCCAGACACAGCAGGACGGCGCGTACCGCAGGGGGCAGTCCAGACGCAAGGGGTGACAACATGTCAACGATTGTAGGGACAGGTTTCCTGTGGTCCGGTGGCTGTCGCAAGCAGGGGAACACCCTGGGCGAGACTTCGGCGAAATTGCGCGATTGGGTCGTCCGGCGTGTCGGAGGGGGGTCCGGCTGCACCTATGCTTGGGCGCCCGATCTGAACAACCCCGCGCCCGCCTGCCATGCCTCCGACCGACGATGCCCGCACGACTGACCATCCGTGGGCGCTCGACATCTGTGTCGGCACAGGCCCCGGTCGGTTGGCCGAGGAGGACGGCCTGATCACGGTGTCCGGTGGTGGAGCCGATGCGCCGCTGCCGCCGGTCTCGGACGAGCAGGCCCAGACGCAGGCACTGTTGCTGTCGCGCCGGCTGCACCTGGCGGCCACCTTGCAGGAGGGCTTGTGCCTGGTGGCGCCGGTGCTGTCCTTGTGGTTGCGGGCCAGTGGCTCGTGTCTGCTGCGCGTGAGCGACTGGAGCGAGGAGGGGGCGCTGGTGCAGCCCTGGGCCTTGCTCGACAGCCCGACCGAGGAACTGATCGACCTGGGCCAGATGGCCACCACCCATGCCAGCGAGGCGCCGCTGGGCACGGCGCTGGCGGTGCTGCGGCCCGTGCTGGCGGTGCTGTCCCCGGCGGCGGTACCACTGCCGTGGCGGCCCGCGGAGGTGCGTGAAGTGCTGGCGCTGCCGGTCGTCCACCGCCACTGCGCGGTCGCGGCCATCGAGTTCCACAACCCGGCCGACTCCACCCCCACCCTGCGGCAACTGCTGGAGCTGGTGGGCCTGCACCTGGGGCACCTGGCCGCGCGCGACGAGCAACTGCGCGAGTCCGAGCTGGCGGCGCAGCGGCTGGCACGGGTGGCGTTGCTGGCGGCCCGTGTCGGGCGGGGTGCGGTCATCACGGATGCGCAAGGGGTCATCGAGTGGGCGCACCCGGCCTTCGTGCAGGCCACCGGGCATTCGCCCAGCAAGATCTGCGGTCGCACGCTCTGGGATGTGCTGCTGGGGGACGCCGACGACCAGCGGCTGGCGCTGCTGCTGCGCGAATGCCTGACCCGCGGCGACGACTTCGTGCGCGAGTTCGTCGCCCGGCGGGGGCGGGACGACGTGCTGCCGGGCGATCCCTACTGGCTGGAGATCGACGGGCAGGTGGTCGTCGATGAGACCTCCGGCCGGCCGCAGGTGGTGTGCGTGTGCCGCGACATCAGCGACCGCAAGGAGCGCGAGTTCGGCATCGACGAGGGCCGGGCGCTGCTGGCGGTGCTGACCGAGCACATCCCGATCAGCCTCGTGGTGCTGGACGCGCAGAAGTTCCGCGTGGTCTCGCTGAACCGGCATGCGGAGCTGGAGTTCTCGGCCCACAGCGCGCAGGTCGGTGGCTGGGATCTGGATGAGCTGCTCGGGCACGGGGTGCAGCAGCGGGTGCAGACCTGCCTGAACCGTGCCGTGGGCAGCCACGACGCCGTCGAGCACGAGTTCGAGCGACCGACCGCCGACGGCGACCGCGTGATCAGCGCCCGCTATGTCTCGGTGCGCAACCGGCTGGGGCGGCCGACGGTGGTGATCTGCCAGTTGCGCGACGTGACGCAGCAGCGCCGGGACGCCCAGCAGTTGCGCGAGTCCGAGGAACGCTACCGCGAGCTGGTGGAGTCGATCGACGAAGGCGTGTTCGTGACGGACCCGCGCCGCGACAGCTATTTCTACATCGGTGCGCGGGTGTACGACATGCTCGGGCTGGTGGCCTCGCAGGTGCTGCCGCACGCGGAGCTGCTGCCGCTGCGGGTGCTGTCCGAGGACGCGCCCCTGCTGGAGCAGCAGCGCCTGGACGAACCCCACTCGGTCAGCACCGATGTCACCGTCCGCATCCGCCATCCGCAGCGCGGCGTGCGGTGGCTGCGCCAGCGCACCCGCACCCGCGTGCTGCAGGACGGCGAGATCCGCGTCTACGGCCTGATCGACGATGTGTCGGAGGAGCGCGAGCGCGAGCTGCAACTGCAGTCGGCCCGCGACGCCGCCGAAGCCGCCAGCCGTGCCAAGAGCCAGTTCATGGCGACCATGAGCCACGAGATCCGCACCCCCATGAACGGCATCCTCGGCATGACCGAGCTGCTGCTGGGAACCACGCTCAACGACCGCCAGCGCCGCTTCGCCCAGGCCGTCTACCGCTCCGGCGAGAGCCTGCTGGAGATCATCAACGACGTGCTGGACTTCGCCAAGATCGAGGCCGGCAAGCTCGAACTCGCGCTGTCGGAGTTCGCGCTGCGCAGCGTGGTCGAGGACACGCTGGAGCTGCTGGCGCCACGGGCACACGAGAAAGGACTGGAGCTGAGTTTCCGCGAGGCGCCCGGGCTGCCGACGACGGTGGTGGCCGATCCGCTGCGGCTGCGCCAGGTGCTGACCAACCTGGTCTCCAACGCCATCAAGTTCACGGAGCATGGCGAGATCACCGTCGATCTGCACCACGCCCCCACGTCCGAGGCGGGCCAGGTGCTGCTGGTGTTCACGGTGCGCGACACCGGCATCGGCATCGCCAACGACATGCTGCCGCGGCTGTTCAACGCCTTCACGCAGGTCCACGTCGGCCTGTCGCGGCGCTACGGCGGCACGGGGCTGGGGCTGGCCATCTCGCGCCAGTTGGTCGAGCTGATGGGCGGCGCCATCACGGTGCGCAGCCAGCCGGGTGTCGGCTCCGCGTTCAGCTTCACGCTGCCGGTGAGTGCCGGCACGGGCGAGGCGTCGCTGTCCCAGGGGTTCGGGGACGCGACGGCCATGCCCAGCCTCCGCGTGCTGGTGGTGGACGACCACCCCACCAACCGCACGGTGCTGGAGAACATGCTCACCGCCTGGGGTCTGCGCGTGACGCTGGTGGGCGACGGCGAGCAGGCGCTGCAACTGCTGCGCGGCCAGTCGCCGGACGAGCCCGCCTTCGATCTGGCGCTGATCGACTGGCACATGCCGGGCATGGATGGCATCGCGCTGGCCTGTCAGTTGCGCAGCGAGGCGCTGATCGGCCAGACGCAACTGGTGCTGCTGTCGTCCGTGGCCGCGCCCGACGATGTGCGGGTGGCGCAGGAAGCGGGTTTCGTGCGCTTCATCCACAAGCCGGTGCGCAAGGCCGAGCTGCGCCAGGCCATCCTGGGCATCACGGCGGCGCGCCAGGAGGTCGAGGTCCGCGTGCCGCAACTGGGCGCGTCGGTGCTGGTGGTCGAGGACAACCCGGTCAACCAGGAAGTCATGAACCAGATGCTGCAGCGCATGGGCTGCAGCGTGCGCGTGGCGAGTTCGGCGCTGGAGGGCCTGCGCGCGCTGTGCGAAGACCTGTTCGACCTCGTGCTGATGGACATCCAGATGCCGGGCATGGATGGCGTGGAGGCGCTGCAGTGGCTGCGGCGCGGCCCGACCACGCGCTTCACCTTCATCACGCCACCGCAGACACCGGTCGTGGCCGTCACCGCCAATGCGCTGGAGGGCGACGAGGAGCGGTTTCTGGCGCTGGGCTTCGATGCGTACCTGTCCAAGCCCTACCGGCAAGGGCAGTTGCTGGCGATGCTGGGGCGCTACGTCGGGGGGCGGCTGGGTCGGCGCGGGCAGGTGGACATCGAGGCGGCGGCCCGCACCGCCCCCGGCGCGTTCGCGGCACTGGAACCCGAATCCCCGGTCGAGCCGACGCTGTTCCTGGCGCTGGACGACGAGCCGCCCCTGCTGGACCCGACCGCGCTGCAGCGCCTGCACGACCTCGATCCGACCGGGCGCAACCAGTTGGTGCGCCGCGTGATGCAGGCGTTCGACGCGTCGCTCAGCCGCTTGCTGCCGATGCTGGAGCCTGGTCCGCTCGGGCTGGACACGGCCGCGGTGCAGCATGTGGCACACACGCTGCGGTCGTCGTCGAACAGCCTGGGAGCGCTGCGCCTGTCGGCGCTGTGCGCAGACATGGAGCAGTCGCTGCGGCGGGGGATCGGCGCGGCCGAGCTGACGCAGCGGCTCGGGGTGCTGCGCAGCGAGATGCAGCGCGTGCAAGACGGTGTGCAACACAGCCTGTCCCAGTGGACCGGCTGAGCGGGAGGACGCGAGTGAACCCAGAACATCCCGCCATGGCGCCTGGCGCCGCGCGGCAGCCGCGCATCCTGCTCGTCGATGACGACGAGGTGAACCTGCTGCTGACCGGTGCGGCGCTGCGCGAGCGTGGCTTCACGGTGTACGAGGCCACCGGAGGACGGGCGGCGCTGCACCTGTTGGCGGATTGGTCTCCCGATGTCATGGTGCTGGACGCGGTCATGCCCGGCATGGACGGGTTTCGCACCTGCGAGGCGCTGCGCGACCTGCCAGGGTTCGAGCTGATGCCGGTGCTGATGCTGACGGGGCTGGACGACGAGGCGTCGATCGAGCGCGCCTTCGATGCCGGGGCCACCGACTTCTTCGTCAAGTCGCACCACTGGAGCCTGCTGGCCGGGCGGCTGCGCTACCTCCTGCGGACCTCGCACATCCAGATGGAGCTGCTGCGCAGCCGCGCCAAGCTGGCCCGCGCCCAGGATCTGGCGCGCATGGGCAGCTTCGACTGGCGCCTCGGCGGCGGTCTGCATCTGGAACCCGAGGCGCTGCGGGTGATCGGCCACGGGCCGCGGGCGCCGCTGTCGGTGTCGGAGGTGATGCATTTGCTGGTGCCGGGTGCGCGCCGGGTGATGGCCCCGCTGCTGCGCGATGTCGTGCGGCACAGCACGGTGCTCGACAGCGACATGACCCTGCGCCTGCCCGATGGCCGCGAGCGCATCGTCCACGTCGAGGCCGAACCCGAATTCGACGACCAGGGCGACCTGTGCGGCTACACCGGGATCCTCCAGGACGTGACCGAGCGCCGGCTCATCGAGGACAAGATCCGCCACCTGGCCAACTTCGACGCGCTCACCGGGCTGCCCAACCGGCGCCAGCTCATCTGGCGCGCCGAGCGGGCGCTGGAGCAGGCGCGCCGCATGGGCCACGGGCTGGCGCTGCTGCTCATCGACCTGGACCGTTTCAAGAACATCAACGACACGCTGGGCCACGGGCAGGGCGACGAGCTGCTGGTGGAGATCAGCCGCCGCCTGCGCACCTGCGTCCACCACTGCGACCAGATTGCCGACATGAGCCTCGACGCGGCCATGCTGCGCTCGCACCGCTCCCTGGAGGCGGTCGGCCGGCTCGGTGGCGACGAATTCGTGGCGCTGTTGCCCGAGGTGGACGGCGAGGGCAGCGCCGTGCAGGTGGCCCAGCGGGTGCTGGAGGCCATGCGCGAGCCGGTGGTGCTGGGGGGGCGGGAGTATTTCGTCACCGCCAGCGTCGGCGTGGGACTGTTTCCGCGGGACGGGGTGAGCGTGGTCGATCTGCTGCGCAACGCCGACGTGGCCATGTACGCCGCCAAGGCCGCCGGGCGCAACGCGCTGCAGGTCTACCGGCCGCATCTGGCGGGCCAGGGCCGCGAGCGGCTGGAGCTGGAGAGCGCGCTGCACAAGGCCATCGAGCGCAAGGAGCTGGTGCTGCACTACCAGCCCAAGGTGCGTGTCGGCTCGTCCACCGTGGTGGCCGTCGAGGCGCTGATGCGCTGGCGGCGCGATGGCGTGCTGGTGCAGCCGGGCGAGTTCATCCCGCTGGCCGAGGAGACGGGCCTGATCGTGCCGATGAGCGAATGGGCCATCGGCGAGGTGGCGCGCCAGATCGGCGTGTGGCGGGATGTGCATGGCGTGGAGCTGAGCGTGGCCGTGAACCTGCCGAGCCGGGCGTTCGAACGGTCGGATCTGGTCGATCTGGTGCGCAGTGCTGCCGAGCGCCATGGTCTGGCGCCGCGCGCGCTGGAGCTGGAGATCACCGAGACCGGCCTGATGCAGAACCTGGACCGTGTCATCCCCGACCTGCACCGCCTGACCCAGATCGGCGTGGAGATTGCCATCGACGACTTCGGCACCGGCTACTCCTCGCTGGCCTACCTGACCCAGTTGCCCATCAGCGAGCTGAAGATCGACCGGTCCTTCGTGCGCGATCTGGGCGTGACGAACCAGAGCGCGGCGGTGGTCACGGCCGTCATCGCGCTGGCCGGTTCGCTGGGGTTGAAGGTGGTGGCGGAAGGGGTGGAGACGCCGCTGCAGCGCGATGTGCTGCTGCGCCTGGGGTGCGACCAGATGCAGGGCAACCTGTTTGCGCGGGCGATGGCGCCGGAGGAGCTGATCCGCTGGTTGTCCACCTGGGCGCCGCAGCGGGTCTGTCCTGTGGCGTGAAGGCCCGTGCCGGTTGGGTACAAGTCAACGGATGCCGCGGTGAGACTGTGGTGGGAGAGCAGTTGGCCGCACGGGTGGATTAGGATCCGGAGTCTCCGCGCTCCCGCACTTTTTCATCCATCCCGCAGGCAGGACTATGCACAAGACGACACTCCCCTTGATCCGACCCCATGCCCTGCGCCCGCTGGCGCTGACCCTGGTGGGCGCGGCCTGCCTCGCTGCGGGCACTGCCCAGGCTGAAACCAGCCCGTACTACCTCGGTGCGTCGCAGCGTTTCACGCACAGCAGCAACGTGTTCCTGACGGCCGATGCGCAGGCGAAGTCCGACACGGTCTCCTCGACCGGCATCCGGCTCGGCATCGACCAGCCCATCAGCCGCCAGCGCCTGACGGCCAGTTTCAGCGCCAACGCGAACCGCTACAGCAGCCTGACCGCTCTCAACAACACCGACTACGCGCTCGACACCCGGCTCGACTGGGACACCGTTGATCGCCTGTCGGGCAATGTGGGATTTTCCTCGCGCGAGAGCATGCCCAGTGATGCCGCGGCCCTGGCCACCGGGCTGCGCAACCTGTTGAAGGTCAACAGCGCCAACGTGCAGGCCAACCTGGGTCAGGTCACGATGTGGAGCTTCGATGCGGGTGCGGCGGTGTCGCGTGCGAGCTATTCGGAAGCCCTCTATGCGCGCAACAACACCAACCAGATGTCGTTGAATGCGGGTGCCCGTGTGACGCCGGCCAGCGGCCTGACACTGCGCGCCGGTCTGCGTCACGCCAACGTCGGCTACCCGAACGCCAACAACGACGTGCGCCGCAATGACCTCGACTTCTCGGCCATCGTCAGCCCTGGTGGTGCCAGCGTGTTCAATGGCCGTGTCAGCCTGACCCGTGAACACCAGTCCGCCGCCGACCGCAATCTGACCAACTGGACCGGCGCACTGGGCTGGAACTGGAAGCCCGCCGGCAAGCTCTCGACCAGCCTGAACCTGTCGCGCGACACCAGCAACGGCAGCTACGACTTCACGACAGGCGCGCTCAACATCGCCTCGTCCAACAGCACGATCGGCACGACCCTCTCGCTGACGACCCAGTGGGAAGTCACCTCCAAGATCGCCATGAGCGGCAGCCTCTCGCACGCTCGCCGCTCGCTGGACAACGCGCTGACCATCGGTACGGGTGTGCTGCCCGCCTCGGCGAGCGACAGTACCAGCAGCCTGGGGCTGAACGTGCAGTACGCCGTGCTGCGCAATGTCGATGTCGGCTGTGGCGTGACCTGGAGCGAGCGCAGCGTCACCTCGGCGAGTGCCGCCGGACTGACCTCGCCCTACAACGCCACGACGTACAGTTGCTTCGGACAGGCGATGCTGCGCTGAGCTGAATTGAACGTCTGCGGCACCTGCCGCTGCAACGACAACGGGCGCTTCGGCGCCCGTTGTCTTGTCCGGTGTGCTGTCCGGTGGGTGGATCAGATCAAGGGCGACCGATCGAGTGGTAGGTCAGCCCGAAGCTTCGGATCAGCTCCGGCTCGTACAGGTTGCGCCCGTCGAAGACAACCTTGTCGTGGAGGCTGTCGCGGATGCATTCGAAGTCCGGCGTGCGGAACTCCTTCCACTCGGTGACGATCAGCAGCGCGTGCGCGCCGGCCAGTGCCTGCTGCTGGCCCTCGGCGTAGCTCAGACCTTCCCAGCCCGTCATCACGCGCTGGGCTTCCGCGGCGGACACCGGGTCATACGCCTGCACCTTCGCACCACGCCGGAGCAGCTCGGCGATGATCACCCGGCTCGGTGCCTCGCGCATGTCGTCCGTGTTCGGCTTGAACGCCAGGCCCCACACCGCGAAGGTCTTGCCCGTGAGGTCTTCCCCGTACTGCGCGACCACCTTGTGGACGAGGACCAGCTTCTGCTCCTCGTTGACTTCCTCGACCGCCTTGAGCATCTTCGAGGGAATGCCCATCTCGGCCGAGGTCATGGCGAGTGCCTTCACGTCCTTCGGGAAGCAGGAGCCACCGTAGCCCGCGCCCGCATAGAGGAAATGCGTGCCGATGCGCGGATCGCTGCCGATGCCCACGCGCACCAGCTCGATGTCGGCGCCCACCTTCTCGGCCAGGCGCGACAGCTCGTTCATGAAGCTGATCCGCGTGGCCAGCATCGCGTTGGCGGCGTACTTGGTGAACTCCGCGCTCTTCACGTCCATGACCAGCAGCCGATCGCGGTTGCGCACGAACGGCTGGTAGAGCGCCCGCATCAGCAGGATCGCCCGCTCGTCCTCGGCACCCACCACCACGCGGTCCGGGCGCATGAAGTCGGCGACAGCCGCACCTTCCTTCAGGAATTCCGGGTTCGAGCAGACCGCGAATTCCATGCCCGACAGACCACGCTTGCCCAGTTCGTCGGCCACCGCTGCGCGCACCTTGTCGCCCGTGCCCACGGGGACGGTGCTCTTGTCCACGATCACCTTGAAGTCGGTCATCGTGCGGCCGATGTTGCGCGCGGCGGCGGTGACGTACTGCAGGTCGGCCGAGCCGTCCTCGTCCGGGGGCGTGCCGACCGCGATGAACTGGATGGTGCCGTGCGCGACCGAGCGTTCGATGTCGGTGGTGAACTCCAGCCGTCCGGCGGCCACGTTGCGGCGCACGACATCGAGCAGGCCCGGCTCGTGGATCGGGATGCCGCCGTCGTTCAGGATCTTGATCTTGGCCGGATCCACGTCCAGGCACACCACATGGTTGCCCATCTCTGACAGGCATGCGCCTGTCACCAGTCCAACGTAGCCGGTGCCAATGACGGTGACTTTCATCGCTTCTCTTACCTTCGGTTAGGGCTTCGGGGGGCTGGACGTTGGGGGGTGCATTCCAGCATCGCCGCGCAGTGTAGTCGCGCCGTTGAGCGCAAAACGCGGCAAATGCTGAAACCCTGTCACCTCGTGTTTTCCCTCGCGTGTTTTCCCTCTCCCCCATCGCCTCCCTCCCGAGAAACACGCGAACGCCTGGTTTTCATTCGATGATGTGACTCGGTGGGAAAAATGAAAAAAGTGCGAATTTGTTCTTTCTAACGGTGCAGAGAGGCTTGGAAATGTCAGTGATCAGTGAAATCCGTCGCCGCCGGGGCTTGCTTGTGGCGGGGCTTGGGACAGTCGGGGCGTGGTTCGGTGCGGTTTGGCAGGCGGTGGCGCAAACCGAGCCGATCGAGCAGCAACTCCAGGTCGGGCGCCACTCCGGTGTGCTGCTGGCGCGCATTGCCGAGCCGGAGATCGATCCGACCGGGTTTCTGGTCAGCGAGAAATTCGATGGCGTGCGGGCACTGTGGGACGGCCGCACCCTGCGCACGCGCACGGGCCAGACGCTCGATGCGCCCAAGGATTTCACGGCCCGGCTGCCGCCCGAGGCGCTGGACGGCGAGCTGTGGCTGGGGCGCGGGCGGTTCGACGAGGTGTCCGCGCTGGTGCGTCGGCGCCGCCCCGCGCCGGGCGCCTGGCGTGATGTCCAGTTCCTCGTGTTCGAGATGCAGCGGGCGGGCGGGCGCTTCGACGAGCGGGCGGCGCGCATCCAGTCCATCGTCGCGCGCGTGCAGTGGCCGCAACTGCAGGCGGTGGAGCAATCGGTGGTGGCCGACCGTGCCGAGCTGCGGGCGCGGTTGCACGCAGTGCTGGAAGCGGGCGGAGAAGGGCTGATGCTGCACCGCGCCGATGCGCCCAACCTCGGTGGCCGCAGCGCCGTGCTGCTCAAGCTCAAACCCGTCCACGACGACGACGCGCTGGTGATCGGCTACACGCCCGGGCAAGGCCGCTTCGAGGGGCAACTCGGGGCCTTGCAGGTGCGCAACGCGGATGGGGTCGTCTTCCTGGTCGGCTCCGGCTTCACCGACGAGCAGCGCCGCACCCCGCCCCCCATCGGCTCGCTCATCGTCTACCGCTTCCGCGGCCAGACCAGCCACGGCGTGCCGCGTTTCGCGAGTTTCGTGCGCCGCAGCGATGGGCTGTGAGCGGCGGCGTTTTCTGGAACGGTTTCGGGTAAGGTGCCGCACATGGCTGAATTCACCTACTTCTGGCACGACTACGAAACCTTCGGACGCGTGCCGCGCCGGGACCGCCCCGCCCAGTTCGCCGGCATCCGCACCGACGCGCAACTGCAGGAGATCGGCGCGCCGGTCATGTTCCACTGCCAGCCCGCGCCGGACTACCTGCCCGATCCCGAGAGTTGTCTCCTGACGGGCATCCTCCCGCAGCACTGCCTCGCACACGGCCTGCCCGAACACGCCTTCGCCCGCGCCATCGAGGAGCAGCTCGGCCAGCCCGGCACCATCGGCCTGGGCTACAACACCATCCGCTTCGACGACGAAGTCACGCGCCACCTCTTCTGGCGCAACCTGATCGACCCCTACGCGCGCGAGTGGCAGAACGGCTGCGGGCGCTGGGATCTGGTCGATCTCGTGCGCTGCGCCTGGGCCTTGCGACCGGAGGGCATCGTCTGGCCGCGCCACCCCGACGGCCGCCCGTCCTTCAAGCTCGAACACCTCACCGCCGCCAACGGCATCGCCCACGAGGCGGCGCACGACGCGCTGTCCGACGTGCGCGCCACCCTGGCCCTGGCAAGGCTGATCCGCGATCGCCAGCCCCGGCTGTTCGACTTCTGCCTCGCGCTGCGCAAGAAGGACGCTGTGGCCGCCGAGATCGACCGCGCCCAGCGCCAGGGCCAGCCGTTTCTCCACGTCTCCGGCATGTACGCACCCGAGCGCGGCGGTCTGGCGGTGGTCTGGCCGCTGGCCACGCACCCGACCAACAAGAACGAGCTGATCGTCTGGGATCTGGCGCACGATCCCGCCGAGCTGCTGGGCCTGGGCGTGGCGCAGCTCCGCGAGCGGCTGTTCACCCGGTCGGACGCGCTGCCCGAAGGCGTGACCCGGCTGCCGATCAAGACCATCCACCTCAACAAGTCGCCGGTGGTGATCGCCAACCTCAAGACGCTGTCGGCCGAGCGCGCCGCCCACTGGGGCATCGACATGGCCCAATGCCTGCGCCACGCGGAAACCGCCGCGGCGCAGGTGCGCACGCTGGGCGGGATCTGGCAGGAGGTGTATGCGCGTCCGGTGGTCGAGGGTGCGCCTGCCGCCGATGTCGATGAAGACCTCTACGGCGGCTTCCTCGACAACGAGGACCGCCGCCGCCTCGTGCGTCTGCGCGGGTTGAAGCCGGAGCAGTTGCCCGCCGGCCGCGCCCCCGCGTTCGACGATCCGCGGCTGGACGAGCTGTTCTGGCGCTACCGGGCGCGCAACTTCCCCGAGACCCTGACCGACACCGAGCGCGCCCGCTGGCAAGCGCACTGCGCCGACCGGCTGCTGGACGGACAGGGCGGCGCGCAGACGGTGGCGCAGTTCTTCGAGCGCATCGACACCCTCGGTCAGGCACACGAGGAGGACGAGCGCGCCCAGGACATCCTCGGCGCGCTCTACGACTACGCCGAGCAGATCACGCCGACCCGCGACTGACCACGCACCGCGCAGTCGTCTGGCTCAACGCTGGCTGCGCGCCTTGCGTTTGTCCACCTCCAGGAACTGCGCCTTGAGCAGCATCATGAGCGAGCGGGCATCCGCCTCGCTCATGCTCAGGACATGGGCCGGTTCCTGGCCCTCCGGCGTGGCGCGCGGCACCAGCAGGGCGTCGAGCTTGATGTTGACCAGCCCGTGGTGGCTGGCGGCCGCCTTGTAGCGTTGCACTTCGATGGTGTAGGTTTTCATCCCGGTATTCTCCCGTTGTTCTACACCCCGTTTTCGACCCAGAAAGATTTTCCAGATGTCCATCCAGTGGTTTCCCGGTCACATGCACCTGACCAAGAAGGCCATCACCGCGCGTGTCAAGGACGGCATCGACGTGGTGATCGAGCTGCTCGACGCCCGCGCGCCCGGCTCCAGCGCCAACCCGCTGCTGGCGCAACTCACGCAAGGCAAGCCGGCGCTGAAGGTGCTCAACAAGCAGGATCTGGCCGACCCGGCGCGCACCGAGCTGTGGCTGGCGCATTACAACAGCCTGCCCGAGACACAGGCCCTCGGTCTGGACGCCAGCATCACCGCCCCTGCGCAGCGCCTGATCGCCGCCTGCCGCACGCTCGCCCCGCTGCGGGGCGGGATGGCCAAGCCGATGCGCGTGCTGATCTGCGGCATTCCCAACGTCGGCAAGTCCACGCTCATCAACACCCTGGTCGGCAAGCGCGCCGCCAAGACCGGGGACGAGCCGGGCATCACCAAGCTGGAGCAGCGCATCGCCCTGGCGAGCGACTTCTACCTCTACGACACCCCCGGCATGCTCTGGCCGAAGATCACGATCGAGAAGGGCGGCTACAACCTCGCCGCCACCGGCGCGATCGGCCGCAATGCGCTGGACGAGGAGCTGGTCGCCGTCGAGCTGCTGGAAACACTGCGCCGCGACTACGCCGGGCAGGTCGAAGCCCGCTACAAGCTGACCGACACCGAGGCGCTGAACGACGAAGAGCTGCTCGCCGCCATCGGGCGCAAGCGTGGTGCGGTACTGAGCGGCGGCAAGATCAATCTGCAGAAAGCCGCCGAGACCGTCATCCACGACTACCGCAGCGGCATCCTGGGCCGCATCACCCTGGAGACGCCCGCCGAGTTCCTGGTCTGGGCGGCCGAGGCCGAGATTGCCGAGCAGGCCCGACAGGAACGCAAGGCGCGCAAGGGCAAGCGCGGTGTCTCCCAGTCCCTGGAGGATGTGGAGGATGTGGAGGATTGAAGGGTAGATTTTTCATATATGGAGGGCTCCTTCGCGTCCAGGGCGCAAATCACGAAATTTCCGTAAAGATTCGGTTCAGATTCGCATTGAAACCGCCCAAGGCGTGTGCATGGGGGGAAGCCAACCCCCTGAGGGCGCTTCTAGACTGGTGGCCTGCAACACAGACAGGACACACGCCATGCATTCCCCCCGACTCTCCGACGCCCGAAGCCGCTATGCCTGGGTCGATTTCGCCAAGGGTTTCTGCATCGTGGCGGTGGTGGCCATGTGGATTGCCGGCACGATGCAAGGGCATGTGGCGAAGGGGCAGGCCGGCTGGCTGGGCTACTTCGTCGTGTTCGCCAAGCCGTTCCGGATGCCCGACTTCTTCCTGATCTCGGGGCTGTTCCTGTCGCAGGTGATCGACCGGCCGTGGAAGCATTACCTCGACACCAAGGTCGTCCACTACCTGTACTTCTTCGTGCTCTGGACACTGATCGTCGTGCCGGTGACGTGGCTGCTCGGGCTGGAGACGCCCGCCTCGCTGGGCGAGGGGGTCAAGGCGCTGGTCTACCATCTCTACGACCCGTTCGGCATGCTGTGGTTCATCATGATGCTGTCGGTCTACTTCGTGGCGACGCGGCTGCTGCGCGCGGTGCCGGTGTGGATCCTGCTGCCGGCGGCGGTGCTGCTCCACCTGTTCCCGCTGCAGACCGGCATCTACCATGTGGACCGGTTCGGGATGTTCTTCCTGTTCTTCTACGCTGGCCATGTGTTCTCCGGGCGCTTCTTCGCCCTGGCCGACTGGACCCTCGCACACCGCCGCACTGCCAGTGCCGGGCTGCTCGTGTGGGCTGTGCTCAACACCGTGCTGGTCAAGCTGGCGCTGACGGAGCACCTGGCGGTCAACCTGCTGGCGGGCTTCATGGGCATCAGCGCGGTGGTGGTGATTGCTGCGCTCGTGTCGTCGCGCCCATGGGCCGGCTGGCTCAACACGCTGGGCAAGAACTCGATCGCGGTCTACCTGGGCTTCTACCTCCCGATGATCGTCATCGTGCCGGCGCTGCAAGCCTCGCCGATCGGCCGCAGCCCGAGCCTGGTCGCCACCATTTCGATGGTGTCGGTCATCGGCATCGCGGTGGGCACCTTCCATCTGGCGAACCGGATCGGGCTGGGCTTCCTCTACAACCGGCCGGACTGGCTGCGTCTGGTGCAACCGGCGCAGCGGTGGGCTGCGCGGCGCGCAGAAGTCCCGAGCGGCTCGGTGGCCTCCTGAGCACAGGTGGTGGCAATGCCAACGCCAACGCCAATAGCAATGCCGTTTGGCAGTGATACGATCGCCAAATGGCCAACACCCTCCTCGATGCCCGCAACGCCGTGCGCCAGGGGCTGCCGTTCTCGGTCTTCGAGTCGGTCGCCACGCAACTGGACATGGCCCCGCAACAGATGACGCAGGTGCTCGGCATCCCGCTGCGCACGCTGGCCCGCCGCAAGACCGAACACCGCTTCACGCCGCAAGAGTCCGATCGGCTCTACCGCCTGACCCGCGCGGTCGAGCTGGCCACCGAGGTGCTGGGCGATGCGGACAAGGCGCGCCGCTGGCTCAAGGCGCCGAACCGGGCGCTGGGCGGCGAGGTGCCCTTCGACCTGCTCGACACCGACATCGGCGCGCACCAGATCGAGGACGTGCTGGTGCGCCTGAACCACGGCATCTTCAGTTGAAGGTCTGGCGCATCTGCCGCCAGCCGTTTGTCGCCACGGCGCTGGACGGCATCGGCGGGCTCTACGCCGGTGGTCGCTGGCACCGCCGGGGCCGGCCGATCGTCTACGCGGCGAGTTCGGCGGCCCTCGCGGCACTGGAGGTGCTGGTCCATGTCGATCCGCTCGACGCGCCGGGGGATCTGCGGCTGTTGACGCTGGAGCTGCCGGACGATCTGCTGGTCGAGCAGCTCGACGTGGCGGTGCTGCCCGCGCACTGGGCCGCCGTGCCCGCGCCGGACGAGCTGGCCGCACTGGGCAACGACTGGCTCGCCAGCCGGCGCAGCGCGGCACTGAGCGTGCCGTCGGCGGTGATCCAGAGCGAGCGCAACCTGCTGCTGAATCCCTGGCACCCTGCGATCACGCACATGCGTGTCACCGAGGACCGGCCGTTCAGCTTCGACCCGCGCTTGCTCAGGGACGGGTGAACTCCACCGGCGCGCAGTGGGCGTCGGTCGGTGGCAGTGTGGTGGCGGTGCGTGGTCCGGCGCGCACCTGGCCTTGCCACACCCAGTGGGCCGAGATCCGGTAGCGTCCGGGCTGGTCCACCGTCCAGGCGGGCGACAGCGGCAGCGATGCCTGCAGCGACTGGCCCGGCCGGAGTGTCAGGTGGTCGCTCGGCTGTGGGGCGCGGCGCTTGACCATCGGACCCTGGTAGTCGAGCGGCTGGCCATCGCGCTCGATCTGCACCAAGGGCGCCCGCCACGCACCTTCGAACGGCGTGCCCCAGCGCAGCAGCCGCACCGCGTGCGTGCCCGTGTTGTGCAAGGTGGCCTGCAGGTGCGGCGTGCGGTCCCCGGCCATCTCGACCGCCAGCGTGCAGTGCAAGGCAGCGAGCGGATCACCCGATGCGGCCGATGGCGGCGAAGTGAACAAGGTTGCCGCCATCAAGCCGACAGCCAGCCACCGTGCAGGGGCACGGGCGTCACCACGATCGTCATGGCAGGACGGGCGTGTTTTCGGCGAAGTATTCATGGCTGTCGGCATTCTTGATGGCCTTGGCCGGGTTGCTGATCGCCAGGGAGGCGGCAGCGGACTGACCGTAGGCGTAGTCGCTGGTGCCAGCCACCACGGTGAAGTGGCTCATCTCATGGATCAATGTGCCCGCCTTCGAGTCCGTGCCGGTCGCCGGGGCGCTCCAGAACGCACCGCAGAGGTAGACCTTGTAGGGCTGGGACGGGTAGACGTAAGCGTAGACCCCGGCGTCGGTGCAGGAACAGTCCAGCACCAGGGGTTTGGTCTCCAGGGCCGCCTGCAAGGCCGTGTAATTGGCCTTGACGACACCCCAGTTGGCGGCTCCTGGTGTCCCGAACCATTTGACGTAGCGTTTGCGGGCGGTCGATGGGGTGTTGTTGAGGTAGGTGACGGCGTTGGTGGCGTAGGTCTTCGCCGCGGTGACGGAGCTTTGCAGCGTCGTCTTGCGGGTGGCCGAACAGTTCCCGGTGAAGCTGACGCTGCCGGTGGTGACGGCCGCCGCCTGCACCATGGCCATGGCCGATGCCGAGGGTTGTGGCGTGCGGCCCTGGAGCCAGACGTACAGCGTGTCCGACCGCAGGGCCGGCGTGGTGTAGGCCCCGGTCACGCCGCCGCTGCGGTAGGTGATGTCGTACCGCCCGTCCCGCTCCAGCTCGTAGGCGGCGGTCAGCTCGACATCGTAGGTGAGGGTGACGCCGGGATTGAGCCGCAGCGCATCACGTCCGGTCGGCGATGCCCGCTTGACGATCGCCCCGGTGTAGGGCACCGGCACGCCGTCGCGGGTGATCTCGAACAGTGCCCCGTCCTGTCGCGCGCCTGGCAACTGCCAAGGGTGCAGGATGACGGGTCCGGCGTTGGTGTTCGTGATGGTGACGCGCACGACGACATCGGCATCGCCTTGCACCACGGGAGCCGCCGTGGTGAGGCGAACGTCGATGCCATCCACGACTGCGGCGTGGACGGAACTGGCGACGAGCAGGCTGGCGGCAGCGGTGGCGAGGCGATACGTTTGCATGAGCGGGTCTCCCGGGACAAGTCGAGTGCTGAAGGGTCCGGGTGAATTCTCATGTTTTGCCAGATTGTTCAATGGATGCCGTCCAGTAACCGCAGGTATGGAGCGTGACGAAAAAAGCGAGGCCAGCGGCTCAGGGATACAACCCGCGTTCCTGCCGCGCCATCAGGATGCGCTCGCAGGCCACGGCGAAGGTGGCGGTGCGCAGCGTGATGCGGTGCCGGTCGGCCATGTCCCAGATCTTGCGCAGGGCCTCGACCATGATCTTGTCGAGCCGCACGTTGATTTCGTCCTCGGTCCAGAAGAACGACGAGAAGTCCTGCACCCACTCGAAGTAGGACACCGTCACGCCGCCCGCGTTGCAGATCACGTCCGGCACGACCAGGATGCCGCGATCGGTCAGCACGTCGTCGGCATCGAACATCGTCGGGCCGTTGGCGCCTTCGAGCACCAGCTTCGCCTTCAGGCGGTTGGCGCGGGCGACGGTGATCTGGCCTTCAAGTGCCGCGGGGATCAGGATGTCGCAGTCGGTGTCCCAGAAGGCTTCGTCGTCGATCCGCTCGGCGCCGGTGAATGCGCCCACGCCGCCATCGCGCCGCACGACCGCCATCAGATCGGCCATGTCCATGCCGCCCGCGTTGGCGATGGTGCCGGTGTGGTCCTGCACGGCGACGACCTTGGCGCCTGCGCTGGTGAAGAGTTCCGCCGCGGCCGAGCCGACGTTGCCGAAGCCCTGCACCGCGATGCGTGCGCCGTCCAGGTTCAGGCCGATGCGCCGCGCCGCCTCCCGGCCGGTGACGAACACGCCGCGCCCGGTCGCCTTGACCCGCCCCAGCGAGCCGCCGAGGTGGATCGGTTTGCCGGTGACGACACCGCTCGCCGTGGCGCCGATGTTCATCGAGTAGGTATCCATCATCCAGGCCATGATCTGCGGGTTGGTGCCCACGTCGGGGGCCGGGATGTCCTGCTGCGGGCCGATGATGAAGCCGATCTCGCTGGTGTAGCGGCGTGTCAGGCGCTCCAGCTCCTTGGGCGAGAGCTGCCGGGGATCGACGCGGATGCCGCCCTTGGCGCCGCCATACGGCAGGTTGACCGCCGCGTTCTTGACCGTCATCCACGCCGACAGGGCCATCACCTCCTCCAGCGTCACATCCGGGTGGTAGCGCACGCCGCCCTTGCCGGGGCCGCGGCTGAGGTTGTGCTGCACGCGGTAGCCCTCGAAGTGGCGCACCGAGCCATCGTCCATCTCGATCGGCACATCGACGATCAGCGCCCGCTTGGGGTGCTTGAGCGTTTCCGACCAGCGGGCGAGCGGCCCGAGGTAGGGCAGGACGCGGTCAACCTGCAGCAGGTAGGTGCCCCAGGCGCTGTGGGCCGAAGGGGTGATGTAGGACAGCGGTGCATGCATGTCGGGGACTCTGAGGTGGTGGTGGCACCACTGTAGGCAGGCCCGTTCAGGCACGCTCGCCGCATCCATGCAGGATGTGCATGGATGGACAGCCCGGTCGCTTCAGCCGCCGAATTCGTCACCCAGTTCACGCGCCCGCGTCTGGGCGGCCTGCAGCGCGGTGATGAAGCTGTCTTGCATCCCGGCGCTGTTCATCGCGGTCAGCGCGGCGTAGGTCGTGCCGCCTTTCGACGTGACGCGCTCGCGCAGCGTGGCGGGGGAGTCGTCGGAGCGGCGGGCGAGTTCGGTGGCGCCGCTGAAGGTGGCGAGCGCGAGTTGCTTGCCTTGCTCTGCGGTGAGGCCCATGCGCTCGGCGGCGGCCACCATCGCCTCGATGAAATAGAACACGTAGGCCGGGCCGGAGCCGGACAGCGCGGTCACGGCGTCCAGATCGACCTCGCGCTCGACCCACACCACATCGCCCGTCGGGGCCAGCAGCGCCTCGACCTGCGTGCGCTCGGCGGCGGTGACGGCGGGGCGGGCGTAGAGGCCCGAGATGCCCTGGCCGATCAGCGCGGGCGTGTTGGGCATGGAACGGACCACGCGGTCGGAGCCGGTGGCGCGGGCGATGGCGTCGCTGCGGATGCCGGCCATGACCGACAGGTGCAGCGCGCCGCCGACGTGGGCGGAGCAGGGTGCGGCGGCTTCGCTGAAGCTCTGCGGCTTGACGGCCCAGACGACGGCGTCGGCTTCGGCCAGCGTCGCGTCCGCGGCGGCGAGGGTGCGGACGCCGAAGTCGCGCGCCAGACGGGCGCGCTGGTCGGCGTTCGGGTCGAGGACGATGAGGTTGGCGCCGGGGGTGCCGCTGCGGACCAGGCCGCCGATGATGGCGGTGGCCATGTTGCCGCCGCCGATGAAGGCGAGGGTGGGGTGGGTGGGGGGCGTGGGGTGTGTCATCGAACCAGTTTACCGAGCTGCTTCGGCTGAACGCACCTGAACGCACCTGAACGCACCACTTGCATCGCCGATGTCATTGGTATATCTTTTTGCCACCTATTTTTAGTGCTTGCACTCAACATTCCGGAGCCTCCGCATGGACACTGCCAAACTCTTCTGGTCCGGCCGCTCGCAGGCTGTCCGGTTGCCCAAGGATTTCCGCATCGAGGGCACCGAGGTTCGCATCCGCCGTCACGGTGTCGCTTTGATCCTGGAGCCGATGACCACCGACTGGGCTTGGCTGGACGCGCTGGCGCAGGCCGGCCCGCTGGACGCGGATGCTATTCAGGCCATCGATGCCCAGCGGCTGGCGCAGGACCGTCCCGAACTGGATGCACTGTTCGACTGATGCGCTACCTGCTCGACACCAACGCGGTCATCGCCGTGCTCAACACGCCGGGCGGCCCAGTATCACGCCGGCTCCACGCCCAGGCGCCGGCGGACGTGGTGGTGAGCGCCATCGTCCTGCACGAGCTGTACTTCGGCGCCTTCAAGAGCCAGCGGCGCGAGCGCAATCTGGCAGTGGTGGATGCGCTCTGCTTCGAGGTGCTGACCCTGGACACGGAGGATGCGCGCCACGCCGGTGACATCCGCGCGTGGCTGGCAGCACAGGGGACGCCGATCGGCGCCTACGACATCCTCATCGCCGGGCAGGCGCGGGCGCGCGGGCTGACGTTGGTGACGCGCAATCTGCGTGAGTTCGAGCGGGTGCCGGGGTTGCGCACCGAGAACTGGCACCAGGATCAGGACGCCGACGAGGTCAGTTGAGGCCGCCCGCCAGCAACGTCGCGTTTCCCCCCGCCGCCGCCGTGTTGACCGTCACCGTCTGCTCCCCGCAGAACCGATACAGGTAGTGCGGCCCCCCCGCCTTCGGCCCCGTTCCGGACAAACCTTCCCCGCCAAACGGCTGCACGCCCACCACCGCCCCGACCATGTTGCGGTTCACATAGACATTGCCGACCCGCGCCCGCTCGGCGATCCGCATGGCCCGGTCGTCGATGCGCGTGTGGACCCCCAGCGTCAGGCCGTAGCCCAGCGCGTTGACCTCGTCCACCAGCGCATCCACCGCGCCGCGCCAGCGCACGACGTGCAGCACCGGCCCGAACAGCTCTTCGCGCATCTCGCCGATCGACTTCAGCTCGAACGCGACCGGCGCGATGTGCGTGCCGGCCAGCCGCTCGGGCAGTGGCGTGCGGGCGATCAGACGGGCCTCGCGTTCCAGCCGGGCGATGTTCCGGGTGAGACCTGCGTGCGCCTCGGCGTCGATCACCGGGCCGACATCGACCGCCCAGCTCTGCGCCGTGTCCGCTGCATTCGCCGGATCGCCGCAGACCAGCTCGGCCATCGCCCCCGCCACCATCTCCAGCACCTTGTCCGCCACGCTGTCATGCACGCACAGCAGCCGCAGCGCCGAACACCGCTGACCGGCCGACCGAAACGCGCTCTGCACGACAGCGTCCACCACCTGCTCTGGCAGCGCACTGGAGTCCACCAGCATCGCGTTCAGCCCGCCCGTTTCGGCGATCAGCGGCACGATCGGGCCGTCGCTCTGTGCCAGCGTGCGGTTGATTGCCTTGGCCACCTGCGTCGAGCCGGTGAAGCACACGCCCGCACAACGCCGATGCGCCACCAGCGCCGCGCCCACCGTCTCGCCAGGGCCGCAGACCAGCGTCAGCGCCGTGCGTGGCAAACCAGCGTCGTGCAGCAACTCGACAAACCGCCGGGCAACCCGTGGCGTCTGCTCGGCGGGTTTGGCGGCCACCGTGTTGCCGGCGACCAGCGCGGCGACCACCTGCCCCGCGAAGATCGCCAGCGGGAAGTTCCACGGGCTGATGCAGACGAAGACGCCGCGGCCGTGCAGCCGCAGCTCGTTGCGCTCGCCGGTCGGGCCGGGCAGCGTCTGCGGCGCGAGCCGGGCGGCGGCCTGCTCCGCGTAGTAGCGGCAGAAATCCACTGCCTCGCGGACCTCGGCCACGGCGTCGCCCAGCGTCTTGCCGCCTTCCTGGGCGAGCAGGCCGGCGAATTCGCTCGTCCGCCGCTCCAGCGCATCCCCAGCGCGTAGCAGGACGGCGCAGCGTTCGGCCAGCGGCGTCGCGTTCCAGCCGCGTTGGGCGGCGTGCAGCGCGTTCATCGCGGCAGCGGCGCCTTCAACGCTCGTGTCGTTCGGCGCTGCGGGCATCGGCACGGCCAGCGCCGCCAGCAGCGGCAGCCGCTCCCGCTCGGCCGCCAGATCGACGCCTTTCGAATTCGCCCGCGCCGCGCCGAACAGTTGCAGCGGCATCGGCAGCACCGAGCGCGACGGCGCCCGCAGCGGCGAGGCCAGCAGCATCTGCGGCGTCACGGCCTCGTCGGCAAGCTGATGCACGAACGACGAATTCGCCCCGTTCTCCAGCAGCCGCCGCACGAGGTAGGCCAGCAGGTCGCGGTGTTCACCCACCGGTGCATAGATGCGCAGCGGCGGCGCGTCCGGGCGCCGCATCACCTCGCGGTAGATGCCTTCGCCCATGCCGTGCAGGCGCTGCAGCTCGAACGGCGTGCCGTGCGGATGAGCAGCCTTGGCCATTTCCAGGATCGCGGCGATGGTGCTGGCGTTGTGGGTGGCGAACTGCGGGTAGACCTCGGGCGCGGCCAGCAGGCGTTGCGCACAGGCGAGGTAGCTGAGGTCGGTGTGGCGCTTGTCGGTCCAGACCGGGTAGCCGGTGAGACCGAGTTCCTGCGCCCGCTTGATCTCGCCGTCCCAGTACGCGCCCTTGACCAGCCGCACCATGAAGCGCAGGCCGTGGCGGCGGGCGATGGAGGTCACTTCGTCGATCACCTCGGGGGCGCGGGTCTGGTACGCCTGCACCGCCAGGCCGAGCCCTTGCCACTGCGGGAAGGTGGCCGCGACATGCGCCGCCAGCAGATCGAGCACGACCAGCGACAGCTCCAGCCGCTCGGATTCCTCGGCGTCGATGGTGAGGTTGATGTTGGCTTCGGCTGCGGCGTTCACGAGGTCGAGCAGCCGCGGCATCAGCCGCCCGATCACGGTGGCGAACTGCGCCGGCTCGTAGCGGGCGTCCAGCGCCGAGAGCTTGATCGAGATGCCGTCGCCGTCCTCCGGCCGCGCCGGGCGACCCTTGCTGGCGATGGCGCGGATGGCGTCGGCGTAAGCGCGGCCGTAGTGCAGCGCGTCGGCGTCGGTGCGTGCGCCTTCGCCGAGCATGTCGAAGCTGTGGCGGATCAGCGCAGCACCAGGCTGATTGGCGCGGCGGTTGGCGTCGGCGCGGGTCAGTGCTTCGCCGATCGACTGGCCGAGCACGAACTGCCGCCCGAGCAACTGGATCGCCCGCACCGTCGCGGCCACCACCGTCTTCGCGCCCAGCCGCTGCAGCAGACCACCACCGTGTGCGTTCTCGCCATCCTCGGGCAGCAGCTTCTTGGACAGGTGAATCGCCTGCGACGCCAGCCCGGACAGCACCGGGTGGGCCTGCCCATGCCCATGCCCGGATGCATCCGCAGCGTGGCCCGAGAAATCAGCGCGACCAAGCTGGTCGGCGGTCAGCGCGAGCGCCGTCTCGGTGTCCGGCACGCGCAGCAGCGCCTCGGCCAGCCGCATCAGCGCCAGTCCTTCCGCGCTGGAGATCGGGTACTCGCGCAGCAGCGACTCCATCGCCCAGAACGGCGCGGGCTGGCGGCGCACGGCGTCCACCCACGGCGTGCCGGTGGCGATCACGGCGGACCAGTCCACCCGGCCCTGCAACTCGCCCAGCAGGCGGGTGACCTGTGCGGTTTCGTCGCGCACGGGGGCGGGCAGGCGGTCGGAAAATGGGGCAGCAGAAGTGGGCGTCATCATGGTGAAGGTCTCGGCGTGGTGTGGCGCAGACCTCCAGCTTAGGCGCCATGCAGATGAATAACTCACCAATCAAAAATCCATCGATTGGATAATGTCCAGCCATGAGCACCGACATCGACAAGATTGACAAGATCGACCGCCGCATCCTCGCGTTGCTCCAGGCGGATGGGCGCCTGTCCAACCTGAAGCTGGCCGAGGCGGTGCATCTCTCGCCCACGGCGGTGCTGGAGCGCGTGCGCCGCCTCACCCGCGATGGCTACATCCTCGGCTACGAGGCGCGGCTCGATCCGGCCAAGCTCGGCGCGGGGCTGATGGTGTTCGTCGAGGTGCTGCTCGACCGCACGGTGCAGGACGTGATGGACACCTTCCGGGCGTCGGTGCAGGTGCGGCCCGAGATCCTGGAGTGCCACCTCGTTGCGGGGGGCTTCGATTACCTGCTCAAGACCCGCGTGGCCGACATGGCGGCGTACCGCGAGTTCATCGGCTCGGTGATCTGGACGCTGCCCGGCGTGCGGGAGACGCGGACGTATGTGGTGATGGAAGAGGTGAAGAACACGGCGGCGATCGCGGTGTGATCGATCTGGCGTGACTGCGCCGGTTCAGGCCGTGTCCCGTCCTCGGCGCGTCACCATCGTGTCCAGCAGTGCCTCCAGCCGCTCCGCCGACCAGCCCTCGCGCAACGCTCGCCGCGTCACCGCCTGCGGACTCTCCGGTGCCAGCCCACCCAGCGGTGGATCAAGATCCAGGTCGGTCGGAAAGGCATAGCCCTCGGCGCAGGCGGCCAGGGCGCGGTCAGCCTCGTCTTCCGACAACGTGCCGTCGGCGCGCATCGCCAGCAGCGCGGGGTAGAGCTGCCGCGTCATCCGGTCGCGGTTGACGGTTTCCATGGCCCGCCCGAAGGCCGACGAGACCTGCAGCAGGTTCGCCATGCGCTGGATGTCACTGGACCGGTTGGTGCCGGCGGCGTGCAGCAGCGCCGGGTTGAAGAACACCGCGTCGCCCTTTTCCAGCGGCAGTTGCACGCGGTGCTGCTCGAAGTGGGCGCGGAAATCCTCGCGGTCGGCAACGAGGTAGCCGTGGCGGTACTTCTGCGAGTGCGGCAGGTACAGCGTCGGCCCGCTCTCCAGCGGCATGTCCACATGGGCGACCGCCCCTTGCAGCGTCAGCATCGGCGAGAGGCGGTGGACGTGCGCGGGGTAACGCTCGGCCTGCGCGGCGGTGCAGAAACCGAGGTGGTAGTCGCGGTGCGGGGTCTGCGCGGCACCGCCGGGGCGGACGTTGTTGACCTGCGCGGTGATCTGGTAGGCCGGGCCGAGCCACGCCTCGCTGGACAGCGCCACCATGTCGTTGGCGTAGTAGCGGGCGAACAGCGCCGGGTCGGCCAGACAGAGTTTCTCCAGTGCATTCCACACCCGGTCGTTGGCACCGGCCTGGGCGAAGTGGTCGCCGACCGCACCCCGCAGCCGCTCCCGTTCGATGATCTGCTGGAAGCGGGCCGTGACGGCATCGATCACCCCCGCATCTGCAAAAGCGCCCTGCAGCACGACGATGCCCGCGCCGTGTTCCCAGACCTGCGCCCACTCGGCCATGAGGGTCTGCCGGAAATCCGGGGCCGCTGCATCCGACAGCCGCACACGCAGCGCGTCGCAGTCGTACACCGGCACATCGTCCTGCAGGTGCGTGGCGAGTGGGCAATTGGCCGGATCGGTGCGCTGGGTCAGTACACGCAGCAGGTCGTCGAGGTGCGCGTCGGTGGCGCGGAGCAGGGCCATGGTGTTTCCTGTCGGGGTGGGTCGGTGAACCTGACCAGTCTAGGAAGGACACCGGTGCGCGGTGTGCCCGAAACACCTCAAGAACACCTCAGCCGCTGCATCTCGGCGACTATCCTCACCGGCCATGACCAAGGCATTTTCGATGAAGGAAATCGCGTGGCAGGCCGGGATCGGCCTGGCCTCGGTGGACCGCGTCCTGCACGACCGACCGGGGGTGAGTCCGGCGATGCGGCGGCGCGTGGCGCAGGCGTGCCTGGAACTGGAGCGCCAGCACCAGCAGGTGGGCTTGAAGGGTCGGCGCTTCCTGATCGACCTGGTGATGGAGGCCCCGTCGCGCTTCTCCCGGATGGTGCGCGACACGCTGGCGGTGGCGGTGCAGCGGGTGTCGCCAGTGGTGTTCCGCGTCCGCGAGCATCTGGCCGAGACGATGGCGCTGCCCGAGCTGATCGCGGTGCTCGACACGATCGGTCGGCGCGGCAGCCAGGGCGTGCTGCTGAAGGCGCCCGATGTGCCCGCCGTGACCGAGGCGGTGGCGCGGCTGCAGGCGCGGGGCATTCCGGTGGTGACACTCGTGACCGATCTGCGCGAGGCGCCGCGGCGGGCGTATGTCGGGCTGGACAACCACCGCGCCGGCCAGACGGCGGCCTACCTGACGGACCAGTGGCTCGGGCCGTCGGCGCTGGAGGATGTGCCGACCGACGTGCTGGTCTCGTCCAGCGGCCCGCATTTCCAGGGCGAGGGGGAGCGCATCGCCGCTTTCATTCAGGCGCTGGGCTGCTCCCGCCCCGCCAGCCGCGCCCACGTCATGGACACCGGGCACGGGCTGCACGCGCCGACGCGGGAAGCGGTCGGTCAACTGCTGGCGTGCTGCCCGACCATCACGGCGGTGTACTCGGTCGGCGGGGCCAACGCGGCGATCCTGGCGGCGTTCGAGGCGGCGGGTCGCCCCTGCCGGGTGTTCATCGGCCATGACCTGGACGACGACAACCTGGCGCTGTTGCGGGCGAGGCGCCTGTCGGCCGTGCTGCACCATGACCTGCACCACGACCTGCACTTGGCCTGCTTGCTGCTGATGCAGGCCCACTGCGTTGCGCACACCTTGTCGATGCCGACACGCTCGAACGTCGAAGTGATCACGCCGTTCAACGTGCCGGCCCATCGACCGCCTGGGGTGGGCTTCAATCCACCTTGATGTTCACCGATGTCGGCTTGCTCGGCTGCACCTTCGGCAGCTCGATCTTCAGCACCCCGTTGCGGTAGGCGGCCTTCGCCTCGTCACCGCGCACGGACGCTGGCAGCGGTACCGTGCGCTGGAATGCCCCGTAGGCACACTGCAGCACGCGCCAGCGGCCCTCGGTCGCCTCGCGCTCGAAGCGTTTTTCGCCGCGCACCACCAGCGTGTCACCGCTGATCTCGATGGCGAAATTGTCCTTCTCCATCCCCGGCGCCTCGATGCGCACGACCAGCCGCTGCTCGTCCTCGAACACGTCGCTGCCGAGCATGGCCCACGACTGGCCGGGGAAGTGCAGCGGGTCATCGATCTGGGCGCGTTCGGGCAGGGCGGTCTGCGCGCCGGGCCTGAACCGTGTCAGTGCGCCTGCCGCGGTGTGGCGCAGCCGGTCCCAGCCCTCGGACACCGAGCCCCAGAACGTGCCGAAGCCCTCGCGGAGTTCATCGATCTTGATCATGGTCAGCCTTCCTTTGCGACGGGCAAGGCGGCGCCCTGCCACCTGTTGAACGTGCGGTTGTTCACGACAAGTTCAAGGGCTGCGCATGCCACTCAAGCCGCCCGTGCCCCGAAAATCGCCGTGCCGATGCGCACCACCGTCGCCCCTTCGGCCACGGCCGCCTCCAGGTCCGCGCTCATCCCCATTGACAGCGTGTCCAGCGCCAGCCCCTCGGTGTTGAGCTGGTCGAACAGAAGACGCAAGGCCCGGTGTGGCGCACGCTGGGCGTCGAGCGTGTCGGCCGGCTCGGGGATCGACATCAGCCCGCGCAGCCTGAGCCGCGGCAATGCGGCGACCGCGTGGGCCAGCGCCGGCACGTCCGCAGGCGCCACGCCGCTCTTGCTGTCCTCGCCGCTGATGTTGACCTGCAGGCACACGTTCAGCGGCGGCAGGTGGTCGGGGCGCTGCTCGCTCAGGCGCTGTGCGGTCTTCAGGCGATCGACGCTGTGGACCCAGTCGAAGGTTTCGGCGACGGCGCGGGTCTTGTTGCTCTGCAGCGGCCCGATCAGGTGCCACTGCAACACGGCGCGCAGATCGGCCAGCGCGGCGATCTTGTCCAGCCCTTCCTGCACATAGTTTTCGCCGAAGGCACAGAGTCCGGCCGCGTGGGCCTGGCGCACCGCCTCGGCCGTTTGCCGCTTGCTGACCGCCAGCAGCGCCACCGTGTCACCGGGGCGCCGTGCCGCGGAACAGGCCCGATTTAGCCGCGTTTGTGTGGCTTGTACGTTGTCGGAGATGGTCGTCATAATCGTCGAGATCGAAGTTTTCATTTTTTGCCACGTTTTCTTCGGGAAAATCGGTGTATTGACCGCCAGGTCCGAGGAGCCATTGCATGGATATCACACAGCTACTGACGTTTGCAGTTCGTAACAAGGCGTCAGACTTGCATCTGTCCGCGGGCATGCCGCCCATGATCCGCGTGCATGGCGATGTCCGCCGCCTCAACGTCGATCCGCTGCCCCACAAGCGCATCCACGAGATGGTCTACGACGTGATGAACGACTCGCAGCGCAAGAGCTACGAGGAGAGCATGGAATGCGATTTTTCCTTTGAGATTCAAGGACTTTCACGGTTTCGGGTGAATGCGTTCAACCAGAACCGCGGCGCCGGCGCGGTGTTCCGGACCATCCCGAGCAAGATCCTGACGCTCGAGGATCTCAACGCGCCCAAGGTGTTTGGCGAACTCGCGCTGAAACCCCGTGGCCTGGTGCTGGTGACAGGCCCGACCGGCTCCGGCAAGTCCACGACGCTGGCCGCGATGGTGAATCACCTCAACGAGTCGGAATATGGCCATATTCTGACCGTGGAAGATCCGATCGAATTTGTCCACGAATCCAAGAAATGCCTGGTGAACCAGCGCGAGGTGTTCACGCAGACCAAGTCGTTCGCTGCGGCGCTGCGCTCGGCCTTGCGCGAAGACCCGGACGCGATTCTGGTGGGCGAGCTGCGTGACCTGGAGACGATCCGGCTGGCGCTGACCGCGGCGGAAACCGGCCACCTCGTGTTCGGCACGCTGCACACGTCGAGCGCGGCCAAGACCATCGACCGGATCATCGATGTCTTCCCCGGCGACGAGAAGGACATGGTCCGCGCGATGCTGTCGGAGTCGCTCATGGCGGTGATTTCGCAGACGCTGTGCAAGAACCGCGACGGTACTGGCCGCGTCGCCGCGCACGAGATCATGCTGGGCACCCCGGCCATCCGCAACCTGATCCGCGAGGCCAAGGTGGCGCAGATGTACTCCGTCATCCAGACCGGTCAAGGGCAGGGGATGCAGACGCTCGACCAGAACCTCGCCGACCTCGTGCGCCGCAGCCAGATCACGCCGGCCGAGGCCCGCTCCAAGGCCCGCTCGCCCGAGAACTTCCCCGGCTGAGGCCGTTCCACCACCGAACCCTCCCCACCATGGAACGCGACCAGGCATCCAAATTCATCAATGATCTGCTGCGCCTGCTGGTTTCGCGCGGTGGCTCCGATCTGTTCCTCACCTGCGACTTTCCGCCGGCCGTCAAGGTCGATGGCAAGGTCGTCAAGGTCTCCCCGCAGCCGCTCTCCAGCCAGCACACGATGGCGCTGGCGCGCTCGGTCATGAACGACAAGCAGTCGGCCGAGTTCGAGCGCACCAAGGAGTGCAATTTCGCGATCTCGCCGCAGGGCATCGGGCGCTTCCGGGTGAACGCTTTCGTCCAGCAAGGGCAGGTGGGCATGGTGCTGCGGACCATCCCGAAAGACCTGCCCAGCATCGACAAGCTCGGCCTGCCCAGCATCCTCAAGGACATCACGATGTACAAGCGCGGGCTGGTCATCCTGGTCGGCGCCACGGGGTCCGGCAAGAGCACGACGCTGGCCTCGATGGTCGATTACCGCAACGAGACCGCCTGCGACCACATCATCACCATCGAAGATCCGGTCGAGTTCGTCCACCCGCACAAGAACTGCATCATCACGCAGCGCGAAGTCGGCATTGACACGCTGACCTGGGATGCCGCGCTCAAGAACACCCTGCGGCAAGCCCCCGACGTGATCCTGATGGGCGAGATCCGCGACCGCGAGACCATGCAGCACGCCGTGGCCTTTGCCGAGACCGGCCACCTCTGCATGGCCACGCTGCACGCCAACAGCGCCAACCAGGCCCTGGACCGCATCGTCAACTTCTTCCCCGAAGAGCGCCGCGACCAATTGCTGATGGACCTGTCGCTCAACCTGAAGGCGATGATCTCGCAGCGGCTCATTCCGCGCGAGGACGGGGCGGGGCGCATGGCGGCGGTCGAGATCTTGCTCAACACCCCCTTCATTTCCGACCTGATCTTCAAGGGCGAAGTCTCCGCCATCAAGGAAGTGATGAAGAAGGGCCGCGAGCACGGGATGCAGACGTTCGACCAGGCCCTGTTCGATCTGTTCGAGGGCTACTACATTACGGCGGCCGACGCGCTGCGCAATGCCGATTCGGTGAATGACCTGCGCTTGCAGATCAAGCTCAACAGCATGCGCGCACGCACCGGAGCGCCCACCGAAACCGGTGGTCTGAAGATCGTCTGACCCTCGACATGTCCAAAACCTACGACTCCGTTCCCGCCCGCGATGTGGCGTTCATTGGCCTGGGCGTGATGGGAGGGCCGATGGCGGGCCACCTCGCCCGCGCCGGCCACCGTGTCACCGTCTACAACCGCACCGCCGCCCGCGCCGACGCCTGGGTCGCGCAGCACGTGGCCGAAGGGCTGTCCGCCGCGATGGCGCTGACGCCGCGTGCAGCGGCGCAGCACGCCGACATCGTCTTCCTGTGCGTCGGCAACGACGAGGATCTGCGTTCGGTCGTGCTGGGGGCGGATGGCGCGCTCGCTGGCCTGCGTGCGGGCGGCCTGCTGGTGGACCACACCACCGCTTCGGCGGATGTGGCGCGCGAGCTGGCGGCGCTGGTCGCGGCCCAAGGGGGTCAGTTCATTGACGCGCCGGTGTCGGGTGGTCAGGCGGGCGCGGTCAACGGACTGCTGACCGTCATGTGCGGCGGTGACGCGGCGGCATTCGAGGTGATGAAACCGGTGGCGATGGCGTTTTCGCGTGCCGTCACGCTGCTGGGCGAGAGTGGTGCCGGACAGCTCGCCAAGATGGTCAACCAGATCTGCATCGCCGGGCTGGTGCAGGGTCTGTCGGAGGCGATCGCCTTCGGGCAGAACGCCGGGCTGGACATGCAGCAGGTGCTCGACGTGATCGGCAAGGGCGCTGCGCAGAGCTGGCAGATGGACAACCGCGGCAAGACGATGGTGAACGGCCAGTTCGACTTCGGCTTCGCGGTGGACTGGATGCGCAAGGATCTGGGCCTCGTGCTGGACGAGGCGCGCCGCAATGGTTCGCGGCTGCCGGTCACGGCGCTGGTGGACCAGTTCTACGCCGAGGTGCAGGCGCTGGGCGGACAGCGTTGGGACACGTCCAGCCTGATCAAGCGCCTGCGTTAACGCCCCTTGATGTTCTTGAGCTGCTCGGGGGTGATGGTCTCGACCAGCCGCACCACCTTCGCCACGCCCGGCACCGAACGCGCCAGTCCGATGGCGCGGCCAGCCTCCTCCTCGGTGACGCGGCCCATCAGGTAGACGACGCCCCGCTCGGCCACCACCGTGAACGCATTGGCCGACAGTCCGGCCGTGTCCACGAACGTGGCCTTGATCTTGCCGACCAGCAGCAGATCGCGCGAGCGGTCGCTGGTGGAGGTCGGCCACATCACGGCCAGCTCGTTGACCACCGACTTCACGCCGTCGATCCTGGTGATGGCCTGCTCGATGGCGGCCTTGTCCGCCTCGTTGTAGACCTCGCCGGTCAGCAGCACCTGGCGCTGGTAGCTGGTGACGTTGACATGCGAGCGTTCACCGGCCGTGGCGCGGACGCGCTGGTTGGCCTTCAGCTCGATCGTCTCGTCTTCGAGCTGCACGCCCGAGCTGCGCCGATCCGTCACCACCATCGCGCCACCCATGGCCGCGCCGCCCACCAGCAGCGGCGCGCAGCCAGTCAGGGACGTACACAGTGCCGCGGCGCCGATCAGTGCGGCCAGCGTGGTGTTCAGTCGGGCGTGGTTCAGCAGGGCCATCGGGTCATTCTCCAAGCAGTAAGACATCGACCGCATCGCACAGGCAATGCAGGACCAGCAGGTGGACCTCCTGGATGCGTGCAGTGCGGTCGTGCGGGACGCAGAGGTGGACATCGCCCTCGTTCAGCGCGCCCGCGACCTTGCCTCCGCCGTTGCCGGTGAGCGCCACGACGACCATGTCCTTCTGGTGCGCCGCGTCGATCGCTTCGAGGATGTTGGCCGCGTTGCCGCTGGTGGTGATGGCCAGCAGCACATCCCCCGGCTGGCCCAGCGCCTGCACCTGCTTGGCGTAGAGCTGGTCGAGGGCCTGGTCATGGCCGATCGCGGCCAGGATCGACGTGTCGGTGGACAGCGACAGGGCGGCCAGACCTGGGCGCTCACGCTCGAAGCAGCCAACGAAACTCGCGGCGAAATGCTGTGCATCTCCGGCAGAGCTGCCACTGCCGCAAGCCAGTGCCTTGCCGCCAGACGTGATGGCGTTCAGCAGCACATGGGCCGCGTCGCTCACGGGGCGCGTGAGCACCTCCGCGGCGGCGTATTTCAGGTCGGCGCTGTCGAAAAAGTGTTGTTGTATGCGTTGCTCAAGCATGGGTCGATGATATGCCAGCCCAGGCGTCACCCGATTGCTGCCAGATTGCGGCCAGATTTCCCCCGCGTTTCCCCACGGTTCAGATGGCATCGAAGGCCGCGACCAGCCACGTCAGGTCGTCGCCGTCGATGGCCACCACGTCGAAGCGGCACGGCGGCCAGACCCGGCAATGGCGCTGCAGGTAGTGGCGCGCGGCGTAGATGACACGCGCTTGCTTGGGCCGTGTCACGCTGGCCGCGGCGCCGCCGTGGTCGAAGCGGGCGCGCTGGCGGACCTCGACGAAGACCAGCGTGCCCTCGCGGTCCCGGTCGCGCATGATCAGATCGACTTCACCGGCCCGCGCCGAGGGACCGGCCGCCACCCGATAATTGCGCTGCACCAGCACGAGTCCTTGCTGCTGCAGGTGCGCCAGGGCGCGCGCCTCGCCGGCATCGCCGATGTCCTTCTTGTCACCGCCCCTGTCACCGCGATTGCTGCCCGTGAGCCTCGATACCATCGTTTCCCCCCTGATCCTGCAAGCCGCCAACGCCGCTGCAGGGCACCAGCAGCACCCTGCCTCGGCACTGTATGTCGTGGCGACCCCCATCGGCAACATGGCCGACATGAGTTTGCGCGCCATCCATGTGCTGTCGATCGTGGACGCCGTGGCCTGCGAGGACACGCGGGTCAGCGCCGGCTTGCTGCAGCGGCTGGGGCTGCACCGCCCGCTCATGGCCCTGCACGAGCACAACGAGGAGTCCGCCGCGCCGCAGGTGATCGAGCGCCTGGCCCGTGGCGAGCGCGTGGCCTATGTCAGCGACGCGGGCACACCGGCCATCTCCGATCCGGGCGCGCGGCTGGTGGCCGCGGTGCGGGCAGCGGGTTTCCGCGTGGTGCCGCTGCCGGGTGCCAGCAGCGTGGTGACGGCGCTCAGCGCCGCGGGTGACGTGGCCGGTGGCGGGTTCCGCTTCGTCGGCTTCGTCTCGCCCAAGGCGGCGGCGCGGCTGCAGGATCTCCAGCACCTCGGCGCCGATCCGGGCACTTGCGTGCTGTTCGAGGCACCGCACCGCATCGACGCCCTGGCCGCCGCGCTGGCCGAGGCGCTGCCGACACGCCGGCTGACCGTCTGCCGCGAGCTGACCAAGCAGTTCGAGTCCATCCACACGCTCGACTGCGCGGCCTTCCCCGCCTGGCTGGCCGCCGATGCGGACCACCGGCGCGGCGAGTTCGTGCTGGTGCTCCATGCCCGCGGGGCGGCCGAGGCGGTGCAGGGCGGTGCCGACACGGTTTCCACCGACCACCTGCTGCGCACGCTGATGGCCGAGCTGCCGCTCAAGCAGGCGGTGTCGCTGGCCGCGCAGGCCACGGGCGGCGCGCGCAATGGGTTGTACGAGCGCGCACTCGTGCTGCGGCAGGAGGCGGACGCCGCGGAGGCTGGAGACGGTACCCCTGCTGCCCTCGGCGCCGCTGCACGGCCGGCACCGGACCTGCCGCCCTCGCGCCTGCCCGACCGGCGCGGCCGTTCGCGGCGCTGAAGCGGGACGCCCGGATGCAGCGCCGCCAGATGCTCCGGCACGGCACCGCCCTGTGGCTGGGCAGTGCGGGCGGCTGCGGGACAGCGACTGCTGCACCGGTGCGGTTGCGGTTGCCGGGGCTGGTGCCGCGGGTGCGGACGCTGCGCAACGGGCTGCAGGTGGTCGTGCTGCCGGACGGGCCGCTGGCCGAGCAGCCGGGATCGGGCATGGCCGCGGTGCAGGTCTGGTACCGCGTGGGCGGCAAGGACGATCCACCCGGCCGCTCCGGCTTCGCGCACCTGTTCGAACACCTCATGTTCAAGCGCACCCGCCACCTCGCCGACGAAGCCTTCGACCGGCTCACCGAGGACGTGGGCGGCGAGAACAACGCCTTCACCACCGAGGACGCGACCGTGTTCCTCAACACCGTGCCGGCCCACCACGTCGAGCGCCTGCTCTGGGCCGAATCCGAGCGCATGGCCCAACTCCAGGTCAGTGCGCCGCAGTTCCACAGCGAGCGCGCCGTGGTCGAGGCGGAGTTCCGGCAGAAGGTGCTGGCCGACCCCTATGGGCGGCTGTTCCATGGCATGGCACCCGCCTTCTGGCAGGTCCACCCCTATCGGCGCCCCGTCATCGGCAGCGTGGACGACCTCCACGCCGCCAGCCTCGACGACGTGCGCCGCTTCCACGCCACCTACTACCGGCCGGACAACGCGACGCTGATCGTCGCTGGCGCGGTCGATCCGGTCCAGGTCGATGCCTGGGTGGACCGCCATTTCGGCGCACGCGTGTCGCCGGACACCCCGGTGCCGCGGGTCGGCGTGCGCGAGCCGCGCCGCGACCGCGACCAGCAGGTCACGCTGACGGCGCCCCAGGTGCCCGCGCCAGCGCTGGCCTTGCTGTGGCTGGCGCCGGGTGCGGCCCATGCCGATGCGGCGGCGCTGCGGGTGGCGGCGGCGCTGCTGGGGGAGGGCGAGTCGTCGCGGCTGTCGGCCGGGTTGGTCGAGCGGGTGCCGCTGGCGCAGAGCGCGGGCTTCGGCGCGGAGCTGCAGGTGGACGCCGGGATGCTCAGTGCCTGGGCGATCGCGGCCGGCCCCTCGGTGATCGGCGGGGATGCGCGGCACGATCCGCGGTTGCCCCTGCTGGAAACCGCGCTGCTGCGGGCCATCCACCGGCTCGCCCACGGACCCATCCCCATCGGCGAGCTGGACAAGGTCCGCACGCAACTGCTGACCGAGGCGCTGGTGGCGCGCCAGACCGCCGAGGGCCGTGCGCTGGCGCTGGGCTGGGCGGTGGTGCGCCGGCAGGATGCGCGCGCGGTCGATGCCGAGCTGGTGCAACTGCAGGCGGTGCGGGCGGAGGATGTCCAGCGGGTGCTGCGCGCGCATGTGCTGGGCGCGCACCGGGTCACGCTGCGCTATGTGCAAGGCATGCAAGGCATGCAAGGCTTGTCCGGCGGTGGTGCGCGGCCATGAAGCGGCGCACCTTCGGGCACTGGCTGGTGCGGCAGGGCGGGGCCGTCGTGCTGGGCGCGGGGGCGGGCGGTTGTGCGGCGCCGGTGTCGCGGCCGGTGTCGAACGTCGCCGTGGCCGGGCAGGCCGCCACACGGACGCCCGACGAGACCGTGTCCGCCAGGCCGGCTTCGCCGCTGCCCGAGCCGGGGCCGCCGCCGGTCCTGCACATCCCCGCGCGCACCGAGGAGCGGCTCGGCGACCACGGCCTGACGCTGACCGTGGCGCCCCGGCCGGGCCTGCCGCTGGTGAGCGTGGCGCTGGTGCTGCGCTGCGGGTCGGCGTTCGATCCGCCGGGTCGGCGTGGCACGGCCGAGCTGATGGTGCAGTGCTGGATGCGGGGCGTGCTGCGGCGTGGACGGCCCGTGGAGGGCGTGGCGCTGGCGCGGCAGGCACAAGCCCTGGGTGGCGCGGTCTCCGTCCGGGTGGAGGAGCGGTGGACCATGCTGGAGATGACGGTGCTGGCCCCGCGGGCGGGAGCGGCGCTGGCGCTGCTGTCGGACGTGCTGCGGCATCCGCTGCTGGCGCCTGCCGACCTGCCGGGCCTGAGGGGGCAGGCCCGGGACGCACTCGCGCTGCGGCTGCAAGACCCCGCGCAGCTCGCCGCGCTGGTGGCCCGCCGCACGGCCTGGGGCGCCGAGTCGCCGGGCAGCGTGACCACGCCGGCCAGCCTGATGGCCGTGCGCCACGAGGACGTGCTGGCCCTGCACCGCCGCTGGGTGCGGCCGGATCGGGTGGCGGTGGTGCTGGCCGGGGACATCGACGTGGCGGGGGCGCGGGCGCTGGCCGGGCCGGTGCTGGAGGGCTGGGCGCGGCCGGCGGAGCCGCTGGCCGCGGAACCGGCCGAACCCGGCGCGCTGCCCGAGCCGCTGCTGCCCCAGACCCTGCTGCTCCACCTGCCGGCGGTGGCACAGACCAGCGTGCTGGTCTGTGCCCCCTTTGTCGGCACCGAGGCGGCCGACCACGCCGCCGGCACGCTGGCCGCCGCGGTGGTCGGGGCGGGCCACTCGGCGCGGCTGAACCAGGAGGTGCGCGTGCGGCGCGGCCTGTCCTACGGCGTGACCGGCCGCACCGAGCCGCAGCGCCTGACCGGGCTGTTCGTCGCCTCGGCGCAGACCGAGCACGCCCATGCGGCCGAGGTCGCGGCGCTGATGCAGACCCAGCTCCTGGCACTGGCGCAGCAGCCGGTCGGTTCGGCGGAGCTGGTGGCACGCCGGGCGGCCATGATCGGCGCACTGGCGCGCCAGCTCGACACCACCAGCGGCCTCGTGGCCCGCATCGGCGAGGAATGGGCGCTGGGCCACCCGGTGGAGTGGCTGTCGCGCTGGCCGGCACGGCTGGAGGCGGTCAGCCCGGCCCAGGTGCGCGCCTTTGCCCAGCAGCACTGGACCGCCGCGCGGCTGCGCACCGTCATCGCCGGACCCGTGGACCGGATCTTTGCGGCCACGGCATGGCCGGCGGGGGCGGTGCGGCTGGAGGCGTCGGCCTTGGTGCTCGACAGTCCGAGCCTGCGCCGCTGAAGTCTGGAACCTCTGAACGGCTGAAGGGTTGGGCAGGAGTCAGGCTGTTGCGGGCATGGGCGCGGGTGGTTTGCCGCGACAATTCGGCCCAATTCGACTTCCCCTGCCCGAGCCTCCGATGCTGCGCATAGCCCTCGTCACCCCCATGCTGCCCGTTCCGCACGACCAGACGCGGGGCCGCTACATCCACGAAACCGCCCGTTCGCTCGGCAAGCTCGCCACGGTGAAGACGTTCTTCCAGACGATGCAGTACCCGCGCATCCCCGGGTTCAAGCCGCGCAGCTTCATTTACGGCTCGGTCGGGCCGGACTACACGCTCGACGGCTGCGATGTCGAGGCGTTCACCTTTCCCGGCGTGCCGGTGGTGAGCCGCGGCTACAACGGCCACATCGCCAGCCTGGCCCTGACGCCGCGGGTCCGGCGTTTCAAGCCCGATCTCGTGCTGGCGTACTGGGTCTATCCCGATGGGTTTGCCGCCTTGCGCACGGCGCGGGCGCTGGGGGTGCCGTGCATCGTCGGGGCGCTGGGGTCGGACATCCATGTGCGCTCCGGCATCAACGACAAGATGACCCGCCGCACCATCGGTGGCATCGATGCACTGCTGACCGTGAGCGAAGCGATGCGCCAGTACGCGATCCGCGAATTCGACGCACCGGCCGACAAGGTCCACACCATCATCAACGGCTTCAACACCGCCGTCTTCAAGCCGCTGGACCAGCCGGCGCTGCGGGCCAAGTGGGGCGTGAAGCCGGACGAGAAGCTGATCGTCTACGTGGGCCGCTTCGTCGAGGCGAAGGGGATGCGCGAGCTGATCACCGCCTTCCAGCAGCTCGCCAAGGACGATCCCAAGGTCACGCTGGCCCTGGTCGGCGACGGCGTGATGAAGGACGAGCTGATGGCGCTGGTGGCCTCGACCGGGCTGACCGGGCGGGTCCACCTGCCCGGTGGCCAGGCACCGGAGCAGGTCGCCGAGTGGATCAACGCCGCCGACGTGCTGACGCTGCCGAGCTGGAGCGAGGGCTATCCGAACGTGGTGGTGGAGGGCGTGGCGTGCGGGCGGCCAGTGGTGGCGACCGACGTGGGCGGCACCCGCGAGATCCTGCACGCGGACAACGGCATCCTGATTCCGCCGAAGAACGCCGAGGCGCTGGCGCAGGCACTGCGGCAGGCGCTCGACCAGCCCTGGGACCGCCCCGCGATCGCCGCCGCCATGAGCCGCACCTGGGACGACGTGGCGGTGGAGACGCTGGCGGTGTGCGAGCAGGTGGCGCGCACTGGCCCGCGGCGCTGACGGGCGCCGTGCGGCTCAGCTCTGCGTGGGGTAGAACGCCAGCGGCATCTGCCGCAGGCCGGGCCGGGCGAACAGGTAGCCCTGGAACAGCTCGACGCCCTCCTGGCGGAACCACCAGTACTCGGCTTCGGTTTCCACACCCTCCGCGATGACGTCGATGCCGAGATCGAGGCAGGTGCGGTGGATGCCGCGCACGATGGCCTGGCGCGGGCCGCGGCTCTCGATGCCGCGCACCAGCGTCATGTCCAGCTTGATCGCGTCGGGCTGGAACTCCGCCAGCAGGTTCAGCCCCGCGTAGCCCGCACCGAAATCGTCGATGGCCAGGCGCACACCCGAAGCCCGGCAGGCGTTGATCTGCTCGGAGAACTGGCGCAGGTCGTCGATGATCTCGTTCTCGGTGATCTCCAGCGTGATGTGGTCGGGCGGCATGCCGCAGTCCTCGGCCATGGCCAGTGTCGAGGAGATGGCGTCGGGAGAGAGCGCCAGGCTGCGCGGCATCAGGTTCAGGTTCAGGTGACACGGCCCGCCCAGCGTCGAGGCCAGCCGGATGGCCTCCCGGCGCAACTGCAGGTCGAGTGTGTGCAGGTCGAGCGGATCGACCTGGCTGAGCACCTGGTGGGCCGATTCACCGTGCAGGCCACGCACCAGGGCCTCGAACGAGATGATTTCGCCGCTCGTGACCTTGACGATCGGCTGGAACGCGAAGGTGAAGGGAGGCTGGTGGGTCACGCGCTGGTTCCGGCTGGCCGTTGCAGGCTGTGGTGGAGCATTTCGAACAAGGCGGGGCCGATCAGCGGTCCCTGGAAGAAGGTGATGCCCTCTGCCCGGAGCCAATCGTATTCGGCCGGCGTGGCCACATGCTTGGCGATGACATCGATGCCCAGATCGTCACAGGTCTGGAGGATGCCCCGCACGATGGCCTGGCGTGGACCGCTGGATTCGATGCCACGCACCAGGTTTTCGTTGAGCGCGATGCTGTCGGGCTGCAGGCTCTCGACCTGGTTCAGCCCCGAGCGGCCGGCGCCGAAATGGTCGAGGCAGATCTTCAGGCCCGCGGCGCGGTACTGCTGGATGATGGACGCCAGGACCAGCGGATCACCGGTCATCCGGTCTTGATCGACGGCGATGGTGATGCGCTCGGGTGCTACGCCACATTGCGTGGCCGTGTCCAGCACCGAGTGCAGCGCCTGCGCGGCCTGGTGTGGGTGGTGGGCGGCCAGGCCGAGCGTCAGGCCGGTCGTCAGACCCAGGCGTGCGGCCAGACCGATGGCCAGCACGCGGGCCTCCAGGTCGAGCCGGGCGCGGTCCTGTTGCGTGACGCACTGGGCCAGGACAGCGTCGGGTGGGTCACCGTCCTGGGTACACAGGTGGGCCTCGTGCGAGACAACGGTCTCCTGATCGGCGTCATAGACCGGTGCGAAGGCGAAGGAGATGGGCGGGCGCTCGGGCAACGCCGGCTCCCGGCGTGCTGCCGAGGTCTGGGCCCCTGTCAGACGGCTGCGCCAGCGTCCTTCCTTGAAGGCCCAGAGCAGCTTCTTGGCACGGCCCTGGTTCAGGCGTGTCAGACAGGCGCCTCCCGTGAAGAAGTCGTTGGCACCGTCGATCTCGGCCAGCTCTTCCGGCGTCACCTGGGGATGGCCCATGCTCCAGTCGCTGAAGGCGCGGCGCTGGATAGGTTCACGGATGATCGTGACGATCTGGGTATGGCGCGGGTCGGCGCAGATTGTCTGGAACACGGCCCCGACCGATTCTGGCTCGCCTTCGAGCACCTGCAGGAAGCTGCCGTCCACATGGAGCAACATGCCCGTCACCCCCTGCATGGCGTTCTTGGTGCGTGCGTGCGCGAGCAGCGTGGCCAGATCTTCATTGGAGAAGGCCCGGGTGGCGGCGCTGCTGTAGATCAGGTGGGTCAGGGCAGGCATGGCGATGCGGTGCAGTCGAGAACGGTTCAGTCTAGCGGTTGACTCTGGGGTGTGGCCTTGAATGTCGTGCGGGCGTAGCCCAGTGCCTCGGCGCGGGCGAGCGCCGTTTCCAGATCGGCCGGCGCGATGGCCGGTGTGCGCGAGAGCACCCAGCCGAACCGGCGCGTCGGCTCGCCCACCAGCACCCAGCGGTAGTCCGGCCCGAGCGCCAGCACCCAGTAGTCGCCGTAGAACGGGCGGAAGAAACTCACCCGCAGCTTGGCGTTGCCGCTGTCGGGGACGACCTTGGCGATGCCTGTGATGCCGTCCACCTTGCCGTCCGCGGTGCGGCAGCGGTTGACGACTTCGATGTCGGCGCCCGTCTGGCGGTAGCGGGCCTGGGTGTCGGCCACGCACTGCTTCTGGAAGCGGTTGGGCAGCGCGGCGACTTCGTACCAGGCGCCGGCATAACGCGCCAGATCAACGGAGGGCACCGTCGGCAGCGGCGGATTCGGGGGCGAGGCGCAGCCGGCCAGCCCCGCGAGTGCCGCCGCGGCGATCAGTGCGGCGAGGCGCCCGGTGTGCTGGGTGAGGTGTTGAACGTTCATCCTGCCATTCCCTGGTGTCGGAGCAAGGCGTCGATGTTCGGCTCACGCCCGCGGAACGCCTTGAAGTTGTCGATGGCGTCCCGCGCGCCGCCTGCTTCGAGGATCTCGCGCCGGTAGCGGCGGCCCGTCTCCGGGTTCAGCACGCCTTCCTCCTCGAACGCGCTCCAGGCGTCCGCGCTCAGCAGCTCCGCCCACTTGTAGCTGTAGTAACCCGCCGAGTAGCCGCCCGCGAAGATGTGCGAGAAGGTGTGCTGGAAGCGGTTGAACGCAGGGGGTTTCAGCACCGCCACCTCGTCGCGCACTTCGTCCACCACCTGCTGCACACGCCCGTCGCTGCCCGGCTCGGCGTGCAGCCGCATGTCGAGCAGCGAGAACTCCACCTGCCGCAGCGTCATCATCCCGCTCTGGAAGTTCTTGGCCGCCGTCATCTTGTCGAACAGCGCCCGCGGCAGCGGCTCGCCGGTCTCCACATGGGCGGTCATGTGCTTGAGCACCTCCCACTCCCAGCAGAAGTTCTCCATGAACTGGCTCGGCAGCTCCACCGCGTCCCACTCCACGCCCGAGATGCCCGACACGCCCAGTTCGCTGACCTGCGTGAGCATGTGGTGCAGGCCGTGGCCGAACTCGTGGAACAGCGTCTGCACCTCGTCGTGCGTCAGCAGCGCCGGTTTGTCGCCGACCGGCGTCGAGAAGTTGCACACCAGGTGCGCGACCGGTGTCTGCAGCAGGCCGGTGTCCGGGCGCAGCCAGCGGCCCTTCACGTCGTCCATCCACGCGCCGGGGCGCTTGCCCGAACGGGCATGCGGGTCGAGGTAGAACTGGCCAATGAGCTGGCCAGCGCGCTCGATGCGGTAGAAGCGCACCGAGTCGTGCCACACCGGCGCGGTGTCCGGCCGGATTGCGACCTCGAACAGCGTCTCGATGATGCGGAACAGGCCGTCGAGCACCTTCGGCTCGGTGAAATACTGCTTCACCTCCTGGTCACTGAAGGCGTAGCGGGCTTCCTTGAGCTTCTCGCTGGCGTAGGCGGAATCCCAGGATTGCAGGTCCGCCAGCCCCAGTTCGGTCGCGGCGAATTCGCGCAACTCGGCCAGATCGCGTTCGGCATACGGACGGGCGCGGCGGGCGAGGTCGCGCAGGAAGGTCAGCACCTGCGCCGGGCTCTCGGCCATCTTGGGCACCAGCGACACGTCGGCGTAGCTCGGGTAGCCCAGCAGCGTCGCCTCTTCCTGCCGCAGACGCAGCAGCTCGGCCATCACCGGGCCGTTGTCGCGCTCGGGCGGACCGGCTTCGCAGGCGCGGGTGACGTAGGCGGTGTAGAGCTGCTCGCGCAAGCGCCGGTTGTCGGCGTACTGCATCACCGGCAGGTAGACCGGCATGTGCAGCGTCAGCTTGTGGCCGTCCTTGCCTTCGGCTTCAGCGGCGGCGCGGGTGGCGGCCTTCACGTCGCCGGGCACGCCGGTCAGTTCGTCGGCGCTGGCGTAGTGCGTGAAGCTGTCGGTCGCGTCGAGCACATGCTCGGAGAACTTCTGGCCCAGGTCGGCCATCTGCTCCTGGATCCCGGCGAAGCGGGCCTTGGCCTCGCCCTGCAACTCGGCGCCGGA
>NZ_JAAFKF010000030.1 GCF_013299175.1 Sphaerotilus sp.
CGTCGGACAGCGCCAGCGTGAAATGCCCCTGCGGCGGGAACACCTGCAGCGTGTCGCCGGGCTGCAGCCGCTCGTTCGCCCAGGTCGAGAACACGCCGCCCGGCACCTTGCGCACCCCCACGCGCAGCAGGCCGTCGTCCAGCCCCGCGCAGATCGAATACGAGCGGCGCAGGTCCACACCGTCGATGTCGCCACGCAGCGTCAGGTACTGGCCGGGTTGGAAACGGAAGGTCTCGCGCAGGTCGTCCGGCACGTCAAAGGAAACCAGCACGGCCTCCTCGGTGTCGGGTTGCACGGCGCGCACGCGCAGCGGATGGAAATGCAGGCTCATGGCGATCTCGTGTCGTGCCGGTTCAGATCGGCTTGAAATGTTCGAATGGCTCGCGGCAGCTCAGACAGCGCCACAGCGCCTTGCACGCGGTCGAGCCGAAGGCGGACAGGCGCTCGGTCTGCGCACTGCCGCAGCGCGGGCAGGCGATCGACGCGACCGGCGCGGCGCGGCGCACCAGCCGGATCGGCACCGAGGCACCGGCTTCGACAGGTCCAGGCGGGGCGATGCCGTATTCACGCAGCTTGCGGCGGCCGTCGGCGCTGATCCAGTCGGTGGTCCAGGCCGGGGCGCGTTGCAGCGATATGCGCACCGGGCCAAGACCAGCGGCGACCAGCGCGGCCGTGGCGTCCTGCTCGATCTGCTCGGTGGCGGGGCAGCCGGAGTACGTCGGCGTCAGCACCACCTCCAGCGCACCATCGTCACCCCGCCGCACGTCGCGCACGATGCCGAGGTCGCACAGCGAGATCGCTGGCACCTCCGGATCGGGCACCTCGTGCAGCACGGCCCAGGCGCGCTCGATGTCGGTGTTCACCACACGCCTCCGGGGAAGGTGCGCTGCAGGGTCTGCAAGTCGGCGAGCAGGAAGCCCATGTGCTCGCTGTGAACCCCGCGCTTGCCGGTACTCAGGAAGGCGGACGGCTTGGGCAGCGTCAACCCGGCTTCGGTCATCAGCGGGTGCATCGCCACCTGCCAGTCGTCGCGCAGGTCAGACCAACGCGGCCCGAGGCCCGACGCAGCCGCGGCCTCGTCGATCGCGTCGGTGTCGAACAGCTCCGCGCTGTACCGCCACAGCGTGTCCACGGCGGTGGCCATGCGGCGGGTGGATTCCTCGGTGCCATCGCCCAGGCGCACGACCCAATCGCCCGCGTGCTGCTCGTGGTAGCGCGCTTCCTTGACCGCCTTGCCCGCGATGGCGGCCAGCTCGGCGTCGCTCGAATCCGCCAGCCGCGTCCACATCAACCGCAGGAAGGTTGCCACCATCGCGTTGCGCAGCACCGTGAAGGCGAAGTCGCCGCGGGGCAGCTCGACCAGCGTCGGGTTCAGGTAATCCCGCTCGTCGCGCAGGAACGCGAGCTGGTCCTCGTCGAACAGCGGCGCACCGGCCGCGGCGCCGACCTGCCCGGCGCGGGTCAGCAGTGCCCGCGACTGGCCGATCAGGTCGAGCGCCATGTTGGTCAGCGCGATGTCCTCTTCGAGGATCGGCGCATGGCCGGACCACTCGCCCAGGCGCTGGGCGTGGATCAGGCAGAGGTCGCCCAGGCGCAGCAGGTACTGCACCGCCGGGTCGCGGCTTGGCTGGATGGAAGGTGTGCTCATCTCGTGCAGCCCTTGCTCACATGTGGTCCACGGACTCGGGCAGCACGTAGAAGGTCGGGTGCCGGTACACCTTGTCCTCCATCGGGTCGAAGTACATGTCCTTGTCGCCGGGGTCGCTGGCGGTGATCTGGTCCGAGGGCACGACCCAGACGCTGCAGCCTTCCTGCCGGCGGGTGTAGACCTCGCGGGCGAGCTGGATCGCCATCTTCGCGTCCGGGGCGTGCAGGCTACCGCAGTGCTTGTGGTCCAGGCCCGCCTTGCTGCGGACAAAGACTTCCCACAAGGGCCATTCGTTCTGGGTGCTGTTCTGCGTGCTGTTCGGGGTGCTCATGCGGATGCCTTCATCGGTTCGGTTTGCTTGCGGGCATGGGCGAGTGCGGCCTCGCGGACCCAGGCGCCGTCTTCCCACGCCTTGACGCGCATGCCCAGCCGTTCCCGGTTGCACGGCCCGTCGCCCGCGATCACGCGCCAGAACTCGCTCCAGTCGATCGTCCCGAAGTCGTGGCAACCGCGCTCGGCGTTCCACTTCAGGTCCGAGTCCGGCAGCGTCACGCCCAGCAACTCGGCCTGCGGCACGGTCGCGTCGATGAACTTCTGGCGCAGATCGTCATTCGAGAACCGCTTGATGCCCCAGCGCATCGACTGCGCCGAGTTCGGCGACTGGTCATCCGGCGGCCCGAACATCATGATCGACGGCCACCACCAGCGGTTCACCGCGTCCTGCACCATCGCCTTCTGCGCGTCGGTGCCCTGCTGCATCATCGTCAGCAGGCTGTCGTAGCCCTGCCGCTGGTGAAAACTCTCCTCGCGGCAGATCCGCACCATCGCCCGCGCATACGGCGCGTAGCTGCAGCGGCAGATCGGCACCTGGTTCATGATCGCCGCGCCGTCCACCAGCCAGCCGACCACGCCGATGTCCGCCCAGGTCAGCGTCGGGTAGTTGAAGATCGAGCTGTACTTGGCCTTGCCCGAGTGCAGCGCGTCGAACAACTGGTCGCGGCTCGTGCCCAGCGTCTCGGCGGCGGCGTAGAGGTACAGCCCGTGACCGCCCTCGTCCTGCACCTTGGCCATCAGGATCGCCTTGCGCTTCAGGGTCGGCGCACGGGTGATCCAGTTGCCTTCGGGGAGCATGCCGACGATCTCGCTGTGCGCGTGCTGGCTGATCTGGCGCACGAGCGTCTTGCGGTAGTGCTCGGGCATCCAGTCCTTGGCCTCGATGAAGGCGCCGTCGTCGATGCGGGCGTCGAAGCGCGCTTCGAGCTGCTGCTCCTCGACCGAACGCACCGCCTTCAGCGCCGTGCCGGCCTCGCGGGCCATCGTGTCCATTGCTTGGGTGTACATGGGAAATCCTTTCAGCGCACTCGGCGCCGTTCAGCGTTTGCGCTGGTCGATGACGCGGCGGGCCTTGCCGACCAGCGTGCGCTCGATCGAATCGGTGGGCAGCACCTCGACCCGCGTCGAGATCCCCACCAGCGTCTTGATCCTGTGGCCCACCCAATCGGTGACCGCCTGGTGTTCGGCAGCAGACAGCACCACGCCGGGCTGCAGCTCGCAGCGCACGCCCACCTGATCCAGCGCGCCCTCGCGGCTGACAAGGATCTGGTACTGCCCCGAGAGCTGCGGATGCGCCAGCACGATCTCCTCGATCTGCGTCGGGAAGACGTTGACGCCGCGGATGATCAGCATGTCGTCGCTGCGGCCGACGATCTTGCCGATGCGGCGGAACGCGCGCGACGTGGGCGGCAGCAGGCGGGTCAGGTCGCGGGTGCGGTAGCGGATGACCGGCAGGGCTTCCTTGGTCAGCGTGGTGAACACGAGTTCGCCCTCCGAGCCGTCGGGCAGCACCTCGCCCGTCTCCGGGTCGATGATCTCGGGATGGAAATGGTCCTCCCAGATCACCGGCCCGTCCTTGGACTCGATGCACTCGCTCGCCACGCCCGGTCCCATCACCTCGGACAGCCCGTAGATGTCCACCGCGTCGATGCCGGCCTTGCCCTCGATCTCGCGGCGCATGGCTTCGGTCCACGGCTCCGCGCCGAAGATCCCGACCTTGATCGACATCTCGCGCGGGTCCATCCCCTGGCGCATGAACTCCTCGACGATCACCTGCATGTAGCTTGGCGTGACCATGATGATGTCGGGGCGGAAATCGGTGATGAGCTGCACCTGCTTCTCGGTCTGGCCGCCGGACATCGGGATCACGGTGCAGCCGAGCCGCTCGGCGCCGTAGTGCGCGCCGAGGCCGCCGGTGAACAGGCCGTAGCCGTAGGCCACATGCACGGTGTCACCCGCCCGGCCACCCGCCGCCCGGATCGACCGCGCCACCAGATCGGCCCAGCGGTCGATGTCGCCCTTCGTGTAGCCGACAACGGTGGGTTTGCCCGTCGTGCCCGATGACGCATGGATACGCGCCACCTGTGTCCGCGGCACGGCGAAGAGGCCGAACGGGTAGTTGTCGCGCAGATCCTTCTTGGTGGTGAAGGGAAACTTGGCGAGGTCGGCCAGCGTCTTCAGGTCGCTCGGATGCACGCCTTTTGCGTCGAACGCGGCGCGGTAGTGCGGCACGTTGTCGTAGGCGTGCTGCAGCGTCCAGCGCAGGCGGTCGAGCTGCAGCGCGGTCACTTCGTCGCGGCTGGCGGTTTCGATGGGTTCCAGCTCACCGGGAGCGGGTTGGCGAACGGGCATGGGGATGTCTCCTTGTTCTCAGGCTCTCAGGCGGTCGGCGGCACGGTCGGCCGGCCCTTCATGCGGTACGAACGGCCGCGGAACACCGCGATCCGCTCGCCGCGCTGGTTGGTCACGGCCACGTCGTACACACCCGTGCGCCCGGCCAGCGAAACCTCCTCGGCCACGGCGGTGAGCACGTCGCCCTCGCGCCCCGGCGCCACGAAGTCCACCGACAGCCCCGAGGCCACGGTCAGTTCGTTGTAGGAGTTGCAGGCGTAGGCGAAAGCCGAATCCGCCAGCGTCGTGATCAACCCGCCGTGGCAGATGGCGAAGCCGTTGAGCATGTCGGGGCGCACGGTCATCGTCATCGTGGCGCGGCCGGGGGCGATGTGCGTGACGCGGATGCCGAGCGACTGGCAGGCCCGGTCGTTGGCCATCATCCCGGTGGCGACGAAATCGGCGGTGTCTTGGGGCGTCGTCATGGCAGTGTCTTCAACGGTCGGTGAAGCTCGGGGCGCGTTTCGCCATGAACGCGGCCACGCCTTCCTGGTAGTCGTGTGCAGCGCCGAAATGGCGTTGCAGCGTGCATTCGGCGTCGAGCGCCTGAGGCAGGTCCATCCCTTGCGCGGCGTCCATCGCCTGCCGCGTGGCGACCAGCGCGGCGGTCGGCATCGCGGCGAGTTTCTGCGCCAGCGCCTGCGCGTCGGCCTGCAGCGCGGCATCGTCCACGCAGCGCCAGATCAGCCCGATCCGCTCGGCTTCCGCCGCCGGCAGCTTGTCGCCCAGCAGCGCCAGCCCGAGCGCCTGCGCCCGCCCGACCAGCCTTGGCAGCAACCACGTCCCCGCCGTATCCGGCACCAGACCGATCTTGGTGAACGCCTGGATGAAGCTCGCCGAGCGCCCCGCCAGCACGAGGTCGCACGCCAGTGCCAGATTCGCCCCCGCCCCCGCCGCCACGCCGTTGACTGCCGCGACCACGGGCACCGGCATCGACCGCAGCCGCAACACCAGCGGGCGGTAATAGTGTTCGATGACGTGGCCCAGATCCTTCGGTGGCGCCCCCGGTGTCAAGTCCGGCGCGACCACCGGGTCCGACAGATCCTGCCCCGAGCAGAACGCCCGCCCCGCCCCCGTCAACACCACGCAGCGCACGCTGGTGTCCGCCGCCGCATCGTCCAGCGCGGTGAACAGCGCCCGGTGCAGCCCGGTGGTGAAGCTGTTGAGCGCCGCAGGACGGTTGAGCGTCAGCGTGAGCACCGCGCCTTCGCGGACCTGTAGCAACAATGGTTCAGACACGGGTAACTCCTGGAAATGCTGGATTGCCTTGATTGATCGACCGTTCGGTAGAGAATAAATTGAATCCCTACGCTCTGCAACTCAGGAAATCCCCACCATGCCCTGCTACAGCCTCGAAGGCGTCACGCCCGTCGTCCACCCCAGCGCCTACGTCCACCCCACCGCCGTGCTGATCGGCGACGTGATCGTCGGCCCCGACTGTTACATCGGCCCGTGCGCGAGCCTGCGCGGGGATTTCGGGCGCATCGTGCTGCACCGGGGCGTGAACGTGCAGGACACCTGCGTCATCCACGGCTTCCCGAACCAGGACACCCTCGTCGAGGAGAACGGCCACATCGGGCACGGCGCGGTGCTGCACAGTTGCACGGTGCGGCGGGACGCGCTGGTCGGCATGAACGCCGTGGTGATGGACGAGGCGGAGGTGGGCGAGGCGGCGATCGTGGCGGCCTGCGCGTTCGTGCCGGCGGGCAAGAAGGTGGCGCCACGCACGCTGGTGGTTGGCTCGCCGGCCCGCAAGCTGCGGGATCTGACGGACGAGGAGGTGGCGTGGAAGCTCGAAGGCACGCGCACCTACCAGGAACTGGCGCGGCGCTGCATGGCGTCGATGGTGGAGGTGGCGCCGCTGACCGAGATCGATGCGGATCGGCCACGGCTGCAGGGGTCGGTGGTGCAGTCGCTGATCGCCACGAAGCGGGGCTGATCTGTCCCGCGGTCGATCACGCCGGTTCACCGCGCCACGTAGCGCCCCGGCCGGTGGTTCATCGCCAGCACCAGATTCAGCGTCAACGCCCCCAGCACCGACAGCCCCACCTGCACCAGCGGCACGATGAACAACGACGCCAGCACGATGCCGCAGTCGATCGTCATCTGCACCTTGCCTGCGCGCCAGCCCTTGCGCTCCTGCAGCAGCATGGCCACCACGCCAATCCCGCCGATGCTCGCCCGGTGGCGGAACAGGATCAGCATCCCCGTGCCGATCAGCAGCCCCCCGGCCATGGCGGCGAACAGCGGGTGCAGCGTCCCGAACGTCAGTACCCGCGGCAACAGCTCCACCTCGGTCGCCATCAGCGCCACGGCGGTGAAGGTTTTCAGCGTGAACGCGTGGCCCATGTGCCGCCACGCCAGCCAGTAGAACGGCAGGTTGATGAGGAACAGCGCCAGCCCGAAGTTGACGTGGCTGGCGTAGTGGACCAGGAAGGCGATGCCGGTGGTGCCGCCCGCCACCATCGACGCCTGCCGGAACATCGCCACACCGAGCGTGACCAGCACCGTGCCGCTGAGCAGCGCGATGGCGTCTTCCAGCACGGAGTGGCCGGCGATGACGTGGCCCGCCTTGTCCAAGGGAGCCGAGGAATTCGAGCGGTTCGGGCGGTCCGTGCTCATTCGCCTTGCAGCCGGTACTTGCGGATCTTGTCGTTCAGCGTCGTCTTGGGCACCCGCAGCTCCTTGGCGGTGCGCGCGATGTTGCCCTCCTGGCGCCGCAGCTCGGCGGCGATCAGACTGCGCTCGAAGCTGTCCACCGAGTCCGCCAGCGACAGCCCTTCCTCGGCCTCGCTGCCCGGCTCGGGCGCCGGCCCCGGCCCGAGGATGTCCTTGCGCACGCCCAGCACGATGCAGTCGGCCGCGTTGCGCAGCTCCCGCACGTTGCCGGGCCAGTGGTGGGCCATCAGGCGGTGCATCTGCTCGGTGGTGACTTGCGGCGGCGGGCGGTTGAAGCGACTGGTGGCTTGCAGCATGAAGTGCTCCAGCAGGACCGGGATGTCCTCGCGGCGTTCGCGCAGCGGTGGCAACTCGATGGTGACGACGTTGAGCCGGTAGTACAGGTCGGCGCGGAACCCGCCTTGCTGCGACCGCGGCAGCAGATCGTCCTTGGTCGCGGCCACCACGCGCACATCCACCGGCAGCGGCTGGTTCGACCCCAGGCGCTCGATCTCGCGCTCCTGCAGTACCCGCAGCAGCTTGATCTGCATCGCCGTGGGCATGGTCTCCAGCTCGTCGAGGAACAGGGTGCCGCCGTTGGCGTATTCGATCTTGCCGATGCGCTTCTTCTGCGCGCCGGTGAAGGCGCCGACCTCGTGGCCGAACAGCTCGCTGTCGAGCAGCGTGTCGGGCACACCACCGCAGTTCAGCGCCACGTAGCTGCCCTCGCGCCGGCCGGAGTAGTCGTGCAGCGCGCGGGCCACCACCTCCTTGCCGGTGCCGGTCTCGCCCTGGATCAGCACGTCCACGGGGCTGTCCGCCACCTCCATCACCAGCCGGCGCACGCGCTGGATCTGCGGCGAGCGGCCGATGAGCTTGCCCTCGATGCCGTCGCGCCGGGCCAGCACGCGGCGCAGCGTGGCGACTTCGAGCGTGAGGCTGCGCTTTTCCATCGCGCGGCGCACGATCTCGACCAGGATTTCCGGCGAAAACGGCTTGGGAATGAAGTCGTAGGCGCCGCTGCGCATGGCCTCCACCGCCAGCGTCACGTCGCCGTGGCCGGTGATCATGATGACGGGCAGGTCCGGGTCCAGCGCGTGGCAGTGGCGCACCAGCGAGAGGCCGTCCGCCTTGGGCAGGCGCATGTCGGTGACCACGATGCCGGCGTAGCCCGGGGTGATGCGCGGGATCGCGTCCTCGGCGGAATCGACTGCTTCGACGGACAGACCGGCGAGCTGCAGCGCCTGGACGCAGCCGAGCTGCATGTGGAAATCGTCCTCGACGATGAGGACAGTGAGGGGCGCGGGTGCGCGGGAGGATGTCAGGGCGGTCATGGCGTGGTGGTGGCTTCGGGGTCAGGCGCTGCCGGCAGGCGCACAGTGAAACAGGCCCCACCCTCGGGCCGATTCTCCGCTTCCAGGTCGCCGTGGAACTCGCGCACGATGTCGCGCGAGATCGCCAGCCCCAGGCCGAGGCCGACGCCGGCTTCCTTGGTGGTGAAAAACGGTTCGAACAGGCGCTGGCGCACCTCGTCGGGGACGCCGGGGCCGCTGTCGGTGACATCGATGCGCAGCGGCGGATCGCAGGCCGCGTCCGATGCCGCGTCCAGCGTCAGCACCTTGACCTCGGTGCCTTGCATCGCGTCCATCGCGTTGCCGATCAGGTTGATGAGCACCTGCTCCAGCCGGTTCGGGTCGCACCAGGCGATGACGCGGCCGGGTTCGCAGCGGTTGTGGACGGTGACACCCTCCTTGCGCAGACGCTGGTCGTAGAGGAACAGCGCGTTGCTGACTGCGTGCGCCACGTCGGTCGGCGCCGGCTGGGCCAGCGACTTGCGGGCGAAGCCCTTGAGCGGCTGGATGATGTGGCCCATCTGGTCGGCCAGCCGGGTGACGAACTGCAGGTTGCCCTGCACCGCCTTCATGTCCCCCCGGCGCATGAACTCCAGCGCATTGCCCGAGAGCGTGCGGATGGCGCCGAGCGGTTGCGTCAGTTCATGCGTGATACCGGTGGCGAGCTGGCCGAGCACGGCCATCTTGGCTGCGTGGACCAGCTCGTCCTGGGCGGCGCGCAGGGTCTGCTCGGCCTGCTCGCGCTCGGCGATCTCGCGGCGCAGGCGGGTGTTGGAGTCGGTCAGCGCGCGGGTGCGGCGGGCGACCTTGTGTTCGAGTTCGGTGTTGGCGCGCTCCAGCATCTGGCGGGCCTCCACTTTCTGGCGGGCGATGCGCCGCCGCTGCCCGAGGAACAGCGCCAGCAGCAGCACGAATCCCGCCGCCACCGCCGACAGCAGGCTGTGGAGCACGGCCTGGTTGCGCACATTGCGCAGGTCCGAAAAGATCAGCAGCCGCCAGTCCATGCCGTCGAGCGTGCGGCCCAGCACCAGCGTGCTGCTGCGCACCGGGCGGGCGGCGTCGGTCTCGGGCGGCAGTCCACCGGGCAACACGCCTTCGAGCACCTGGCTGTCCTCGTCGATCGAGAGTTTCACGGGCAGTGGAAAGCGCGGAATCGGCTGGTTGTCGTAGAGCCGGGTGATCTGCAGATCGACCTTGCGCTCCAGCGACAGCTCGGTCAGCGCCGTGTAACGCCACTCGGGCCGCGACGACAGGATGACCACCTGGTTCGTGTCGGCCAGCAGCGCCGGCACCCCCAGCATGCCCCAGACCTCCTCGATCGGGTCGAGGCTGATCTTGATCGTGGCGACACCGAGGACACGGGCACCATCGCGGATCGGGTGTGACACGAAGTAGCCCGGCTGGTGGCTCTTGGTGCCGATGGCGAAATGGCGGCCCACCTGCCCGGACAGGGCTTCCAGAAAATACGGCCGGAACGACAGATCTTCCCCGAACTGGCTGTCGTCCCCGAGGTCGCTGTTGCTGGAGGCGACCACCACGCCACGCTCGTCCAGCACGAACACCGCCAGACTGCCCAGGTGGGCGTTCAGGCGGCGCAGGTAGTCATTGACACGGCTGACGCGCAGGGCATGGCTTGGCTCGCGCAGCAGGGCCTGCACGTCCTGGTTGAGCTGGATAGTGGCCGGAACGTGCTCCAGGCGCTTGACCATGCCCTCGACGGCGGAGGCGAACAGGTCGAGGCGGTGGTTCGATTCCTCGCGCAGTGCGGCCGTGCCGTGGCGCTCGCTGAGGCGAAAGCCGCTCCAGCCCGCCAGCCCGACGGCCAGCGCCGCCAGCACGAGGCCGATCAGCTTGCGCAGCGGCGGCCAGACCGGGCGGCGCGGCCCGAAGATCCGGGACGGTTCCGTGTCAGTGCCCCAGGATCTTCGACAGGAATTCCTTGGCGCGTGGCGAGCGGGCGTCCGGGTCGCCGAAGAAGGCGTCTTTCTTGCAGTCCTCGATGATCTTGCCCTGGTCCATGAAGATGACGCGGTGGCTGACCTTCTTGGCAAAACCCATCTCGTGGGTGACGACCATCATCGTCATGCCTTCGAGCGCCAGCTTGACCATCACGTCGAGCACCTCGCCCACCATTTCCGGGTCGAGCGCCGAGGTCGGCTCGTCGAACAGCATCACGATCGGGTCCATCGACAGTGCGCGCGCAATGGCCACGCGCTGCTGCTGGCCGCCGGAGAGCTGGCCGGGGAACTTGTCCTTGTGCGCCATCAGGCCGACGCGGTCGAGCATCTTCAGGCCGCGCTGCTTCGCTTCGTCCGTGCTGCGGCCAAGCACCTTGATCTGCGCCAGCGTCAGGTTCTCGGTCACCGAGAGGTGCGGAAAGAGTTCGAAGTGCTGGAACACCATGCCGACGCGGCTGCGCAGCTTGGGCAGGTCGGTCTTGGGATCAGCGATGGAGATGCCGTCCACGACGATGTCGCCCTTCTGGAACGGCTCCAGCGCGTTGACCGTCTTGATGAGCGTGGACTTGCCCGAACCGGACGGGCCGCAGACGACGACGACTTCGCCCTTCTTGATCGTGGTGCTGCAGTCGGTGAGCACCTGGAAGCTGCCGTACCACTTGGAGATGTTCTGGATGTCGATCACAACAATGTTCCTCAGCGAATGATGGCGATCTTCTTCTGCAGACGCTTGACCAGCATCGACAGCGAGAAGCAGACCGCGAAGTACACGGCGGTCGCGACCAGATAGGTTTCCACCGGGCGGTTGAAGTTCTTGCCGGCGATCTCGAAGCCCTTGAGCAGGTCGTAGGCGCCGATCGCATACACCAGCGAGGTGTCCTGGAACAGGATGATGGTCTGTGTCATCAGCACCGGCAGCATGTTGCGGAACGCCTGCGGCAGCACGATGAGCTGCATGGTCTGGCGGTAGTCCATGCCGACCGCGTAGCCGGCGTGGACCTGCCCGCGTGGAATGGACTGGATGCCGGCCCGCATGATCTCGGCGTAATACGCGGCCTCGAACAGCGTGAAGGTGATCACGGCCGAGGTTTCCGCACCCAGCGGCCGGCCGATGAGCAGCGGGATCAGCAGGAAGAACCACAGGATCACCATCACCAGCGGGATGCTGCGCATCACGTTGACGTAGGCCGCGGCGGGCACTTCCATCCACTTCTTGCCCGAGAGCCGCATCAGCGCCAGCAAGGTGCCCAGCACGATGCCGCCGACCATGGCCACCAGCGTGAGCTGCACCGAGAACCACAGGCCCTTGCTGACGTAGCTCGCCAGCACATCGACCGTGAGGAAGGAAAAATCGAGTTGGAGTCCGGAGGTGGCCATGGGATTCACTTGCCCCCGCCGACGGTGCCGGGAATGCGGACACGGTGTTCGATGACCCGCGCTACCTGGTAGACGAGGATCGAGGTGAGGAAGTACAGGCCCGTGACCGCGAGGTAGACCTCGATGCCGCGCGAGGTCTCTTCCTGCGCCTGTCGGGCGAACATGGTGAGTTCGGCCACCGAGACCGAAAACGCCACCGACGAGTTCTTGACGATGCCCATGCTCTCGCTGGTCAGCGGCGGCACGACGATGCGGAAGGCCATCGGCAGCAGCACGTAGCGGTAGGTCTGCGGCAGCGTCAGGCCCATCGCGAGGCCGGCGTACCGCTGACCCTTGGGCAAACTCTGGATGCCGGCCTTGATCTGCTCGGACACCCGCGCCGAGGTGAAGAAGCCCAGCGCCAGCACCACCAGCAGGAAGCTCGGCACCTGCTTGAGTGGCGGCACCAGCTCCGGGATCACGAAGTACCACAGGAAGACCTGGACCAGCACCGGGATGTTGCGGAACAGCTCCGTCCAGGCGTCGCCGATGAAGACGAGCGCCTTGCTGGGCGTGGTGCGCAGGAGGCCCATGAGCACCCCGAACCCCAGCGCCACGACCAGCGCCAGCGCCGACACCGACGCCGTCCAGCCCCAGGCGGACAGCAGCCAGTCGAGGTAGGTGATGTCGCCACCCTCGCCGAAGCAGCGCGGAACGATCTCGCCATCGACCGTGTTCTTGCAGAAGACCTGCCAGTCCCAGTTCGCCAAGGGGTTCTCCTAGTGGGGGTGTCCGTGCGCCAGACGCATCCGCATCACGGCTGCATCACGGTTGCATCACTTCTTGGCGTAGTCCTCGGCCGGCTTGTCGTTGGGGTTCGCCCAGGCCGCCTTGGTGTTGTCGTTGGCGGGCATGCCGACCTTCGAGTTGGTCGGCGGGATCGGCTGCATGAACCACTTGTCCCACGCCTTGGCCATGTCACCCGACTTCATCATCGCCTTCAGGCTGTTGTCCACGGCGGTCTTGAAGGCCGCATCGTCCTTGGGCAGCATGATCGCGATCGGCTCGGTCGAGAGCACTTCGCCGACGACCTTGAAGTCCGCCGGGTTCTTCGACTTGGCGATGTTGCCGGCCAGGATGGCCCCGTCCATCACGAACGCATCGGCACGGCCGGATTCGAGCAGCAGGAAGCTGTCGGCGTGGTCCTTGCCGAAGAGTTCCTTGAAATCGACGCCGGTGGCCTTCTCGTGCTTGCGCAGCAATTGGACCGAGGTGGTGCCGGTGGTGGTGGCGACGTTCTTGCCGTTGAGCTGACCGATCGCGGTGATGCCCGAGCTGGCCTTGACGGCGATGCGGACTTCCTCGACGAAGGTGGTGACGGCGAACGCCACCTGCTTCTGGCGGGCGGCGTTGTTGGTGGTCGAGCCGCACTCGATGTCCACGGTGCCGTTTTCCATCAGCGGGATGCGGTTCTGCGACGTGACCGGCTGGTACTTGATGGCGAGCTTGGTGCCCAGCGACTTCGACAGGTCGGCGATGACGTGCTCGCAGAGTTCGACGTGGTAGCCGACGAACTTGCCGTCGCCCAGCGTGTACGACAGCGCGCCCGACGACTCGCGCACGCCCATCGTGATGGAGCCGCTGTCCTTGATCTTCTTGAGGGTGTCGGCTTGTGCGGTGCCCAGGGCCAGCAAGGTGGCGATGACCAGCAGTGACTTCTTCATGGAGAGTTCCTTCGGTGTGGGTACAGAGACAGGTGAGACAGGTCGATCAGCCCTGCAGCCGATCATTGGGGTATTTGTACAGCTCCAGCAAGGCGGGCGAGGGCGGCCAGTTCAGGTTGAGTCCCTTGGGAGGGATCGCGCCCTGGAACCAGCGGCTGTAGATCTTCAGCGCCTCGCCCGAGCGCATCAGCTCGGTCAGACCACGGTCGATCACCGCCTTGAAGGCTGGGTCGCCGCGCCGCATCATGCAGGCATAGGCCTCGGTGGACATCGGGGTTCCCACCACCACCCAGTCGTCCGGGCGCACCGCCTTGGCCCGCTCGCCGTAGAGCAGCGCGTCGTCCATCATGAACGCTTCGGCGCGCCCCGACTCCAGCGCCTGGAAGGCATCGCCGTGGTCCCGCGCTGGCAGCGTCGTGGTGCGCAGGCCGTTGCGCTCGGTGTAGGTGCGCAGGAGCCGTTCGGAGGTGGTGCCCGCCGTGACCACCACCGTCTTGCCGGCCAGATCCGCAAAGTCCCGGATGTCCGAACCACGCCGCGTCATCAGCCGCGTCTCGGCGAGAAAGAAGGTGGTGGAAAAGCCGACCTGCCGCGCCCGCTCGGCGTTGTGGGTGGTGGAGCCGCACTCCAGATCGACCGTGCCGTTGCGCACCAGCGGGATGCGGTTCTGCGCCGTCACCGGGATGAGCTTGATGGTGAGCGCGGGCAGCTTCAGCTCGGCCTTGACCGTGTCGAGCAGCCGCAGCATCAGCTCGTGCGAGTAGCCCACCACCTGCTTGCGCTGGTCGTAGTAGGAAAACGGCACCGACGATTCACGGTGACCGAGGTTGATGGTGCCGGTCTCGGCGATCTTGCGCAGGGTGTCGGCTTCCTGGGACGACGCCGCCGTCCCAACCCCGGACAACGCACCCGCCAGCACGCCCAGCCACACCAGTCGCCGGGTCGCGGTGCGCGGGCAATGGGCAGTGGGCAGGGTGGCGCGAGACTTCATGCACGGAACGGTTGCATGGAGCGTGCCAAGTCCGCTCAAGTTCCACGCCGCCCGGAGCCGCCACCTGCGGTGGTGCTGCGCGGACTGGCAGCGTGAGCGGCATTCCGTCAGCAGGCACGGATGCAGATCGGATTTCCGATCCAGGGGCAGGTCAGAACAACCGTCCCACGTTGAACAGCGTCAGCACCCCCAGCACCGCGAAGATCCCCGCCGCGATGGCATGGACGAGCTGCATCGGGATGGCCCGCGCTGCCCGGTCGCCCAGCAGCACCGCAGGCACGTTGGCCAGCATCATCCCGACGGTGGTGCCGGCAACGACCTGGAACAGCTCGGTGTAGCGCGCGGCCAGCGCCACGGTGGCGATCTGCGTCTTGTCGCCCATCTCGGCCAGGAAGAAGGCGATCACCGTGGTGCCGAAAACGCCGAACCGCTGCGTGCCGCCCTCGGCGCCGTCGATCTCGTCCGGGACCAGCATCCACGCGGCCATGGCCAGGAAGGACACGCCGATCACCCAGCGCAGCAGGTCCGGCCCGAGAAAGCGCGCCACCGCCCCGCCGACCATCCCGGCCAGCGCGTGGTTGAGCACGGTCGCCACGAAGATGCCGAGGATGATCGGCACGGGCCGGCGAAAGCGCGCGGCCAGCAGCAGCGCGAGCAGTTGGGTCTTGTCGCCGATTTCGCCAAGGGCGACGATGCCGGTGGAGATGAGAAAGGGTTCCATCCGGGGATTGTAGGAACCCGACCTGTCGCCCGGATGTCAGACACGGGATGTCAGGCGTCGGCCGTGAGATCCTTGAGCGCAGCGTCGGCGCCGTTGCGGGTCACGGACTGGATGCCGTTCTCCATCGCGGCGGCAGAGGAGTACATCTCGCTCTGGCCGATGATCTGGCCGTTGCCCGCGGTCAGCACGAAGTACGGCTCACCCGCCTTGGAGGTGCGGCGGTCGAAGCGCGCGTCGAGCTGGCTGTTGGTGCGCACCGATTCGATCCCGTTCAGCGCCGACGCCTTGCTGGCGTAGGACTGGCTGGTGAGGATGGTCTGGTGGTTGCCCGCCTTGAGATTGAAGCGGAACTGGTCCTGGCCTGCAGCCTTGAGTTCGAATGTACCTGGCATGGGAATGACTCCTTCGTTGATTTTTGGACTGTGACTGTGCGGGGCCGAGAGCGGCGCGGCTGAAGAATAGACGAGGAATTCGGCGCCGCGGTTCGGAGGAACCCGAGTTTCAGCCAGCCTCAAGCTTGGCGACACGTCCATCCCCACCCACCAGCGACCAGCCCTCCTCGACCGCCAGCCGCCGCAGCGCCTGCTCGAACCCGCCGCGGGCATGGCGCGCCGCAGCACCCAGGTCGTCGTGCAGTGACCGATCGGCCGGGGAGTCGGCGGCGCACTGGCCGCTGTAGTCCTCGAAATCGCCCAGCAACTGGATCAGCTCGGCCAGGTGGCGCGGGCACTCGCACAGCACCCGGCTGGTCGAGCGCGCCGCCAGCGCCAGCGCGTCGGGCGACAGGCGCGGTGCATCCGGGGTGGCCGAGGTCGCTGCGGTGTACGAAGTCGCCACCCCCAGCACCGTGCGCAGCAGCAGTCCCATCTCGGCCCGCCCCATCGGTCCGCGCCAGACAGTGATGCCTTGCCGGCGCAGGCGCTGCACCACCAGGTCCGAGCCGAAGCCGTAGACCACCAGCGTCTGCCGCGCCGACACCCGGCTGCGCAGCGCGAGCAGGCGATCCGCGTGGTGGGTGTTGAGCGTGTCCAGCTCGACCGCGAGCACGTCGAGCACCGGGTCGGTCGCAGTCGCCATCTCGGCCTGGGTCAGCGCGGACCAGGTCTGCAGCCGCGGTGTGCCGGCCACCCGGCTCGCCTGCTCCACCACCGCGGCGGGCAAGGTGCGCCCCACCGCCCAGACAACGAGATCACACGCCGGGGTGGCCTGGGTGGGTGCGGCGGTGGTCGAGACCACGGCAGGCAGCGTCGGCGCATCCATCAACAGCCGCTGCAAGACAGCGTCGTCCAGCGCGGCCAGGGTGCCGATGGCGTGACCGCGGTCGATCAGCGCCCGGATCAGACCGAGCCGGCGCACATGGGCCGACGAGTACAGCCGGTGTCCGCTCGGGGATTGCGGGGGGGCCACGACCCGGTAGCGCCGCTCCCACACCCGCAGGGTCGCCACGGCGATGCCCGTCATGCGGGCCACGGCGGCGCTGCGGAAACGGGGGCTGAACTCGTCATCGGTGGGAGTGGGTGGCATGGCGGGCTTTCTGTCTGTCTCTGTAATGCCGCCATTTTGCCGCCGATTAACGTTTGCAAAACCAATGCAATGGCTTTGACCCGTCACAAAAAGAGGACATGATGGCGTGACCATGGACACTTTTCTCTTCTCCGGCTCCCGCGCTGCCGCACTGGCGCGGCTGGCCAAGGTCGATGCCCACGCCTACGCCCAGACCCGCAATGCGCTCGACGGCGCCGTCACGGGCCTGTCGCCATGGATCACGCACGGCATCGCCACGCTGCCGGACGTGCTCGCCGGCATCGCCCGCGCCCAGCCCGCGGATCGGCGCATCGACCCGCAGCACAAGCTGGTGTTCGAGCTGGGCTGGCGGGCGTACTTCCAGCACGTCTGGACGCACCGCGGCGACGCCATCCTGCGCTCGCTCCACGGTGGCCCGCTGCCCGATGCCGCCTACGCGCACGGCGTTCCCCTCGACGTGCGCGAAGGCCGCACGGGGCTGCCGGTGATCGACCAGGCGATCCGCACGCTCTACGCCACCGGCACGCTGCACAACCACGCCCGGCTCTGGCTGGCGAGCTACCTCGTCCACCTGCGCAAGGTGCATTGGCGCAGCGGCGCCGAGTGGCTGGTCGGGCACCTGCTCGACGGCGACGTGGGCAGCAACCACCTGAGCTGGCAGTGGGTCGCCGGCACCAGCAGCCAGAAACCCTACCTCTTCAACGCCGACAACGTGGCCCGCCACGCTCCGGCGGCCTGGCACAGCCCCGGCACCGTGGTGGATTTGTCCTACGAATGGCTCGAACGCCTGGCGCGACAGCCCCGGCCCGTGCCCACGCAGCCCCGCATGGAGGGCGTGACAGAACCGGTGCTGCTGCACGGCCCACCCGCCGCACTGGGTTTTCACACCCCGGAGCCGGCGCTGGTGCGCCACCGGCATGTCTGGCTGGTCCACCCCTGGTCGATGGGCGAAGTGCCGCCGGATCTGCCGCCGGACACGCTGGTGCTGGCCATGGCCGTGCGCGAGGTCCACGCGGCGCGGCCCTGGAGTGCGGCGCGCTGGCGCTTCGTCGGCGAACGGCTGGACGAGTTGACGCCGCACCGATGGATCGCCTCCAACCACGACTGGCCGCTGGCCCTGCAAGGAGCGCGCTCGGTACAGACCGTGGCCAATCTGCACCTGCCGCGCCTGCTGGAGTCCATCGCTGCGACACGCCCTGCCGCCGCGCTCTTCCCCGAGGTGGAGCGGCCCTGCACCTCGTTCTCGCAGTGGTGGACGCGGGTGTCGCGTGCGCCGTCTGCTGCCCTGCTCACTGCCTTGCAACGCGACCCGACTGGAACACCCGATGACAAACGCTCAGATCCCCACACCCCGCAGCCCGTCGCCGATGACGCTCGCCCTCGTGACGGGCGCACGCGGTGGCATCGGCCAGCAGGTCTGCCAGCGGCTGCGTGACGCGGGCGTCACCGTGGCGGCGGTCGGACGGGGCGGAGAGGGCTTGCTGCAAGTTCCCGCCGACCTGCACATCGCCGCGGACACGTCCACGCCCGAAGGTGCCGCGCTGGCCATCGCGGCGTGCCGGGAAGCGTTCGGGGTGGTGCCGACCCAGTTGGCGCACTGCGTTGGCAGCACGCTGATCGCGCCGCTGCACCGCACGCGACCGGAGCAATACCGCGAGGTCTCGCGCGTCAACCTGGACAGCGCCTTCTTCATGCTGGGCGCCTGGGTCGAGGCGCTGCGCACGGCGGGGGTACCGGGGACGGCGGTGTTCGCCAGCTCGGTGGTTTCGCGCATCGGCGTGGCCAACCACGAGGCGATCGCAGCGGCCAAGGGCGGCGTCGAAGCCCTGGTGCGCGGTGCGGCGGCGACCTACGCCAGCGCCGGCCTGCGCATCAACGCCGTCGCGCCCGGCATGACCGACACGCCGATGACGGCCGGGATGCTCAAGCTCGACGCGATGCGCGAAGCCGCCGGCAAGCAGTACCCGCTCGGCGGCGTGCAGCAGGCGAGCGAGGTGGCCGACGTGATGGTGTGGCTGCTGGGGCCGCAGTCCAGCCGCCTCACCGGACAGGTGATCGCGGTGGACGGCGGCTTCACGCAGATCCGACCACTGGTGAAGTGACCGGATGCGGAGATCAGCGGCGTACGCGTGCTACTTGAACAGCAGCGTCACCAACCCCAGGCTGATCGACGGAAACGCCAGCAGCGCCAGCAGCCGCAGCACGTCGCTGGCCAGGAAGGGGAACACGCCTTTGTACGTCTCGTTCATCGACACGTCGCGCGCGATGCCGTTGACGACGTAGACGTTCAGCCCCACGGGTGGTGCCACCATCCCGATCCCCACCGTCATCAGCACCAGGATGCCGAACCAGATCGCCTTCGGTTCCTGCTCCAGCCCCATCAGCGGCAAGCCCATGATGGCCGGGAACAGCACGGGGATGGTCAGCAGCAGCATCGACAGCTCGTCCATCACGCAGCCCAGCACCACGTACATCAGCAACACCCCGCCGACGATCCACAGCGGCGACACTGCGAGGTGGCTGACCCACTGCGCCAGCGCCGCCGGCATCTGCGTCAGCGCCAGCGCCGCGTTCATCATGTCCGCACCGAGGAAGATCATGAACACCATCGCCGAGGTTTCCGCCGTGCCCACGAAGCTGCGCACGATGCCGGCGCGGTCCAGCTCGCGCCGCCCGATGCCGGCGAGGAAAGTGCCGACCGTGCCCACCGCCGCGCCTTCCGTCGGCGAGAACAGCCCGCCGTAGATCCCGCCGAACACCACCAGGAAGATCAGCACGATCGGCCAGATGTTCAGCAGCGCCGCCCACCGCGCCGACCACGCCAGCGGCGCACTCGGCTTGGCCAGCTCGGGGCGCAGGCGGCAGACGATGGCGATGACCAGCAGGTAGCCCGCCATCGCGATCAGGCCGGGGATGAAGGCCGCGGCGAAGAGCTTGGCGACGTTCTGCTCCGTCAAGATCGCATAGACCACCAGCGGCACCGAGGGCGGGATCAGGATGCCCAGCGTGCCACCGCAGGCCAGCGTCGCGGTGGACAGCCGGCCGTGGTAGCCGTTGGCCTTCATCTCGGGATAGGCGACCTGCGTGATCGTGGCCGACGTGGCGACGGACGAGCCGCACACCGCGCCGAACGCCGCCGCTGCCAGCACCGCCGCCATCGCCAGCCCGCCGCGGATGTGGCCGACAAACGCGGCCGCCGCCTTGAACAGGTCGCGGCTCAATCCACCTTGGGTCGCGAACTGACCCATCAGCAGGAACAGCGGGATCACCGACAGGTCGTACACCGTCAGCCGCGCGACGGGGGCGCCCTTGAGCTGGTTGAGCAGCGCCATGTCGTTGGTCAGCGCCCAGTAGCCGAGCGCACCGGGGATGAACATGGCCGCCGCGATCGGCACGCGCACGGCCATCATCAGCAACATCCCCGCGAACATCAGCAGGCCGATCGTGGTGGGGGTCATGCAGCGTGCTCCTCGGGGGTCGCACCCATGCCAGTGAACGCCTGCACCAGCGCGACCACGGCCGTCAGTGCCAGCCCAGGGGCCAGCAGCGCATAGGCCCACCACATCGGCAGGTCCAGGATCATCGTCGCCTCATGGGCCTCGCGCACCGCCTGCGCACCCACCGCCGTGCGCCACGCCAGCAGCGCCACCATCAGCGCCAGCAGCACGGCGCCCAGGCCGTCCAGCCCGCGCAGCACCGCAGGCCCCGCCTTCTGGGTGAAGAAGTCCACGATGATGTTGGCCCGCTGCACCTGCGCCCACGGCAGGCACAGCGAGATGCACAGCGCGATGCCGAACTGCGTCAGCTCGATGTCGCCCTGGATCGGCCGGGACCACAGCGCCCGCCCGGCGATGCTGACCACCACCATCAGCGCCACCGCCCCGGCGCACAGCCCGCCGAGCACCGCAAACCACCGGGCCAGCCGGGACAGCGCCGCGCTCATTTCTTGTACTTCACGAGCAGGTCACGGGCGTCCTGCAGCAACTGCTTGCCGTTCAGGCCACGCTTGTCCATGTCGGCGGTCCAGTCGTCGTACAGCCCGGCAGACGCCTTCACCCAGTTGTCCATCTCGGCGAGCGGCAGGCGGTAGAACACGTTGCCGTGCTCGGTGGCGGCCTTGCGCCCCGCCGTCTGGCTGTTGTCCCAGAGCTTGCCGATGGACTGCGAGTAGGCCGCGCCGCTGTTGTTGTCGATGACCTTCTTCAGCTCGGGGCTGAGGCCGTCGTACTTGGCCTGGTTCATCGCGAACACGAAGACCGCGCTGTACAAGGCCGGGCGCGAGGGGTCGGTCTCGGTGTGGTACTTGACCATCTCGTGCAGCTTCAGCGAGGGCATCACCTCCCACGGCAGCAGGAAGCCGTCGATCGTGCCCTTGCTCACCGCGTCGGGCAGCGCCGGCAGTGGCATGCCCACCGGAGACGCACCCAGCGCCGCCAGCAGCTTGTTGGTCTGCCGGGTCGGGGCGCGCATCTTCAGGCCCTTGAAATCGGCCAGCGTCTTCACCGGCTTGTCGCGGGTGTGGACATAGCCCTCGTCGTGGACCCAGGTGGCCAGGATCTTGGTGCCGGGGAATTCCTTGAGCGCGTTCTTCTGCAGGTAGTCCCACGCCGCGCGGGCGCCCACCTCGGCCGAGTTGGTCATGAAGGGCAGCTCGAACACCTCCATCGCCGGGAAGCGGCCCGCCGTGTAGCCGGGCAGCGTGATGATCACGTCGTCCACGCCGTCCTTCACCCGGTCCACGAGCTGCGGCGGCGTGCCGCCACCGGACATCGCCGGCAGCACCTGGCACTTCATCTTGCCGGCCGACTCGGCGGCGATCTTGTCGCACCACGGCGCGATGACGTTGACTGCGGCCATCGCCTGGGTGTTCCAGATGTGGTGGAACTTGAGGGTGACTTCCTGGGCCTGCGCGGCGCCAGCGCCAGCGAGGGCCAAGGCCGCAGCGGTGGCGGCCAGTCGGAACGGGGTCTTCATGTCGTTGTCTCCTGTCAGGTTCTGTGGGAATCGAATTCAGTCGGGACGATAGCTACTGTCCAGAACGATACAAGCGGGTGTTCCCGACGCCCCGCCCGCCACGCTCGCAACGCGCGACACGCAGGCGCAGATCTGGTGGTTTTCCGCGCGCTGGCCGGGGCTGAGGAACACGTCGCGGTGGTCCAGCACGCCGGACTCCACCGCCAGCACGTCCACCGCACACAGCCCGCACTCGCCGCGCCGACAGTCCGCCAGCACCTCGACGCCCGCCCGCTCCAGCGCCTCCAGCAGCGTGCTGTCCGGCGGCACGTCGAGCGTCAGGCCATGGCGCGGCAGCTTCACCGTGAACGCCTGTGCCGGGTGTTCGCCGCTGGTGCCGAAGGTCTCGAAGCGCAGGTGGACCGCCGGCCGGCCCGCCTCCCGCCAGACTTGGCGCGTGTGCTGCATCAAGCCGGCCGGGCCGCAGACGTAGCACTGCGCGTTCGCGGGCAGCGCGGCGATCTCGGCGGCAAGGTCCAGCGTCTGCCCGGCGCCCGTGACAACGGTGCGCAGCCGGTCGCCCAGCGCCTCGGCCAGCGTGTCGGCGAACACCAGTTCCTCGGCGACACGCGCCACCTGCAGCATCCGCACCCGCACATCACCGCGCAAGGCTGCCCGCTCCGCCAGCGCCTGCGCCATGCCGACCAACGGGGTCACGCCGATGCCACCGGCCAGCAGCAGCACGTCACGGGCGCGGTGGTCCAGCTCGAAGTGGCTGGCCGGCGCCCCGACCCGCAACCGGGCGCCCTCCTCCAGCCGCCACATGGCCCGCGAGCCACCCCGCCCCTGTGGCAGGTGCTTGACCGCGATGCGCCAGACGCCCTCGCCCGGCAGGCCAATCAGCGAGTAGTGGCGCGGCACCGTGCGCCGCTCGCCCACCGGCACCTCGACCGGCAGGTGGCTGCCCGGTGCGTAGGCGGTGGCGGCACCGTCGTCAGGGCGCAAGGTGAATTCGCGCACCGTGGGGCTGAGATCGGCGATGCGGTCCACCGTGACAAGGTGGGTCTGCTGGCTGGCTTTCATGGCGACAAACTCCCGTTGAACGATTCATCCACCGCCAGCGCCTCCAGCCGTCGCCGTGCAATGCGGGCGTGTTCGCGCATCAGGGCTTCGGCGCGGCTGCCTTCGCGCTGGGCAATGGCGTCGAGCACCTGGCGGTGCTGGTCCTGGGCGATGCGCAGCACGTCGCGGCCGGACGGCTGCCCGATCGACACGCCCAGGAATCCATTGGGCGAGGCAAACGGCAGCCGGCTGGTCCGCAGCAGTTCGCGGCCCAGCAGCGTACTGCCGCACATCCGGCCAAGCAGCGCGTGGAACTCGCCGTTGTGGTGCTCGTAGGCGGCGAACTCCGGCTCGCCCAGCGTCGGCACACCCAGCGCATCGTCGATCGCTGCCAGACACGCCCGTGCCTCGCCGAGCAAGGCCGCGGCCACCCCACGCTCGGCGGCCATGCGCGCCGCCAGTCCTTCGAGCGTGCCGCGCAGCTCGATGGCGTCGCGCACATCCTGCGGGCTGAACTGACGCACCCGGTAACCGCCACCGGACGCCGCGGCTTCCAGCAATCCCTCCTGCTCCAACCGCAGCAGCGCCGCACGCACTGGCGTGCGCGACACGCCGAGCCGCTCCGCCAGCGGCACCTCCAGCAGCCGCTCGCCCGGCAGCAGCGCGCCCGAGACGATCAGCTCGCGCAGCCGCTGCTGGGCTTGCGCGGTCTGGCTCGGGGCGATCTCGGCGTCGGTCATCGCCATCACACGGCGCGGATCGGGATCACCGGCGCGCTGACCCGCTCCTCGGCGGCGATCTGGCGGTCGATCAGCCGGCGTGCCCACATCGATCCGGCGTCGATGTTGAGGTTGCTGAAGCGGTAGCCGGGGTGGGCGTCGATGGCCCGTTGCTGGGCTTCGAGGATCACCTCGTCCTCGCCGAACACACGGGTCACGCCCTCGCGCAGTTCGGTGGTGATCTTCTGCTCGGTCAGCAGGTAGTTGCGCGAGAAGGCCCAGAAGTAGAGACAGGTCTTGTCCGTGGACGGCGTGACCGTGTTGAGCACAAAACCGTTGACGCCTTGCCGACGGTCGCTATCGTGGCCTTCGGACGGGATCGCGCCCGTGCCCGCCTTCGCCACGCCGACATCGATCGCCACCGTACACGGCGCCTCGAAACGGATGATCTGCCAGCGATCGACCGGCCCGGTGTAACCAAGCGCCTGCCGGATCTGCGAGGCCCAGAACGGGGGCGCCTCGATGGCGGACATCCAGCGGGTGACGGTGGTAGTGCGGTCGCCGTGGGTGGTGACGAACGGGGCTTCGGCGACTTCGCGGTTGCCAATGGACGAGCCGTGGACAAAGGTCTCGTGCGTCAGGTCCATCAGGTTGTCGATCACCAGCCGGTAGTCGCAAGCGACCTCGATCAGCTTGCCGTCGCCGGCCCACTCCGGATCGTGGTTCCAGTGCAGATCGGGCACCAGCGCGGGATCGGCCAGCGCCGGATCACCCGGCCAGACCCAGACAAAGCGGTGCCGCTCGACCACCGGATACGACGGCACGCAGGCCGAAGGGTTGACCGTTTCCTGCGATGGCATGCGGGTGCAGCGGCCTTGCGCGTCGTACACCAGCCCGTGGTAGCCGCACTCCACCTCGTCGCCCACCAGCCGCCCGAGCGACAGCGGCAGCAGGCGGTGCCAGCAGGCGTTTTCCAGCGCGACAGCCTCGCCCGCCGTGGTGCGGTAAAGGACCATCTGGCGGTTGGCGATGGTGCGGGGCAGCAGCACGCGCTTGACCTCGTGGTCCCAGGCGGCGGCATACCAAGCGTTGAGCGGGAAGGTGGCAGTGGACATCGGTACTCCCTGAACAGGGGTTGATGTCCGTCAATGTATACACGAAGACCCGAAAATGCACCCGTGTAAACACCAGCACCGGCTTTTCAACTGCTAACCTGCCTGACTCTCGGAGTTCTCCAGTCCGCCTTGTATACATGGCACTTCCAGCACCACCGACAAATCGCCCCGCGTCTCGTCGAGCTGCACCAGCGTAGCCTGCCGGGCACCGAGCGGGTCGCGGTGCTGCAGCGCGGTGAGGATGGCCTTGTGGCGCGGCAGCGAGAGCGCGTGGGTGTCCGGGTGCTGGCTGCTGAGCTTGATCGACTCGCGCAGCGCCAGCGACAGCATGTTGCCGATGTAGGCCAGCAGCGCGTTGCCGGTGGCCTCGGCGATGCGGCGGTGGAAAGCGAGGTCCGGCTCCAGCAAGGCTTCGGGCGTGGGCGCGGCCTCCATCGCAGCGTAGGCGCTGGCGATGCCGTCGATCGCGGCGTCGCTGGCGACCTGGGCGGCCAGCGCGGCGGCGGCCGGCTCGAAGATGCGCCGCACGGTCAGCAGCGTCTCGACGAACTCGCCCTGCGGTTTCGACTGGATCAGCCAGTACAGCACGTCCGGGTCCAGCAAATGCCAGTCGCTTTGCGCCCGCACCGTGGCGCCGGCCCGCTGGCGCGACAGCACCAGTCCCTTGGCCACCAGCACCCGCGTCGCCTCGCGCAGCACCGGCCGGCTCACGTCGTAGTCGGCACACAGCGACGCCTCGCTCGGCAGCCGGTCGCCGGGCTTCAGCTCGCCCGAGACGATGCGCATCCCCAGGTCGCGCACGATGCGCCCGTGCATGCTCTTGCGGTCGGGCGGCTCGCGGTAGTGCGGATCGGTGAACGGGGCTTTCAACCCTCAACCCTTCTTCTTGTTGTACACGTCCACGAACACCGCCGCGAGCAGCACCAGGCCCTTGATGACCTGCTGGTAGTCGATGCCGATGCCGAGGATGGACATGCCGTTGTTCATCACGCCCATGATGAAGGCGCCGATCACCGCCCCCAGCACCTTGCCCACCCCGCCCGAAGCCGAGGCACCGCCGATGAAACACGCGGCGATCACGTCCAGCTCGAAGCCCAGACCCGCCTTCGGCGTCGCCGTGTTGAGCCGCGCGGCGAACACCAGCCCGGCCAGCGCCGCCAGCACGCCCATGTTGACGAAGGTCCAGAACGACAGCCGATCCGTCTTGATGCCGGACAGCCGCGCCGCCTTCTCGTTGCCGCCCAGCGCGTACAGGCGCCGGCCGATGACGGTGCGCTGCGTGACGAAATCGAACAGCGCCATCAGCAGCGCCATGATGATCAGCACGTTCGGCAAGCCCTTGTAGGACGACAGCAGGTAGGCGAACAGCACGATCAGCGCGACGAACACCCCTTGCTTGCCGACGAAGAACGCCAGCGGCTCGCCCGCCATGCCGTGCGCCGCCTGCTGCGTGCGCTCGCGCAGCTTCAGCCAGAACAGCCCCGCCGCCAGCGCCAGTCCGATCACCAGCGAGGTCACCCGCAGCGTCTCCCCTTCGAACACGTCGGGGATGAAGCCCGAGCTGAGGAGCTGGAAGGTGTCCGGGAACGGCCCGACCGACTGCCCCTGCAGCAGCGCCAGACTCAGGCCCTTGAACACCAGCATCCCCGCCAGCGTGACGATGAAGGACGGGATCTTCATGAAGGCGACGAACCAGCCCTGCGCCGCGCCGATCAGCCCGCCGCAGACGAGGCACACCAGCGTAGCCGGCACGAAATGCCAGCCGTACTGCACCATCAGCACGGCCGCCAGCGCCCCGATGAACCCGACCACCGACCCCACCGACAGGTCGATGTGTCCCGCCACGATCACCAGCAGCATGCCCAGCGCCATGATGACGATGTAGCTGTTCTGCAGGATCAGGTTGGTGAGGTTGAGCGGCTGCATCAGCGTGCCGTCGGTCATGACCTGGAAGAAGGCCATGATGGCGATCAGGGACATCAGCATCCCGTACTCGCGGAGGTTGTTCTTCAAGGCATCCATTCAGCGTGCTCCCGACGAAACCGACGAAACGATCGATCGCATGATCTTTTCCTGACTCGCCTCGGCGGCGGTGAATTCGGCGACGAAGCGGCCTTCGTTCATCACGTAGATCCGGTCGCACATGCCGAGCAGCTCGGGCATTTCCGACGAGATCATCACGATGCAGCGCCCCTCGGCGGCCAGCCCCGCCATGAGGCTGTAGATCTCGAACTTGGCACCCACATCGATGCCGCGGGTCGGCTCGTCGAGGATGAGCACCTGCGGCTGCGAGAACAGCCACTTGCTGAGCACCACCTTCTGCTGGTTGCCGCCGGAGAGGTTGCCCACTGTCTGGTACACGTCGGCGCAGCGGATGCCCAGCGCCCGGCGGTACTCGTTGGCGACCGTGAACTCGCGGCCCTCGTCGATCACGCCGCGCCGCGACACGCCGGACAGGTGCGCCAGCGTGATGTTGTGGTCGATGCCGTGGTCGAGCACCAGGCCGTAGCCCTTGCGATCCTCGGTGACGTAGGCGATGCCGTGGTCGATGGCACGCTGGATGGTGGAGACATCGACCGGCTGCCCCTTCACGCGCACCTCGCCGCGGATGCGCTGCCCGTAGGCGCGGCCGAACACGCTCATCGCCAGCTCGGTGCGCCCGGCCCCCATCAGCCCGGCGATGCCGACGATCTCGCCGCGCCGCGCCGTCAGGTTCACGCCCTTGACCACCTGGCGGTCGGCGTGCAGCGGGTGATGCACCGTCCAGTCGCGCACCTCGAACACCGTCTCGCCGAGTTCTGGCGTGCGGCGCGGGTAGCGGTCGGCCATCTCGCGGCCGACCATGTGGCGGATGATCTCGTCCTCGCTCGGCGGGGCGTCGCGGCAGTCGATGTGGTGGACCGTCGCACCGTCGCGCAGCACCGTCACCGCGTCGGCCACCTTGGCGATCTCGTTGAGCTTGTGCGAGATGAGGATGCAGGCGATGCCCTGGCGCCGCAGCTCCACCAGCAGCCGCAGCAGCGCGTCGCTGTCGGTCTCGTTCAGGCTCGCGGTCGGCTCGTCGAGGATGAGCAGCTTCACCTCCTTGGACAGCGCCTTGGCGATCTCCACGAGCTGCTGCTTGCCCACGCCGAGGTCGTCGATCAGCGTCGTCGGCGACTCGGCCAGCCCCACCTTGTCGAGCAGGGCGCGGGTGCGGACGTGGCACGCCTGCCAGTCGATCACGCCGTAGCGCGACGGCTCGTTGCCGAGGAAGATGTTCTCGGCGATCGACAGCAGCGGCACCAGCGCCAGCTCCTGGTGGATGATGATGACGCCGACGTGTTCGCTGTCGGCGATGCCCGAGAAGGCCCGCGGCTGACCGTCGTAGACGATCTCGCCGCTGTAGCTGCCGTGCGGGTACACGCCGCTGAGCACCTTCATCAGCGTGGACTTGCCGGCGCCGTTCTCGCCCACCACGGCGTGGATCTCGCCGGCCCGCACGCGCAGGTTCACGTTGTCGAGCGCCTTGACGCCCGGGAACTGCTTGGTGATGCCGCGCATCTCTAGGATGGTTGTCACGGGGTGGGTCTCGTTTCGAGTCTTGGGAGAGGGCTGCGCTGGCGAACCCCCCTCCCAACCCTCCCCCCGCTGGGGGGAGGGCTCAAGGCAGGCATGTGTTCCCGTATTCCTCCTCCCCCCAGCGGGGGGAGGCCGGGAGGGGGGTTCCCCGCGCTTACTTGATCTGGCTTTCCTTGTAGTAGCCGCTGTCGATCAGGATCGGCTTCCAGTTCGTCGCGTCCACGCTGACCGGCTTGAGCAGGTAGGACGGCACCACCTTGACCCCGTTGTTGTAGGTCTTGGTGTCGTTGATCTCGACCTTCTTGCCGCTGAGCATCGCGTCGATCATGCCGCCGGTGACCTTGGCCAGTTCACGCGTGTCCTTGAACACGGTCGAGTACTGCTCGCCGCGCAGCATGGACTTGACCGAGGCGACTTCGGCGTCCTGGCCCGAGACGAACGGGTACGGCTGCTTCGGCGTGCCGTAGCCGACGCCCTTCAGCGAGGACAGGATGCCGATGCTCAGGCCGTCATACGGCGACAGCACGGCGTCCACGCGGTCCTTGCCGTAGTAGGCGCTGAGCAGGTTGTCCATGCGGGCCTGGGCGACGGCGCCGTCCCAGCGCAGCGTGCCGACCTTGTCCATGCCCATCTGCTTGGAGCGCACGACCAGCTTGCCGCTGTCGATGTAGGGCTTGAGCACCGACATCGCGCCGTCGTAGAAGAAGAAGGCGTTGTTGTCGTCCGGCGAGCCGCCGAACAGCTCGATGTTGAACGGGCCTTTTCCGCCCGCGAGGTTCAAGCCCTTGACCAGCGAGTTCGCCTGGATCACGCCGACCTGGAAGTTGTCGAAGGTGGCGTAGTAATCGACGTTCTTGCTGCCCTTGATCAGGCGGTCGTAGGCGATGACCTTGACGCCCTTGTCCGCCGCTTTCTGCAGCGCGTTCGACAGCGTCGTGCCGTCGATGGCGGCGATCACCAGCACCTTGACGCCTTTGGTGATCATGTTCTCGATCTGGGCGAGCTGGTTCGGGATGTCGTCGTCGGCGTACTGCAGGTCGGCCTTGTAGCCCTTGTCCTTGAGCACCTTGACCATGCTGTCGCCGTCCGAAATCCAGCGCGCCGAGGACTTGGTGGGCATCGACACGCCGACGCTGCCCTTGTCCTGGGCATAGGCCGTGCCGGTCAGTGCAAAGGCTGCGACCAGTCCGGTGGCGAGCGTGGTCTTGAGCATCAGTTTGCGGTTCATCGTTGTCTCCTGTCGGTCTTCGAGCCAACCGGGCTCGGCGGGTTTGGGTTCATCGACCCCAGCGCAGCACCAGCGGATCGAGCCGGCGCGCCGTCTCGATCAGGCCGGCGCGGGTGTCAGGGTGCATCGCGGGCAGCGGATGGCGCGGTGCCTCGCAGGCGATCACGCCGCCCTCCTGCATCAGCGCCTTGCAGGCCAGCAGGCCGCACTGGCGGTTCTCGTAGTTGATGAGCGGCAGCCACTGCGTGTAGAGCGCCACCGCCTCTTCGCGCCGACCTGCGCGGTAGGCATCGACGATCAGGCGGATGCCGTCCGGGTACGCGCCGCCGGTCATCGCGCCGGTCGCGCCCGCGTCCAGATCGGGCAGCAGCGTGATGGCTTCTTCGCCGTCCCACGGGCCTTCGACCGCATCGCCGCCGAGCCGGATCAGCTCGCGCAGCTTCGACGCCGCACCCGAGGTCTCGATCTTGAAATACGCCACCTGCGCGATCTCGCGGGCCATGCGGGCGAGGAAGTCGGCGGACATCGCGGTGCCGCTGATCGGCGCGTCCTGCACCATGATCGGGATGCCGATCGCATCGGACACGGTGCGGTAGAAGGCGTGGATCTGCCCTTCCGACACCCGCAGCGTCGCGCCGTGGTACGGCGGCATGACCATCACCATCGCCGCGCCCTGGTCCTGCGCCCGGCGGCTGCGTTCGGCGCAGATCCGGGAGCTGAAATGCGTCGTCGTCACGATCACCGGCACGCGACCGGCGACGTGCGCAAGGATCGCGCGGGTCAGCGTCTCGCGCTCGTCGTCGGACAGCACGAACTGCTCGGAGAAGTTCGCCAGGATGCACAGGCCGTTCGAGCCGGCGTCGATCATGAAATCGACACAGCGCAACTGGCTGGGCAGGTCGAGGTCGCCGGACGCGGTGAACGTCGTCGGCACGACCGGGTAGACGCCGATGTGGCGGGGATTGCGGGCGGAAAACGTCATCGGTACAGCCTCAATGCGCAGTCAACGCGCACTCAATGCGAATGGCGCGGCACCTCGGCCCCGCGGCACCCGACCAGGAAATCGAAATCACAGCCCTCGTCCGCCTGCAGCACATGCTCGACGTAGAGCTTGCGGTAGCCGCTGCCATCGGCCGGGATGGGCTGGCGCGTTTCGGCCCAGACCGCAAGACGCGCCTGAAGCTCCTCGTCCGACACCTCCAGGTGCAGCCGCCCGCCCGCGCAGTCCAGCTCGATCCAGTCGCCGTCCTGCACCACCGCCAGCGGCCCGCCCGCCCGCGCTTCCGGTGCGACGTGCAGCACCACGGTGCCGTAGGCCGTGCCACTCATGCGCGCATCCGACAGCCGCACCATGTCCGTCACGCCCTGCGCCAGCAGCTTCGGCGGCAGGCCCATGTTGCCGACCTCGGCCATGCCGGGATAACCCCGCGGGCCGCAGTTCTTCAGCACCAGCACCGACTGCGCATCCACCACCAGCTCGGGATCGGCGATGCGCGCCTTGTAGTCTTCGAGGCTCTCGAACACCACCGCCCTGCCCCGGTGCTGCAACAGCGCGGGCGTCGCCGCCGACGGCTTGAGCACCGCCCCACGCGGCGCCAGATTGCCGCGCAGGATGCAGATCCCGCCATCGGCCACCAGCGGCTTGTCCAGCGGGCGGATCACCTCGTCGTTCCACAGCGGCGCGTCCTGCACGTTCTGCCACAGCGTGCGGCCGTTGGCGGTGAGCGCGTCCGGGTGCGGCAGCAAACCCGCTTCGCCCAGCCGCCGCAGCACCGCCGGCAAGCCGCCCGCGTCGTGGAACTCCTCCATCAGGAAGCGCCCGGACGGCTGCAGATCGACGATCGTCGGCGTGCCACGGCCGACGCGGGTCCAGTCTTCCAGCGCCAGATCCACGCCGATGCGCCCGGCGATCGCCTTCAGGTGGATCACCGCGTTGGTCGAGCCGCCGATCGCCGCGTTGACGCGGATCGCGTTCTCGAACGCCTCGCGGGTCAGCAGCTTCGACAGGCGCAGATCCTCCTTGGCCATCTCGACGATGCGCATCCCGGACAGATGCGCCAGCACGTAGCGCCGCGCATCGACCGCCGGAATCGCCGCGTTGTGCGGCAGCGTGACGCCGAGCGCCTCGGCCATGCACGCCATCGTGGACGCCGTGCCCATCGTGTTGCAGGTGCCCGCCGAGCGCGACATGCCCGCCTCGGCCGACATGAATTCGTGGATCGAGATGGTGCCGGCCTTGACCTGCTCGGAGAGCTGCCACACGGCGGTGCCCGAGCCAATATTGCGGCCCTGGTGCTTGCCGTTGAGCATCGGCCCGCCCGACACCGCGATCGCCGGCACGTCGCAGCTCGCCGCGCCCATCAGCAGGGCCGGCGTCGTCTTGTCGCAGCCGACCATCAGCACCACCGCGTCGATCGGGTTGCCGCGGATCGCCTCCTCCACGTCCATGCTCGCCAGGTTGCGCGTGAACATCGCCGTGGGGCGCAGGTTGGACTCGCCGTTGCTGAACACCGGAAACTCGACCGGGTAGCCGCCCGCCTCGAACACCCCGCGCCGCACCCGCTCGGCCAGTTCGCGGAAATGGGCGTTGCACGGCGTCAGCTCGGACCAGGTGTTGCAGATGCCGATGATCGGCTTGCCCTGGAACTCGTGGTCCGGGATGCCCTGGTTCTTCATCCAGCTGCGGTACATGAAGCCGTTCTTGTCCACCGTGCCGAACCATTCGGCGGACCTGAGCTTGCGGGGGGGCGACGACATGGCGGGTGCAACGCGGGGACGCTGGAGTGGCAACGTCGCCATTAAAGTATTACTTTATTTGCGATGTTCACGGTACAAACCCTGAATCCGCGCAAATCGCCAAAATTTAGTATGACTACATCGCTACCCCAATCGCTACCCAAACCGCCAACCCAGTCGCCACCACCATGTCCCCGCCCAAGCCCCGCCCTGCCCGCTTTGCCCGCTACCCCAGCCTGACCGACCGCGCCGTCCTCATCACCGGCGGCGCTACCGGCATCGGCGCCACGCTGGTCCGCGAGTTCGTCGCGCAAGGCGCGCGGGTCGGCTTCATCGACATCGACGAGACAGCGGGCGAGGCCCTGGCCGCCGCGCTCGCTGCCAAGGCCCGCACCCGCCACGCGCCGGTGTTCGTGCGCGCCGACGTGACCGACATCCCGGCGCTGCAAGCCGCCATCGAGTCCATCCGCCAACGCTGCGGCCCGATCGCCGCGCTGATGAACAACGCCGCCAACGACCAGCGCCACAGCATCGACTCGACCACCTCGGAGTCGTGGGACCGGGGCGTGGCGGTCAACCTGAAGCACCAGTTCTTCGCCGCGCAGGCGGTGGCGGCCGACATGCGGGCGGCGGGCGGCGGCTCGATCGTCAACTTCGGATCGATCAGTTGGATGCTCAAGCAAGGCGGGATGCCGGCCTACACCGCGTCGAAGGCGGCGGTGCAGGGGCTGACCCGCGGGCTGGCGCGGGATCTGGGGCGGTTCAACATCCGCGTCAACACGCTGGTGCCGGGCTGGGTGATGACGGAAAAGCAGGTGCGGCTGTGGGTCGATGACGCGGCGAAGGCGGACATCTCGCGGCTGCAGTGCATCGACCGTCCGCTGATGCCCGCCGACATCGCCCGCATGGCGCTGTTCCTGGCGGCCGACGACAGCGCGCTGTGTACGGCGCATGACTTTCAAGTGGATGCAGGGATCGTTTGATGGACAACGACAACAACCAGGCCACAGCGGAATTGCTGGTGGATGCACAGGCCAGGCTCGGCGAAGGCCCGCTGTGGTGCCCGGTCGAGCAGGCGCTGTACTGGACCGACATCCAGTCCTCGACGCTCAGCCGCTGGCGGGCGGCGGATGGCGCGGTGCGGGTCTGGCCGATGCCGGAGCGGCTGGGCAGCTTCGCGTTCTGCGAAGAGCCGGGGCGCTTGCTGCTGGCGCTGGCATCGGGGGTCGCGCTGTTCGATCTGGAGCGCGGCGCGTTGCTGACGCCGATCGTGCCGGTCGAGCCAGAGAACCCGACGACGCGGCTGAATGATGGGCGCTGTGATCCGCAGGGGCGCTTCGTCGTCGGCATCTACAACCAGACGCCCGACGAGGCGCCGATCGGCCATTTCTACCGCGTCGGCTGCACGGACGGCGCGCTGAACGTCGAGCGCCTGCCGCTGCCGAAGGTCGGTGTGGCCAACAGCCTCGCCTTCAGCCCGGATGGCACGAGGCTGTATTTCACCGACTCGCCGACGCGGCAGATCTGGTGCGTCGATTACCACGCCGATGGGCGGCTGGGCGAGCCGCGGCCGTTCGTGAAGCTCGGGGCGCACGAGGGGTATCCGGACGGCTCGACGGTCGATGCGGAAGGGGGTTTGTGGAATGCGCAGTGGCGGGGGAACTGCGTCGTGCGCTATGACGCGGAGGGGCGCGAGACGGATCGGCTGGCGCTGCCGGCGAGTCAGATCACCTGTCCGGTGTTTGGCGGGGCGGGGATGGACGAGTTGTTCGTGACCTCGGCGCGGGCGGGGGTCACGGCGGAGGAACTGGCTGGGGAGCCGGGGGCGGGTGGGGTGTTTCGGTTGCGGGTGGGGCAGCGGGGGGTGGGGGCGTATCGGTTTCGGGGTTGAACTGGCGCTTGCTGAAAAATCAAAACGCATCTACATTTTTATCATGATCACTTGGCACGAAACCAAGCGCCGCACGAACATCAGCAAGCACGGAATTGATCTCGCGGAACTGGAAAGCGTCTTTGACGCGCCGATGATCACGGTGGAAGATGCCCGCGCCAGCTACGGCGAGCTTCGGCTTCAGAGCCTGGGCTACTGGCAAGGTCGGGTTGTCTTCTTGGTCTGGACCGAGCGCGATGAAGGCGCTCACCTCATCTCCTGCCGCCATGCCAATCGCAAAGAAGCCCAAGACTATTTCTCCGGCCTTTAGTCCCGCTCAAATCGCCATCGCGCTGGCTGCCGCCGCACCGGCAGTGGCGCCCGAAACCCCTGTGGACTGGAGCAAGGGAGTCGCCACACCGGGCGGTGGCGTGGCTGAAACCATTTCTCAACTGCGCCGGACCCGCGGCAAGAACAAGAGTCCGACCAAGGAGCAGGTGGCCATACGCCTTGATCCGGGCGTGTTGGCAGCCTTTCGAGCCAGCGGACGTGGGTGGCAGACCCGGGTGAACACGGCGCTGAAGGAGTGGCTGAAGACCGGGGCGCTCGCCAAGCCTTTGCCCTCGGCAAAGTCCGCCAAAACCGGCGGATGACTCAACGATCAAGGCACCTCAGACATCCGCACGCCTACGCAAAAGCAGACAGTGCCGGAACGCTGATCGGTGCCGACATCCGGATCCACTAACTGATCGTGCCCTGAACCACCGCCAGCGCCTGCCCCAGATCGCCCACCAGATCCTCCACCGCCTCCAGCCCGATGCACAGCCGCACCAGCGTCCCGCGGTACGGCGTCGCCAGTGCCCGCATCGCCTTGGACTGATACGGCACCGCCAGACTCACCGGCCCGCCCCACGACCAGCCGATGCGGAACAACCGCAGCGCATCGACAAACGCATCCACCTGCGCCGCGCTGAACTGCGGATCGAACTCGACCGTGACCAGCCCGGCCGCCGCCGAACACAGTTCAGCCCAATGCGCATGGCCCGGTGAATCGGGCAGCGCCGGGTGCAGCACGCGCACGAATTCGGCCCGCCTCTGGCACCACGCGGCGATGCGCCGACCCGCCGCATCCTGCGCCGCGTAACGCAGCGCCAGCGACGGCAGCCCGCGCAGCAGCGCCTCGACATCGTTGGCGCCCACCCCCAGCCCGAGCCGGCTGTGGCACCACGCGAGCCGCCGGTACAGCGCGTCGTCGCGGCACGCGACCGACCCCATCAGCACGTCCGCGCCGCCAGACGGGTACTTGGTCAGCGCATGCACCGTCACGTCCACCGCCAGCCCGTCGCCGAGATCGAAGGCGTTGAACGCGATCCCGGCGCCCCAGGTGTTGTCGAGCGCGACCACCGCCTGCGGTGCCTGCGCCCTCGCCTCACGCACCAGCGCCCGCAGATCCGGAAACTCCAGCGTCACCGAACCCGGCGCCTCCAGCCAGACCAGCTTCGTCTGTGGCGTCAGCGCCGCGAACAGCGAGGCCGGTTCCATCGGGTCGTACAACCGGCACGCGATGCCCCACTGCTTCAGCTCGTGCGTGGCGAAACTGCGGCTCGGGCCATAGACGTTGTCGGGCAACAGCACCTCGTCCCCCGCCGACAGCAGCGCCATGTCCACCAGCGTGATCGCCGACAGCCCGCTCGGCGCGAGCAGGACGTGGTTCGCACCTTCGAGCGTGGCGAGCCGCGCCTCCAGCGTGAACGTGGTGGGGGTGCCGTGCAGGCCGTAGGTGTAGCCGCTCTTGTCATCCCAGCGCCGCTCTCGCAAGGCCGCGACGCTCGGGAAGAACACCGACGACGCCTTGAACACCCCCGGCGGCAGCGCATCGAACTCGGCCGGTGCGGTGTACGGGTGGTGGATCAGGCCGGTCGTCAGCCGATCGACCCCCTCGGTCACAGCAGTTCACCCACCAGGTCGTGCCCCGAGGTGCCAACGATCCGCACCCGCGCGAAGTCGCCGACCTTCATCGTCTTGGAAGCCTTGGTCGGCGCCAGGATCTTCACCGTGCCGTCGATCTCGGGCGCATCGGCATAGGTGCGCGCCACACCGCCCTTGCGGCCCATCGACGGTGCGCTGTCCACCAGCACCTGCATGGTCGAGCCGACGCGACGCTGCAGCTTGGCCGTCGAGACAGCTTCGGCCACCGCCATGAAGCGGGCGCGGCGCTCTTCGCGCACGGCGTCCGGCAACGCGCCTTCCAGCGCATTGGCCGGCGCCCCTTCGATCGGCGAGTAGGCGAAGCAGCCGGCGCGGTCGATCTGCGCTTCCTTCAGGAAATCAAGCAAGTACTCGAACTCGGCTTCGGTCTCGCCAGGGAAGCCGGCGATGAAGGTCGAGCGCACGACGATCGATCGGCGAGTAGGCGAAGCAGCCGGCGCGGTCGATCTGCGCTTCCTTCAGGAAATCAAGCAAGTACTCGAACTCGGCTTCGGTCTCGCCAGGGAAGCCGGCGATGAAGGTCGAGCGCACGACGATCTCGGGACACGCCTCGCGCCACTTCAGCAGCCGCTCCAGGTTGCGCTCGCCGCTGGCAGGACGCTTCATGCGCTTGAGCACGTCGGGGTGGGCATGCTGGAACGGCACGTCGAGGTACGGCAGCACCAGCCCTTCGGCCATCAGCGGCAGGATCTCGTCGACGTGCGGATACGGGTAGACGTAGTGCAGGCGGACCCAGGCGCCATGCTGCTTGGCCAGTTCGCCGAGCTGCGCCACGAGGTCGAGCATCTTGGTCTTGACCGGCTTGCCATCCCAGAAGCCGGTGCGGTACTTGACATCGACGCCATAGGCCGAGGTGTCCTGGCTGATGACGAGCAGCTCCTTCACGCCGCCCTCGAACAGCGCCCGCGCCTCGTTCAGCACGTCGCCGATCGGCCGCGAGACGAGGTCGCCGCGCATCGACGGGATGATGCAGAACGAGCAGCGGTGGTTGCAGCCCTCGCTGATCTTCAGGTAGGCGTAGTGCCGCGGCGTGAGCTTGATGCCGGCGGCGGGCACGAGGTCGATGAAGGGGTCGTGCGGCTTGGGGACGTGCAGGTGGACGGCGTCCATCACTTCCTGCGTCGCGTGCGGCCCCGTGACGGCGAGCACGCTGGGGTGCATCTGGCGCACGAGGTTGCCGCCGCCGTCGCCCGTCTTGGCGCCGAGGCAGCCGGTGACGATGACCTTGCCGTTGGCGGCCAGCGCCTCGCCGATGGTGTCGAGGCTTTCGCGCACGGCGTCGTCGATGAAGCCGCAGGTGTTGACAATCACCAGGTCGGCGCCCTGGAAGGTCTTGCTGGTGGCGTAGCCCTCGGCGCTGAGCTGGGTCAGGATCAGTTCGGAGTCCGTCAAAGCCTTCGGACAACCCAGGCTGACGAAGCCGATGCGGGGGGTCGGCGCAGCGGCCGAGGCGGTGGAATTGGTGGCGAGATCACTCATGGCGTGAATTGTCCCTCAGTCGCGGACAATGCCCGGCCCCACCGATGACGCCACGCATGTCGATCCCCTCCCCGCTCCCCGATTTCCTCACCGCCAGCGGCTTGCCGGCACGCTGGCAGGGCCGCGAGCGGCTGGTCGTGCTGGACCTCGGCCCAGGCGCTGCCGCACGGTTCGAGGCACTGCAGGCCGCCTGGTGCGCCGACCCGCTGCGCTGCGAGCGGCTGATCGTCCTGGCACTCGACGGCCCGGACAGCGCCGACCACGCGGACAGCCGGGTGCAGTGGATGCGCCTGTCCGGCGAGCCGGAAACCGCGCTGCGCGGCGTGCAGGCGCAGGTGGATGCCTTCTGGCTGGGCGACACACTGGCGGTGTCGGACGATCTGCTGCGGCGCCTGCACCGACTGGCAGCACCCGCAGCCACGCTCTGGTCGGCCCGGCCGGACACCGACTGGCACACCCGCTTTCCGCCGCGCTACCTCCCGCCACGTCCTGCCGCGTTCCGCCCACCGCACCAGGGGCCGCGCGCGGCGCTGGTCATCGGGGCCGGGCTGGCCGGGTGTGCCGCTGCCTGGGCGCTGGCACGTCAGGGCTGGCACACGACCGTGCTGGACCGGCAAGCCGCCCCCGCCCAGGAAACCTCCGGCAACCCCGGCGGCCTGATGCACGGCACCTTCAACGCGCCAGACGGCCTGCACGCGCGCTGGTTCCGCGCCGCCTCGCTGCTGACGGCGCGGCTGGCGCGACCGGCCATCGCCTCGGGCGCAGTCGCGGGGGATCTGAGCGGGTTCGTGCGGCTGGAACCGCGCATCGACACCGCACTGGCGGCGGAACAACTGGCGCGGG
>NZ_JAAFKF010000031.1 GCF_013299175.1 Sphaerotilus sp.
TCAAAGGGAGCGTGAGGCGTGCAGTGTAAGAAGTTCGGCGAGGAACGTTCGTCAGCGCGCTGTAGCACAGGCAGAGTACCGTTTGCACTCCCCTGTCCATTCCTGGAGGAAGACACCATGACCCGCGAAGTATTCATCGTCAGCGCCGCCCGTTCGGCCATCGGCACCTACGGCGGCACGCTCAAGGACACGCCACTGGTCGATCTGGCCACCACCATCGTCAAGGCCGCCCTGGAGCGCAGCGGCGTGCCAGCGGACGCCGTCGGCCACCTGGCGATGGGCACGGTCGTCACCACCGAGCCGCGCGACTGCTACCTGAGCCGCGTGGCCGCCGTGAACGCCGGCTGCCCGCAGGAAACGCCTGCCTTCAACGTGAATCGCCTGTGCGGCTCGGGCCTGCAGGCGATCATCTCGTCGGCACAAGCCATCCTGCTGGGCGACTGCGAAGTGGCGATCGGCGCCGGCGCCGAGAACATGAGCCGCGGCGCCTACCTGCTGCCGACCAACCGCTGGGGCGCGCGCATGGGCGACACGCAGGTCATCGACCTGATGCTCGGCGCGCTGCACGATCCCTTCCACAAGATCCACATGGGCATCACGGCCGAGAACGTGGCCGAAAAGTACGGCATCACGCGCGAGATGATGGACGCGCTGACCGTCGAGAGCCACCGCCGTGCGGCGCAAGCCATCGCCGAAGGCCGCTTCACCAGCCAGATCGTGCCGATCGAGATCAAGACACGCAAGGGCATGGTCCCGTTCCTGATCGACGAACACGTCAAGGCCGACACCACGATGGAGAGCCTGGCCAGGATGCGGCCGGCATTCAAGAAGGACGGCATGGTCACGGCCGGCAATGCGTCGGGCATCAACGACGGCGCGGGGGCGGTCGTGCTGGCCAGCGCCGAAGCGGTCAAGGCGCATGGCCTGACGCCGATCGCTCGCCTGGTGAGCTACGCACACGCGGGTGTGGATCCGACCCTCATGGGCATCGGCCCGGTGCCCTCGACCCGCATCGCGCTGAAGCGGGCCGGCCTGTCGATCGGTGACATGGACGTGATCGAGGCCAACGAAGCCTTCGCGGCACAAGCCTGCGCCGTCTCGAAGGAACTCGACCTCGACCCCGCCAAGGTCAACCCGAACGGCTCGGGCATCTCGCTGGGCCACCCCATCGGCGGCACCGGCGCGATCATCACGACCAAGGCGCTGTACGAGTTGCAGCGCATCCAGGGCCGCTACGCGCTGGCCACCATGTGCATCGGCGGTGGCCAGGGCATCGCGGCGGTCTTCGAACGCTGCTGATCGGTGGAGGGCGGCTCAGTTGTACTTGGCGCCGCCCGCGATCTGCTGGGCATGCAGCGCCGCCGCACGCAGGTCGGCGGCATACGAGGGCTGGGTGGCCTCGTAGCTGTTGGCCCATTCGATCAGCTCTTCGGGTGTGCGTGGCTCATAGGGCTGGCCAGCTTCCGCGATGCGGACAGACAGCTTGTGCAGGGCGTCGGCCATGGCATCGACGAGGAACACCGCGAACGAACGGGCGGTGGTGGTGGTATTGACTGCAGGAACGAGAACCATTGACATCTGAAACTCCTTAGGGTTAACCCTTGGTGAAGCGGAGTATGGGGTAAACCCTAGATATGCTGTTAGCTCGTTTCATGAATCCTTGTTATACGATTCATGAATGGATTGGCGCATGCACACATGAACTTCCGCACCCTCGACCTCAACCTGCTGCGGGTCTTCGACAGCGTGATGGCCGAGCGCAACCTCACCCGCGCCGCCGACCACCTGGCCATGACGCAGCCTGCCGTGAGCAACGCGCTGCGCCGGCTCAAGGACGCCGTGGGCGAGACGCTGTTCACCCGCGCGGCGTTCGGCGTGGTGCCGACCGCGCGCGCCGACGCCCTCTGGCCCGAGGTCCGCACGGCGCTGGCGCAACTGCGGCACGTCTTCGAGCCGACCGACTACGACCCCGTCCACCAGCCGCGCACCTTCGCGCTGGCAATGGCGGACGCGGCCTCGGCGCTGCTGCTGCCGCCACTGGTGCGGCGCCTGCAGGAACAGCGGGTACTGGCCGATCTGCGCGTGCTGCCGCTGACCACCCGCGACCCGGCGCCGCTGCTCGACCGCGGCGAGGCGGATCTGGCCATCGGGCATTTTCCGGAGCTGGTCTCGCGCCAGGTCACGCTCGGCGCCAACGCCCCGCTGCGCCACCACCGGCTCGACGAAAGCGAACACGTCTGCGTGATGCGGCGCGGCCATCCGCTGGAGGCGGCCGAGCTGACGCTGGAGGACTACTGCGCCGCCGAACACCTGCTGGTCAGTTTCTCGGGCCGGGCACATGGGCAGGTGGACGAGGCGCTGGCCGGGCTGGGTCTGCAGCGCCGGGTGGTGCTGGCGGTGAACCAGTACTTCACCGCCGGCCGGGTCGTGGCGCAGACCGACCTGCTGACCGTGATGCCGCGGGCCTTTCTGGCGGTCACGGGGGCGGCGGACGATCTGGTGTGCCGGCCGTTGCCGGTGCAGTTGCCGCCGCTGCAGTTGCAAATGGTGTGGCACCGGCGGCATGACATCGACCCGGCGCACCGGTGGCTCCACGGACGGGTCATTGCCGCCAGCTCCAGCCCCCTTGCACACAGTCCTTCGCACTGAAAGAGCCACCCCATGCCCCTGTTACAGCTCCAGCAGCTCCCGCAGCTCCTGCGCTTCACCGCCCCGGCGCTGGCCCTGGCCTGTTCGACCGCGTTCGCGCAGGCCGCCCAGACGGACGAGTTCTCCCGCTGCCTCGCCGACCTGAAACCCGCCGCGCTGGCCGCCGGTGTGCGCGGCGACACCTACGACCGCCACACCCAGGGGCTGGCGGCCGACCTGACCGTGATCGACAAGCTCAACGTCCAGCCCGAGTTCAAGACACCGGTCTGGGACTACCTCGCCGGGCTGGTGGACGACGAACGGGTCGAACAAGGCCGCGCCCTGCTGACCCGGCACGCCGCCGTGCTCGCCCAGGTGCAGCAGCGTTACGGCGTCGATCCGGAGACGGTCGTGGCAGTCTGGGGCGTGGAGAGCAACTTCGGGCAGACCTTCGGCAAGTACCCGCTGGTGCAGGCGCTGGGCACGCTGTCGTGCCTCGGGCGGCGGCAGGGGTATTTCCGCGGCGAGCTGTTCGCCACGCTGCGCATCCTGCAAGCCGGCCACATCGCGCCGGAACGGCTGGTCGGCTCGTGGGCCGGCGCTTTCGGACACACGCAGTTCATGCCCAGCACCTTCGAGCGGCTGGCGGTGGATTTCGACGGTGACGGCAAGCGTGACCTAATGGACAGCGTGCCGGATGCGCTGGCTTCGACCGCGAACTTCCTCGCCAAGGCGGGCTGGCAGGGCGATCGGATGTGGGGTTGGGAGGTGCGGCTGCCGGCGGGGTTTTCAGTGGCGGGACAGGGCCGCAAGAACCGGCAGCCACTGACCGCCTGGACCGCCGCCGGGCTGCGGCTCGCGGATGGCAGCCCCTTGCCGGCCGGCGCAGAAACCGCAGGGCTGGTGACGCTGGCGGGGGCGACCGGGCCGGCCTTCCTGGTGACGCGCAACTTCGACGCGCTCTACAGCTACAACGCCGCCGAGAGCTACGGGCTGGCGATCGCGCACCTGTCGGACCGGTTGCGCGGCGGCGGGCCGTTCGCGACGCCGTGGCCGACCGATGACGCTGGTCTGTCGCGGGCCGAGCGCCGCGAGGTGCAGACGCTGCTGTCGGCGCGCGGCCACGACATCGGCGAGGTGGACGGCATGCTCGGCGACCGCAGCAAGACCGCGGTGCGCGCCGAGCAGACCCGCCTCGGCCACGAGGTCAACGGGCGGGCGGGTCAGCGGCTGTTGCGGGCACTGCGGGCCGAGGCGCCGGCAGCGCCACAGCCGGTCACGCCTTCTTCTTCGAGCGATCCGGCACCACGGTCGTGACCGTCGGACGCACCGGGTCCAGGGACATCGGCTTCGGGGGCGATGTGTCCTTCTTCGGTTTCTTGACTTCCTTGCTGCTGCGCTGGCCTTTGGGCATGGTGATCTCCGTTCGATACAGGGTGGGGTTCATGGCGCGGCGGTGTGCCGGTCATGGGGATATCCTACGCTGCCATGCCGTCCAAAGCACTCACCACTGCGCTCCATGAAGCCCGCCTCCTCGGCGCCGACCGCCCGTGGACACCGCCCACCCCCGCCACCGAGTCCGAAGCCGCGTGCCTGCTGGCGCTGCTGGCGGCCGAGCCGGCGTGGCCACCCGGCGAGATCGAGGTCCAGCCCGACGGCGCCATCCAGCTCGACTGGGACGCGGGCGAGCGCGGCTGGGTCACGCTGTCGGTGAACGGCCATGCCACGCTGACCCACAGCGCGGTGATCGACGGCGACGAGTACACGCTGGCGGAACCCTGGGATGGCCGGGCCCTCACCGACTGGGCCGCCGAGGTGCTGCGGCGCTTGTGGCGCGCGTAGCGCAAAATCCACCGATGAAAACACCCAGCAGACTACAGACACTGGTCGAGGAAGGACTCATCGACACGGTCGTGCGCCAGTTGATGAGCGGCAAGGAAGCCACCGTCTATGTCGTGCGCAGTGGCGACGAGACGCGCTGCGCCAAGGTCTACAAGGAAGCGACCAACCGCAGCTTCCGGCAGGCCGTGGACTACACCGAAAACCGCAAGGTCAAGAACACCCGCCAGGCCCGCGCCATGGCCAAGGGCACCCGCTTCGGCCGCGAAGCCACGGAAGCGGCGTGGCAAAGCGCCGAGGTCGATGCGCTCTACCGGCTCGCCGCCGCGGGCGTGCGCGTGCCCAGGCCGCACCTGTTCCTGGACGGCGTGCTGCTGATGGAGCTGGTCACGGACGCCAACGGCGACGCCGCCCCGCGCCTCAACGATGTCGAGTTCACCCCCGTGGACGCCCGCCGCCACCACGCCACGCTGATCGCCGAGGTGGTGCGGATGCTCTGCGGCGCGGGCGTGGTGCATGGCGACTTGTCGGAGTTCAACATCCTGCTGGGGGAGGACGGGCCGGTGATCATCGACCTGCCGCAGGCGGTGGACGCCGCGGGCAACAACCACGCCAAGCGGATGCTCCTGCGCGATGTGGAGAACCTGCGCAACTTCTTCGGCCGCTTCGCCCCGGAACTGCTGCGCAGCGACTACGGGCACGAACTCTGGGCGCTGTACGAGCGCGGCCTGCTGCACACCGAGACGCCGCTGACGGGGCGCTTTGTCCATGCCCGCGGGCCGGTGGATGTGCGCAGTGTCGTGCGCGAGATCGACGATGCGCGGGACGAGGACGCCGCCAAGCGCCTGCGCCTGTCCGGCAACCACCTGCCAAGAAATTGAACGCCCTCGTCAACCGGCGTGCGCAGGCTGCGTTAGAGGTGACATGCACGTACTTCCGTGCAGTTACCCGGAGTTCACAGTGAAAAAAGCGTTGTTCATGCTCGTGGCAGGCAGTGTTCTGGCTGGTTCCGTCTTTGCACAGGCCGCTGCACCCGCAGCCACCGCCGTGACCAAGGCCGCTGCCGCACTGCCGGCTGCCGCGTCGGCGGTCAAGTCGGTGGCCGCCGATGTGAAGGCCGTGGTCGCGCCGCCTGCAGCATCGACTGCCGCTCCGGCCGCTGCACCGGCACCCGCTGCACCCGCCAAGACCGCTGCCGCACAACCTGCCGTCGGCGGTGGTGCAGGCAAGGTCTGGGTCAATGGCAAGGTCTACCACTGCGAAGGCACGAAGTACTACGGCAAGACCAAGGCTGGCGCCTACATGACCGAAACCGAAGCCAAGGCCAAGGGTGCGCACGTCGTCAAGGGCCAGGTCTGTAAGTAACTGGCCCAGCGAACACCGGCCGCAAGGTCCACAAGAGGCGATGGCACGCAGCCATCGCCTATTTTTTTGCCTGTGGATCCACTGCTGCCGCCGCTGCACGCAGCTTGTCCTTCTTGCTCATGCGGTGGCCCTTGATGCCACCCGCCGCCTGGTCGGGCGTGGCCGTCTCGACCTGCTCGTAGCCGGGAATCTGCTCCCGCGGCACGCGCCGCCCCTGGCGCTTCTCGATGAGCCGGAAATGCGACTCGGTCGCTGCCGTGATGAAGCTCACTGCCGTGCCCGGCTCGCCGGCGCGGCCGGTGCGGCCAACGCGGTGGGTGTAGTCGTCGGCCGAGCGCGGCAGGTCGAAGTTGACCACCGCCGGCAGCCGCGCAATGTCGATCCCGCGCGCCGCCAGATCCGTCACCACCAGCACCTGCACCCGCCCGTCGCGGAATGCGGTCAGCACCTCGGCGCGCGTGCCCTGGCTCAGTTCGCCGTGCAGCGCCGCAGCGTGCAGCCCCTCGCGGCCCAGCTTGTGCGCGAGCAGCTCGGTGGCGTAGCGGGTCGCGACGAACACCAGCACGCGGTCCCAGCCACCTTCCTTGATGAGATACCGCAGCACACCCGTGCGCCGGCCGGCGTCCAGGGCAATGGCCCGCTCCACGATGTCGGGGTGAACGTCGTCGCCACCGTCCTCGGCCAGCGATGCACCGATGTCGATGCGCGTTGGCTCCCGCAGCAGCGCGTCGGCCAGCGCCTGCACCGTTTCCGGGAAGGTCGCCGAGAACAGCAGGTTCTGCCGTTTGGCGGGCAGCAGCGCCAGCACGCGGTTCAGCTCGTCCGCGAACCCCAGGTCGAGCAGCCGATCCGCCTCGTCGAGCACCAGCGTGCTGATCGCATCCAGCCGCAGCGCGTTGTGGTCCACCAGATCGAGCAGCCGGCCGGGCGTGGCGACGACGATCTCCGTGCCACCGCGCAGACCCATCATCTGCGGATTGATCGACACCCCGCCGAACAGGACAGCCACCCGTGGCGGGTCCGGCAGCATCCGGGCCAGATCGCGCAATACCTCGCCCACCTGGATCGCCAGCTCGCGGGTCGGCACCAGCACCAGCCCGCGGGGCGAGCGCGGCCACTCGCGGCGCACGTTCATGTCCTGCTGCAGCAGCGGCAGCACGAACGCCAGCGTCTTGCCCGAGCCGGTTTGCGCGGCGCCCTGCACATCGGCGCCCGACAAGGCGGCGGGAATGGCCTGGGTCTGGATGGGCGTCGGCGTGGCGAGGCCGAGTTCGCGGACGGCGCGGACCAGTGCCGGGTTCAGGCCAAGGGAAGCGAATGACATGGAGGTCCAGAGAGTGAGGGGTGCATTGTCTCAGCGCACAGGCCCGCGCCCTGCCGCCATCGCCCGCTCGATCTCGTTGACCTGGCGCTGTGCCTCGCGCGGCACCTCGGCCGCGTACGGCGCCATCCGCACCACCCGCTCGCGCACCCCGCCGCTGAAGGGCCGCGGCTTCCACGTCCCGGCGATCACCGCCTTGGCCACCGCCGTGTAGCGGTCGCCCCAGTGGAGGGTGCTGCTGGTGAGCTGGGCCGTGGGCGCAAAGGGGCGCAGGTCGCTCTGGTCGCCGATGCAGCGCACACCCTGGGCCGCGTGGACTTCGGCCACTTCGGCGACGGCGGACGTGCCGCGGTACTGCGTGAGCACGTCGGCACCGTCGCGCACCAGCCGCTCGGCCGCCTCGCGCTCCTTGGCCGGATGGAAGGGGGTGTTGAGCCAGACCGCCTGGACCTGGGCCTTCGGGTTCGCGCTGTGCAGGCCGCGGGTGAAGGCGTCGAGGGCCTGGAGCGCCTGCGGGTTCTGGGCGCCCGCGACATGGCCGATCCGCCCGCTGCGGCTCATCTGGCCGGCCACGCGTCCGGCGAGGTAGCGGCCCTGGTCGGCGCGGGCGTTGTAGAGGCTGACGTTGGCGGGCGCAGGGACACGCGGCGCCTCGCGGAGATCGCCCACCGACTCGAAGGCGACGTGCGGAAACTCTGGCGCCACCCGCAGCACGGCGGCCCGGTGCGACTCGCTGGTGGCGAAGATCAGCCGGTGGCCCTGCGCCACCAGCGCGCGCAGCACCCGCTCCGCCTCTGCGTCGTCGGCGACGTTCTCGACGAAACGGGTCTGCACCGCGGTGCCCAGGTTCTTCTCCAGCCCAAGCCGGCCCATGTGGTGCTGGTAGGTCCAGCCAGCGGTGCCGATGGGGGTGGCGTAGACGAAGGCCACGTTCAGCGGCGGCCTGGTGGGTGCAGGTGTCGCGGCATTGGCGGTGGCCATGGCCACACCCAGCCACAGACCCACCCCGGCCGCAGCGGTGGCCCGCAGCAGCCGCTGGCGGTCACGCCGCATGGAACACGGCATCCAGTTGCCCCACCCACACCCGCTTCTGCTCCACCGGCACGAAGCTCGCCTCGAAGCTGTTGCGCGCCAGTTGGTAAGCATGGCGTGCGTTCAGTTGCGGCAGCGCCGCGAAGAGTTCGACGAAGTTCTGGTTCAGATAACCACCGAAGTAGGCCGGATCGTCGGAGTTGACCATCGCACACAGCCCGGCGTCGAGCAGCGCCGGCAGGTTGTGGTCCGCCATCGTCGGGAACACGCACAGCTTGACGTTCGACAGCGGGCACACCGTCAGCGGGATGCGTTCATCGGCGAGCCGCTCGACCAGCGCCGCATCCTCCAGGCAGCGCACGCCGTGGTCGATGCGCTCGCTGCCCAGCAGGTCCAGCGCCTCGTGGATGTAAGCGGGCGGACCTTCCTCGCCGGCATGGGCAACGATGTGCAGCCCGAGTGCGCGGCAGCGGGCGAACACGCGTTCGAACTTGCTGGGCGGATGGCCGACTTCGCTGCTGTCCAGCCCCACGCCGATGAAGTGGTGGCGCCAGGGCAGCGCGGCTTCCAGCGTCGCCAGTGCCTCTTCCTCGCTCAAGTGGCGCAGGAAACACAGGATCAGCTTGGCGCTCACGCCCAGCCCCGTGTGGGCGCGGTGGACCGCATGGTTCAGCCCCTTGATCACCGTCTCGAACGGCACACCGCGGGCGGTGTGCGTCTGCGGGTCGAAGAAGATCTCGGCGTGGACGACGTTGTCGGCAGCGGCTTTTTCGAGGTAGGCCCAGGCCATGTCGAAGAAATCCTGCTCCTTCAGCAGCACGCTGGCGCCGGCGTAGTAGATGTCGAGGAAGCTCTGCAGGTCGGTGAAGGCGTAGGCCGCACGCAGGGCCTCGATGTTCGGGTACGGCAGCGTGACGCCGTTGCGCTGCGCGAGCTTGAAGATCAGCTCCGGCTCCAGGGAACCCTCGATGTGGATGTGCAGCTCCGCCTTGGGCATCTGGCGCAGCAGCGCAGGCAGTCGGGCCGGATCGATGGCATCGAGGCGGGCGGTGGTCATGCCGGTCAGGAGGGCAGCAGTCATGGGCGTCAAGCTCTCAGCGGATGAAAGGGGATGCGTCGCATTATCCGCACGGAAGCGATGACAATCGGCCCTGCACACAAGCCCTCACAGACCGCCCACCCGACCGCCCGCAGGCGCTCCCACCATGGCCCAGCTCCAAGACGAAACCAGCCGCACCGACCTGCTCAACCGCCTCCGGCGCGCCGAAGGCCAACTGCGCGGCATCCAGCGCATGGTCGAAGAAGGCGAGCCGTGTCTCGACATCGCCAGCCAGATGTCGGCGGTGCGCAAGGCGCTCGACAGCGCCTACGTGCGGATGACGGTGTGCTTCATGCAGCAGGAACTCAAGGAGCGCCTGCAACTGCAGCCCGAGGCCGAGGCCCGGCTCGATGCGGTGCTGGGCGACATGCAAACGCTGCTGGGCAAGGTCCGCTGAACACCCAGATCGCTGGTCAGCGCACGCCGCCGGGCAGCAGCCGGTCGGCTGGCTGGACCTCGGTGTCCGGGTCCAGCTCGATGGCCACCTGCGTGCAGACGGCGCGGCACAGCGTGGCCACGCGCTCGCTCTGCAGGCGGTAGTAGATCTGGGTGGAGTCGCGCCGCTTGCCCAGCACGCCGGCGCGGTAGAGCGTCGAGAGGTGCTGCGACATGTTGGGCTGGGTGGTGTCGATCTCGGCCAGCAGTTGCGAGACGTTCTTCTCGCCGTTGCACAGCGCGCCGATGATCTTGAGCCGAATCGGCGTGGAGAGCAGCGAGAACAGCTCGGCCACCGACTCGTAGACGTTGTCGGCCTTGTCGACTTCTGCGTCACGGTCCATGTGGCAAGCCCTTGGTCAGGTTCGGATGCAGCCTATTCTATGCGTACACACGGATGGAACTCAGTGTGGCTGCCCCGATGCGGCACCGTCCGGGTAGAACGCATGCGTGCCGCGCCCATTGGCCTTGGCGGTGTACATGGCCGTGTCCGCCTGGCGCAGCAGGACATCGGCGCTGTGCGGCGTGTCACTGGGGACCAGGGCCACGCCGACGGAGGCGCCGACCCGCACCTCCTGCCCATCGATCGACACCGGCTGCGAGGCGGCGTCCCGCAACCGCTGCGCCACGAGGGCCACCTCTTCTCGGTGACGCACCGTCGGCAGGATGACCGTGAACTCGTCGCCGCCCATGCGGAACAGCAGATCGCCTTCGCGCAGACACGCCGACAGCCGCTGGGCCACCGTTTTCAGCAACTGATCGCCCGCAGGATGGCCGAGGCTGTCGTTGACCTGCTTGAACCGGTCAAGGTCGAGGAACAGGAGCGCCGCAGTCCGTCCGGTGCGCGACGCCTGCGCCAGCGCCTTGTCGAGCCGTCGGCGGAAACTCGTCCGGTTGGGCAAACCGGTGAGCGCATCATGGAACGCCTGGTGGCGCATCGCCGCCTCCTGGACGGCGCGCTCCCGGCGCTGCCGCTGGATCACCCGGTCGGCCTTGCGGACAACCACGAACAAGAAGGCATACAGCGTCATCAGCAGGGCCAGCACCAGACCCGCCACCTGCCATTGCGCCTGGTTCTGTTGTGCCAGCAGGTCGGTGACATCGGAGTAGACCTCGAACACCGCCTCCGGTGGACCGCCCGGAAGCCCCCCGACCGGCACATACGACGCAATCAGGTTCCGCTGGGCAATCTCGCCCTCGAAGGCATTGAACTTCTCGCGGTAGCTGATGTGGCTGATGACCCGCCCCTGCTGTGCAGCCAGGATGCCGGGGGCACCACGCTCATCCCGGCCAATCTGGCGTTCATCGGTCGAGAACACCGTCAGGCCCTCCGGGTGGTAGACCTTGAGCTTGACGACGGGCAGTCCGTGCATCTGGGCCTGCACCTCGGCCCGGAGCTTGGACACCAGCGGATCGGCCAGCAAGGCCTCGCGGGACTTGCCCGCCGCACCCGCCACCAGGGTCCGGTAGCGCGCCCAGGTCGTGTTGGCAAACGACCGGGTGAGGGCCGCATTGGCACGGCCTTCGTGCTCGATCAGGTGCCGCAGCGTGAGTTCACGGTAGGTCGCGATCAGGCACACCGTCACCGCCACGATGCCCACCAGGCTCGCAATCGAGAAATACCGCAGCAACCGGAAGCGTGCAACAGAGGACGAAGGCATCGGACATCCACCAGCAGGAGTCCTCGCTATCGGCCCAACGCCATGGAGTCTTGAGGGCTGGCGCGCCCGCTGCGCCGATCAGAACGCAGTCTGCCACCCAGGGCACATCACTCACCATGGACAATTTCCCCAGGCTGCGCGATCACACTCGGTAACGCCTGTAACCTGCAATTTGGCAATAAATCACGTCCACAAGGTGAAAAAACCAGACTTTCAGGCCATCACAGCGCGATAACGTAGACCTTTCGACGCTGGTGGGTTCGGGGGGATTCACAGGGTCGATCAGGAGTACCGCCATGCTGACCGTTTCCTCTCCCTTGGGCCGTGACCGTTTCGAGCGGCCCCGCGCCGATGCAGGAACGCCACCGCCAGCCCACAGCGCCCAGTGGCTGCTGCACGTGCTGACCGGGGCACTCGATGAGCTGGATTACGGGTTGCTGATCGTCGATGCGGACGGTCGTCTGGTGCAGGCCAACCAGATGGGGCACCACCACTGCAGCGCCCGGCAAGGCTCCTGCCGCCTGGAGGACGGCCAGTTGCACACCCGTGACAGCACCGACGATCCCGTCTTGCAGCGCGCATTGGCGCAAGCCTCGGCCGGGCGCCGCAGCCTGATCAAGCTTGGCACGGAGGCACAGGCGGAGACCGTGGCTGTCGTACCGCTGACCAGTCCGCCGGGTGGACGCGCCGAGGCCGCGATCCTGCTGGTCTTCGGCAAGCACCAGGTCTGCGAAGCCCTGAGCGTCGAGCACTTCGCCCGCGTCCACAGCCTCACCCACGCCGAAGGCATGGTGCTCACCGCCCTGTGCGCCGGCGAGGAACCCAGCGCCATCGCGCGCAAGTTCGGCGTGGCCGTTTCGACGGTACGCACCCAGATCGCCAGCGTGCGCCAGAAGACCCGCGCCGCCAGCATCCGCGATCTGGTGCGGCAGGTGGCGATGCTGCCGCCCATCGTCTCGGTGCTGGGCCATGAGGCGTCGCATTGAAGGCAAACCATTGCGGATGTCGATCGATTGTCCTATCGTGAAGGACGATGCCCCGATCGCACCGCCCGCCTGCCGCCGCAGAACCGTCCCTGGACACGCTGAACCTCTCGCCCGCCCTGCTGGCCCTGGTGCGCAAGGCTGTGCCGCGCCGCTACCGCAAGGGCGTGATCCTGATCCAGGAGGGGGAGATTGGTGACACGCTCTACGTCGTGCTGGCGGGCCGGGTCAAGGTGTTCTCGCTGGGACCGAACGACCGGGAGATCACCTTCGGTCTCTACGGCTGCGGCGAGTTCATCGGCGAGATGAGCCTGGACGGCGGCCCGCGGGTAGCCAGCGTGGTCACGGTCGAGCCGACCACCTGCGTCGTCATCACCCGCCAGACGCTGCAGGAACACCTCGCGCAGTACCCGGAATTCGCTTTCGAGCTGCTGGCCAAGGTCATCGCCCGCGCCCGCGCCGCCACCCGCGATGCACGCAACATGGCCCTGATGGACAGCTACGGCCGCCTCGTCGCGCTGATCGAGGAGCTGGCCGTGACCCAGGAAGACGGCACGCGCCGCCTCGTCAGCCGTGTCACCCACGCCGAGATCGCCAGCCGCATCGGCTGCTCGCGCGAGATGGTGAGTCGCCTGCTCAAGGACCTGGAGCGCGGCGGCTACACGGCCACCATCGGCCGTGGACTGCACATCCTCAAGCCACTGCCCAACCGCTGGTGAGCCGCTTCAGCCGCCGGAGCCGCGCAGCGCCGGGGGTCCGAACTGGCGCGGCGGCCGTGGCGCACGGGCGTAGAGCGGTTCGACCTTGGGCAAGTTGGCCTCGATGTCCTGGATGCGGGTATCACTGGAGGGGTGGGTCGAGAGGAATTGCGGCGGCGCGCCCTTGCTCGCCTCGGCCATCTTCTGCCACAGCGACACCCCGGCGCGCGGGTTGTAGCCAGCACGGGCCGCCAGCTCCATGCCGACCAGATCCGCCTCGGACTCGTCCTGACGCCCGAATTTCAGCGTCAGCAGTTGCCCGCCCATGTCCGCCGCAGAACGGGCCAGATTGCCCAGCCCGAAGAGCGCCGCACCCAGCTCGATCGCACCACGGGTCGCCGTCTGTTTGCCCATGCGCTCGCGGGCGTGTTCGCGCAGGGCGTGCGCCATCTCGTGGCCCATGATCATCGCGACCTCGTCATCGCTGAGCTGCAGGGTCTGCAGGATGCCGACGTAGAACGCGATCTTGCCACCCGGCATGCAGAACGCATTCAGCTCCTGGCTGCCGATCAGGCTCACCTCCCAGGACCAGGCGCGGGCGCGGTCGTTCCATTCGTAGGTGTAGGGAATCAGCCGGTTGGCGATGGCCTGGAGGCGCTGCTGCTGCGGGTGGTTCGCGGGGGCCAGCGCGTGCTTGCTGTTGGCTTCCTGGCGCAGTTGCAGGTATTGCTGCTGCGCGGCGGATTCGACCTGCTCGGCCGACACCAGTTTGGTGAACTTGGAGTTCTGGCCCACATCAACCCCTTCACGGGCCAACGCGGGGAAGGCGGCTGTCGCCACGGCACCCGCCAGCAAGCCGCTGAACAGGCGCCGCCCATGCAGCGGGCAGCCGCAACCCGAGCGGTGCAGGTCGATGCGGGTAGTGAAGGTGGCGTCTTCGACAAGGTCTGGGCGCATGGTGGTGGACATCAAGTCGTCAAGTGGAGAAAAGATTCGGAGCGGGCGACGGCCGGAGTCAGTCGTCGAGGGCAACCGTGGCCGGATCGACCTCCAGCGCCTGCACCGTCTCGCGCAGGCCCCAGAGCATCCACAACGCCGGCAGCGCCGCGACCGTGGACACGATGAAAAAGCTGGGCCAGCCGATCGACTCGGCCAGCACCCCCGCCAGCGGCCCGACCCAGACCCGCCCGACCGAGGCAAACGCGGACAGCAGCGCGTACTGCGTGGCGGAAAACCGCTGGCTCGTCAGGCTCATCAGGAAGGCCACGAACGCCGCCGTGCCCATGCCGCCCGAGAGGTTCTCGAAGGCGATCACCATCAGCAGACCACCATCGACGGGGGTTGCCTGCGCCAGCCGGAGGATGCCCCAGTCGAAAGCCGGCACCGTCAACCCCGGCAAGACACCCTTGCCGTTGACCGCCAGCCACCAGAAGCCCAGGTTGCTCACCATCTGCAGCACCCCGAACAACAGCAGCGCCCGCCACAGCCCCAGCCGGATCATCAGCGCCCCGCCCAGCAGCGCCCCGCCGATCGTCAACCACAGCCCGATCACCTTGTTGACCACACCGACCTCGGCCGACCCGTAGGCCATCGCCTTGAGCAGGAACGGCGTCATCAGCGAGCCGGCGAAGGCGTCCCCCAGCTTGTAGAGCACGATGAAGCCGAGAAACGCCCACGCCCCCGGCTGGCTGAAATAGCTCTGCAGCCCGCCCAGCAGCGTGTCGAAACGGGCCTTGCGCGCCGCCCACGCCGCCAGCGGCAAGGTCACGCCGATGCCCAGCACGAGGCCCAGCAGATCGACCCAGCGCTGGCGCAGCGGCGCCGGCAGCGTGGTGTGTTCCAGCAGCGGCTGCAACAGCGCGCTCGCCACCCCGCCCAGCACCTTGTCCGTCAGCACATAGCCCGCCGCCACCGCCGCCAGCACCGCAGCGAAGCCGATCAGGTCGTTGCGCGCCACGCTCTCGGGCCGCACCGTCCCCTTCAGCCGCGGCATCGCCACCGCCGACACCCCTGCGGCGCCCACCATCAGCGCCGCCATCAGCCGGTACACCTCCGGCCACGTCCAGCCCGCGCCACTGCCCACCGCCGCGCCCGCCGCCACATTGGCCGGGTCGGTCCAGATCAGCGCCACGCCGCCCGACAGGATCATCGCCAGCCGATACCCCAGCACCGCCAGCGACGAACCCAGCCCGCGCTCGGCAGCCGGCAGCACATCGGTGCGGTACGCATCGATCACGACATCCTGCGACGCCGACAGGAAGGCCACCGCCACCGCCAGCAGCGAGAACGCCTGCATCGCGGTCTTCGGCGAGGTGTTCGCCATGAGCATGAGCACGCCCGCCAGTGCAAGCTGCGTCAGCACCAGCCAACCCTTGCGCCGGCCAAGGAAGGGCGGGTCGAACCGGTCCATCAGCGGCGCCCACAGGAACTTGAAGGTGTAGGGCAACCCGACCAGACTCAGGAAGCCGATCGTCGCCACGTCCACCCCTTCGAGGCTCAGCCATGCCTGCATCGCCTGCCCGGTGAGCGCCAGTGGCAGCCCCGACGCGAACCCCAGCACCAGCACCGCCGCCAAGCGCCACCAGCGCAGCAGCCACGCCGCAGCAGAAGAGCGGCCCGACGGCGGGTCGGACAGCGGAGAGGCGGCGGAGGGAAGGGGTTGGGCCATGGGGGGATTCTAGAAGCCGGGATTGCCGTCCCGGCGCCGCGGCACTGCGGGTATTCGCGGACAATCCGGGCCATGCACGCCTCCGCCTCTCCCTTCACCCGGCAGGATTTCCGCTCGGCGCTCGGCCTGTTCGCCACCGGCGTCACCATCGTCACCGCCCGCGCCGCCGACGGCACCCCGGTGGGACTGACGGCCAACTCCTTCAATTCGGTCTCGATGTCGCCGCCGCTGGTCTTGTGGAGCCTGTCGCTGCAGGCCGGGTCGATGGCCGCGTTCGCCAACGGCTCGCACTACGCCATCCACATCCTCGCCGCCGACCAGCGCGCCCTGGCCGAACGCTTCGCCACCCGCGGCGCCGACCGCTTCGCCGGACTGGATTGGCGCGAAGGGGCGGGGGGCGTGCCGCTGATCGACGGCGCGGCGGCGGTGCTCGAATGCCACAACCGCAGCCGCTACGAGGAAGGCGACCACGTCATCTTCGTCGGCGCGGTCGAGCAATGCCGCTACCGGGCCGATGCCTCGCCGCTGATCTTCCACGGCGGGCGCTTCTACACCGAACTGCCGCTCTGATCGATCGGCCTTTGTGGCCGCCGAACCCAATTGGTACCGCAGTTTGCCAACAGTTGCCGGATTTATCATTTTCAATATCTGGCACTATTCACGCCCTTCAAGCGCGGGATATAGGATCAGGGCTTGACAGCAGTAATGCCTTGACAGATGGCAATACCTAGCTTCGGCCCACTGTGGGTGTGGATATCCATTCATGCTCCATACAACAATAAATCCATGTCACGCCACCAGACTCCCCCTGATTGCAGGGAAATACCTCCCGCCGCGCCTTTGGTGGTCACGCACCGAAAACTCGCCAAACCCCCCCCCATGGCACTCGGCTTGATCGGCAATCGCTCGATCACTTGCAACCTCTGCCAGCGCAAAATCCTGTCCTCGCTTCTGCTTGCGCACAAGCAGGAATCCCACGGCGACACCGTCTACAGCCGCGCCGCCAACGGCCGCCCCAAAAGCATCTGGTTCCGCCCGCCGCCGCAGGTGCAATCGCCGGGCTGGCGCAGACCCGCTGCCATGCGCCCGATATTGAGCCGCTGACCACGCGCCAATACCGCACCACCCCTCACCCAAGGGATTGCAAAGATCCCTCCATTTTGTTTTTACTGCCGTGCTCCAGCATGGTCCCCGCATTCATGGCGTTGTGGTGTCCATGCAGGTTGGCCGACATTTGGTTCATAAAGGTACCAATTCAGTACCCCTGCACCGCCGCGGCCTGTTCCTTGTTCGCAACGCCATGGTTTCCTGTTGACCCACCCCCCGCCCCGACCGTCCACCCACCCCCATGAATGCCATGAAGCACCTCTTTGCCTCTCCGATGCTGGCGTCAGCTCTGCTGGCGTCGTCTTTCGCCTTGCCGGCCCATGCCGCGATCGCCCTGGGCAGCCTCGCGCCCACGGTGGCCGAGCAGGCCAGCCTGGACCAGATCAACCGCTTCCGTGCCGACCCGCAAGGCGAACTGGGTCGGATGCTGGGTGTTTCGCAGGCCACCCTGGCCTCGGGCATCACCGCCTCGACCGGCGCCAGCGCCGGCAACGGCACGGTGTGGAGCACCGGCTTCTGGGGCAATCTGGCGGGCGCCAATGCAGCCACCGGGGCACTGGACTACTTCCATGTGAACCCCGGCGACCTGCTGTACCAGTGGAACCAGCTTCCGGGCGCGGGCGTGCTGCACCCCTACACCTGGAACGGCAACCTCGGCCAGTCCTCGCTCGAATACGCCAAGCTGGTGGTGGCGGATGCCGGCGTCAGCGCCAGCCCGCACAACGTGCCGCCCTACACCTCGGGCCTGAGCCAGCGGTTCGTGGACGCCGGGTACGTGAACTGGAACAACCTGGGCGAGAACATCGCCTCGAATTTCCCGAACAGTAGCGCCTACATGCACGCCGGCTTCGCCATCGACTGGGGCGGCGCCGGCAACGGCATCCAGAACCCGTCCGGCCACCGCAACAGCATGCTGAGTTCGACCTTCACCGAGATCGGCATCGGCATCACCCCCGGCTGGACTGCGGGCAACGTGACGCAGGTGCAGCACTTCGGCGACCGCAGCAACAGCGCGGCCGAGTTCATCTGGGGTTACGCGTGGCAGGACGCCGCACTGGGCACCTACACCTTCGGTGAAGGGATGCAGGGCCTGACCGTGCAGGTGCTCGACGCCGGCAGCAACGTGCTCGGCACCACCACGACCGATGCCAACGGCGGCTACACGCTCGGTGCCGTCGGTCTGGCGGACGGCACGTACACGGTCAAGTTCCTGAACGGCGCGACCACGCTGGGCACCCGCTCGGTGGCGGTCAGCAACCTGGGTCTGTACAACGCCAACTTCGTGATGGCCGCAGCCGCAGTGCCGGAACCCTCGACGTGGCTGATGCTGATGCTGGGTGGCGTGCCGCTGGTGGTGCGCGCTCGCCAATCCCGCAAGCCGGGTCAATGATCCTGCGTGCCCCTGGTCGTGGCGGGGGTGACCAGGGCCTGCCACGGCAGGGACTGCATCGGCAGCCGCCAAACCTGTTTTCCGGCTATCGATCATCGGATTGATTCGTTCTCCGCTGACGTCGGGCTCCCTAGGATCCGTTCATTCCTCCAGACTGAACGGATCCACCCGATGCACCGCCGCCAGACCCTGATCGCTGCTGCTGCCCTCGCCCTGGCCCTCGGCACCTCGCCGGTCCGCGCCAGGGACATCACGCTGCTCAACGTCTCCTACGACCCGACCCGCGAGCTGTACCAGGACTTCAACAAGGCGTTCGCCGCGCACTGGAAGGCGAAGACTGGCGACGCCGTGACCGTCAAGACCTCGCACGGCGGCTCGGGCAAGCAGGCCCGCTCAGTCATCGACGGGCTGGAGGCCGATGTCGTCACGCTGGCACTCGCCTACGACATCGACGAGATCGGCGACAAGGCGAAGCTGCTGCCCGCCGACTGGCAGAAGCGCCTGCCGCACAACAGCGCACCGTACACGTCCACCATCGTCTTCCTCGTGCGCAAGGGCAATCCCAAGGGCATCCAGGACTGGGCTGACCTCGCCCGGCCCGGCGTCTCGGTCATCACGCCCAACCCGAAGACCTCGGGCGGTGCGCGCTGGAACTACCTCGCCGCCTGGGGCTGGGCGAAGAAGACGCTCGGCTCGGAGGCCAAGGCGCAGGAGTACGTGAAGAAGGTGCTCGCCAACGTGCCCGTGCTCGACGCCGGGGCGCGTGGCTCGACCGTGACCTTCGTCGAACGCGGCATCGGCGACGTGCTGCTGGCCTGGGAGAACGAGGCGCTGCTGGCGATCAAGGAACTCGGCCCGGGCAAGTTCGAGGTCGTCGCACCGCCGTTGTCGATCCTGGCCGAGCCGCCGGTGGCACTGGTGGACAAGGTGGTGGACAAGAAGGGCACGCGCGCGGCGGCGCAGGGCTATCTGGAGTACCTCTACTCGCCGATCGGGCAGGACCTGGCCGGCCAGCACCACTACCGCCCGATCGACCCCAAGGCGGCGGCGCAGTACGCGGCGCAGTTCCCGAAGATCACGCTGTTCCGCCTCGACGACGTGTTCGGAAGCTGGCGCGAGGCGCAGAAGGTCCATTTCAGCGATGGCGGCACCTTCGACCAGGTGTTCACGAAACGCTGACGCCCAGGGGAATCGACTTCCATGCTGCCACTGTCACGGGCGCTGCTGCGCCGCCACAGCGTGCTGCCCGGCTTCGACCTCGCGCTGGGCTTCACGCTGCTCTACCTGAGCCTGATCGTGCTGCTGCCGCTGTCGGCGGCGTTCATGAAAACCGCCACGATGACCTGGCCCGCGTTCTGGGATGCGGTCTCGTCGCCCCGCGTGCTCGCCTCGTACCGGCTGACCTTCAGCGCCTCGCTGGCCGCCGCGCTGCTCAACGCCGCCTTCGGGCTGGTGATCGCGTGGGTGCTGGTGCGCTATGACTTTCCGGGCAAGCGGTTGGTGGATGCGCTGGTGGACCTGCCGTTCGCGCTGCCGACGGCGGTGGCCGGCATCACGCTGACCGCGCTCTACGCCGAGAACGGCTGGATCGGCAGCCACCTGCCCTTCAAGGTCAGCTTCACGCCGCTGGGCGTGTTCGTGGCGCTGCTGTTCATCGGGCTGCCGTTTGTCGTGCGCACGCTGCAGCCGGTGCTCGAAGACTTGTCGCAGGAGTTCGAGGAAGCCGCCGCCACGCTCGGCGCCGACCGCTGGCAGACCTTCCGGCTGGTGATCCTGCCGATCCTCGCGCCGGCGCTGCTGACCGGTTTTGCGCTGGCCTTTGCCCGGGCGCTGGGCGAGTACGGCTCGGTGATCTTCATCGCCGGCAACCTCCCGCTGGTCAGCGAGATCACGCCGCTGATGATCGTCAGCAAGCTGGAGCAGCACGACGTGGCCGGCGCGACCGCCATCGCGGTGGTGATGCTGCTGCTGAGCTTCGTGATGCTGCTGGTCATCAACCTGCTGCAAGCGTGGACGCGCCAGCGTCAGGGACAGTGACCATGCAACGACAACGACCCACCACCGAATCCCACTGGGTGCGGTACACGCTGATCGGCGTGGCGCTGGCCTTCCTGACGCTGTTCCTGTTCATCCCGCTGGCGACCGTCTTCATCGAGGCGCTCAAGAAGGGCTGGGGTGTCTACGCCGCCGCCATCACCGACGACGACGCACTGTCGGCCATCCAGCTCACGCTGATCGCTGCAGCGATCTCGGTGCCGCTGAACGTGGTGTTCGGCGTGGCCGCGGCGTGGTGCATCGCCAAGTTCGAGTTCCACGGCAAGAGCGTGCTGCTGACGCTGATCGACCTGCCGTTCTCGGTCAGCCCGGTGGTGTCGGGGCTGATCTACGTGCTGGTGTTCGGGCTGCAGGGCTGGACGGGCGAATGGCTGCGTGACAACGACCTGCGGGTGATCTTCGCCGTGCCAGGCATCGTGCTGGCCACCGTGTTCGTGACCTTCCCGTTCGTGGCGCGCGAGCTGATCCCGCTGATGCAGGCGCAGGGCCGCGAGCAGGAGGAGGCCGCCGTCGTGCTCGGCGCCAGTGGCTGGCAGATGTTCCGGCGCGTGACGCTGCCCAACATCCGCTGGGCGCTGCTGTACGGCGTGATCCTGTGCAATGCGCGAGCGATGGGCGAGTTCGGCGCGGTATCGGTCGTCTCCGGCCACATCCGCGGGCAAACCAACACGGTGCCGCTGCACATCGAGATTCTCTACAACGAGTACCAGTTCGCCGCGGCGTTCGCGGTGGCCTCGCTGCTGGCCGGGCTGGCGCTGGTGACGCTGGGCCTGAAGTACATCGTCGAACAACGCGTGAAGGCGCAGCTCCGCAGCGCCCGCCAAGACAACGGAAGCACCCCGGCATGAGCATCGAAGTCAAGGATCTGAACAAGCGTTTCGGTCGGCTGACCGTCTGTGACCACCTGAACCTGACGATCGGGTCGGGCGAACTGGTGGCGCTGCTGGGGCCGTCGGGCTCGGGCAAGACGACGCTGCTGCGCATGATCGCGGGGCTGGAGGTGCCGGACTCGGGCCAGGTGCTGTTCCACGGCGAGGACGCCACGCGGACCGATGTGCGCGATCGGCAGGTCGGGTTCGTGTTCCAGCACTACGCGCTGTTCCCGCAGATGACGATCTTCGAGAACGTCGCCTTCGGCCTGCGCGTGCGGCCCAAGGCGACGCGGCCGAGCGAGGCGCAGATCCGAGCCAAGGTCACCGAGCTGCTGAAGCTGGTGCAGCTCGACTGGCTGGCCGACCGTTACCCGCACCAGCTCTCGGGCGGCCAGCGGCAGCGGATCGCGCTGGCGCGGGCGCTGGCGGTGGAGCCGGGTGTGCTGCTGCTGGACGAGCCGTTCGGCGCGCTGGACGCCAAGGTCCGCAAGGAACTGCGCCGCTGGCTGCGCCGGCTGCACGACGAGATGCACGTCACCAGCGTCTTCGTCACCCACGACCAGGAGGAGGCGATGGAAGTCTCCGACCGCATCGTGGTGATGAACGAGGGCCGCATCGAGCAGGTCGGCACGCCCGACGAGGTCTACGACAAGCCGGCGACGCCGTTCGTGCTGCAGTTCCTGGGCGATGTGAACCTGTTCCATGGCCGGCGCGACCATGCGCCGGGGCAGCCGGTGGAAGCCAAGGACGTGACCTACGTGCGCCCGCACGAGATCGACATCGTCACCACGGCCGGGCCGGACACCTGGGCGGTGACGCTGGCGCATGTGCTGACGGTGGGGCCGAACACGCGGCTGGAGTTCCGCCGCAACGACGACGAGTCGCTGGTGGATGTGGAGCTGTCACGCGAGGCGTGGACCGCGCTGCGCGGGCGGCTCGGGCTGCGGCCAGGGAGTGCTGCGCATTTGAAGCCGCGGCGGATCACGCGGTTTCAGGAGGTGGCGGATGATCCGGCGGCGGCGATTTGAAGGACGGCCCCAACGCTCGATCAAATCTCGAACCGACTCCCCTCCGAACTCGCCATCGCCTGCCCGATCAGCTCGGGCGTCAGCGGCGGCGCGAAGCAGCGGATGAATTCGTAGGCATAGCGCCGCAGGTAGGCCCCACGGCGCAGCGCCAGCCGGGTCATGTTGGTGGCAAACAAGTGCCGCGCATCGATGGCACGCAGGCCGGCATCACGCGCCTCGTCATACGCGATCGACGCCACCAGCCCGACGCCCATGCCGAGTTCGACATACGTCTTGATCACGTCCGCGTCCATCGCGGCCAGCACCACGTTCGGCACCAGCGCGTGGCGCGCGAACGCCTCGTCGATGTGGCTGCGGCCGGTGTAGCCGCCCTCATACGTGATCAGCGAGAACTCGGCCAGCCGCGGCAGCGTCAGCGTCAGGCCACGATCGGCTTCCTGCGCCAGCGCGTGGTCGCGCGGCACGACGACGATGTGCGACCAGCGATAACAAGGCAGCGCCACCAGATCCTCGTAACCCGCCAGCGCCTCGGTGGCGATGCCGATGTCCGCCTCTCCGTCGAGCAGCATCTGCGCAACCTGGCGCGGCGAGCCTTGGTGGAGTTGCAGCACCACGTCCGGGTGCGTCGCGCGGAAATCGCGCACGGCGGGCGGCAGGGCGTAACGCGCCTGCGAGTGCGTCGTGGCGATGGTGAGCGTGCCGCGGTCTTGCGCGGCGAAGTCGGCACCGGCGCGGCGCAGGTTGTCGGACTCGATGAGCAGCCGCTCGACGATCGGCAGCACCACCTCACCCGGCGGCGTCAGCCCGGTGAGCCGCTTGCCGGCGCGCACGAAGATCTCGACGCCGAGTTCCTCCTCCAGTTCTCGGATCTGCCGGCTCACGCCGGGCTGCGAGGTGTGCAGGACGAGGGCGACTTCGGTGAGGTTGAAGCCTTGGCGGACGGTTTCGCGCACGGAGCGCAGTTGCTGGAAGTTCACAGGTTGATTATTCCGGCGCCCGCTTCATCGGAAAACAAATCTGATCGACTATCCATATGCACAGAGCGAATATGGCGCCACACACCCGCTCTGGCACACTGAAAACCATGCCCGCCGCACCGCCCCCCCACCCCGAGCCGCTCACCGTCGCCTGCCTGTGCGCGGGCTGGTGCGTCGCCTGCCAAGGCTACGCCGCCCCCTTCGCGCAGGTCGCCAGAACGTACCCGGACGCGCACTTCGTCTGGATCGACATCGAGGACCACAGCGACGCCCTCGGCGACGAGGCGCTGGACATCGAGAATTTCCCGACCGTGATGGTGCTGCAGGGGCGCCGGGCGCTGTTCCTTGGCACCGTGATGCCCCATGCGGGGACGCTGGAGCGCATGGTGCAGGCGGCGCAAGCCGGGTCACTGGACGGCGCCACCGTGCGCACGGCAATGGCAGGCCCGGTGGCCGACCTCGCCGCGACGCTCCGGGGTGTTCAGGGCGTGGTCACAGCGCCGTAGCGCACGCTCAGCGACACCGTTGAAGGCTGCGCCGGCAGACCCGCCAAGTGCGTGTCGTCGCCCCACACCTCGATCTCGACCCGCCCCGGACCCCGCCACTGCAACCGGTTCACGCCCGCGTTCGGAATCGCGCACTCCCGCGCACTCGACAGCGACTGGCCCCGCACCGTGCGCCACACCATGTCGAGCACGCCACCATGCGTCACCACCAGCACCCGCTGGCCGACATGCCGCGCCGCCAGTGCATCCAGCGCCGACCAGACCCGCGCATGGAAGGCCCGCACGCTCTCGCCGCCGGGCAGCGTGAAATCCGCGTCATGGCGCACCCATTGCTGCCACAGGTCCGGGTGCTGATCGAGGATGTCGCCGACCTTCAACCCCTCGAACACGCCAAACGCCTGCTCGCGCCAGCCCGCATCCGGCGGCATCGCCAGGTTCAGCCGCTGCGCGATCGGCGCCGCGGTGGCCCGCGCCCGCGACAGGTCGCTGACCACGCCGACATCGAAGTATTCCCCCGCCAGCCGCTCGCCCAGCCGCTCGGCCTGCAGCAGCCCGGTGGCATTGAGCGGCACGTCCATCTGCCCCTGGAAGCGGTGGACGCGGTTCGAGTCGGTTTCGCCGTGACGGATGAGGGTGAGGTGGGCCATGCGGTCGAGTATGCGCCGGGGTGCTGCTGCTATATTCCCGCCGACCCGCACCGACCCTGTGCGTTTTGTTGATGTTTTTTTGATTTTCCCCACCGAGAACCTGACCATGGCCGACGCAACCGACTCGTTCGACTCGCAAGAACAACCCGTGTTCCAGATCCAGCGCGTGTACCTGAAGGATCTGTCGCTCGAACAGCCGAACTCGCCGCAAATCCTGATCGAGCAGGGCCAGCCCGCCGTGGACATCAACCTCGGCGTCGAAGTCGGCCCTGTCGCCGATGGCATCTACGAAGTCTGCGTGACCGCCACCGTCACCACCAAGCTGGGCGACCGCACCCTGTTCCTGTGCGAAGCCAAGGAAGCCGGCATCTTCGAGATCCGCAACATCGATCCCGAGCAGATGCAACCGATCCTGGGCATCGCCTGCCCCGGCATCGTGTATCCGTACCTGCGCGCCGTGGTGGCCGACACGATCACCCGCGCCGGCTTCCCGCCCGTGCACCTGGCCGAAGTCAACTTCCAGGCCATGTACGAAGCACAGCAGCAGCAAGGCCAGCAGGCACTGAACAGCTAAGACCTCCGTCCATGCAGATCACGGTGCTCGGCGCCGGTGCCTGGGGCACCGCGCTGGCGGTACAAGCCGCCACCCGCCACCCCACGGTGCTCTGGGCCCGTGACGACCAGCAGGCGCGCGACATGGCCGCCACGCGGTGCAACGCGCGTTACCTGCCCGGTGTGGCGCTGCCTGCCGGGCTGGCGCTCACCTCGGATTTTTCCAGCGCCGTCGCCCATGCCGGGCAGACGGGGCTGGTGATCGTGGCCACACCGACGGCCGCGCTGCGCGAGATGCTGCAGCGCCTGCCGGACGGCACCGCCACCCTCTGGCTCAGCAAGGGTTTTGAAGCAGGCACCGGTCTGCTCGGGCACGAGATCGCCCGGCAAGCGGCACCTGGCCTGCGCGCCGGCGTGCTCAGCGGCCCGAGTTTCGCTCTCGAAGTCGCCCGCGGCCAGCCGACCGCGCTCGTCGCCGCCAGCCAGGACGCGGCGCTGCGCCAGGCAGCGGTGGACGCGCTGCACGGGCCGACGCTGCGCATCTACTCCTCCACCGACCCGGTCGGCGTGGAGGTGGGCGGCGCGGTGAAGAACGTGCTGGCCATCGCCACCGGCATGGCCGACGGGCTGGCCCTCGGCCTGAACGCCCGCGCCGCGCTCATCACCCGCGGTCTGGCCGAGATGACCCGGCTCGGGCTGGCGCTGGGCGCGCAGGCCGAGACCTTCATGGGCCTGTCCGGTCTGGGCGATCTGGTGCTGACCGCGACCGGCGATCTCTCGCGCAACCGCCGCGTCGGCCTGCAACTGGCCGAGGGCAAGACGCTGGCCCACATCCTCGAAGACCTCGGCCACGTCTCGGAAGGCGTCTACAGCGCCCGGACCGTCCACGACCGGGCGCAGGCGCTGGGCGTGGAGATGCCGATCACGCGCGCCGTGGTCGCCGTGCTGCAGGGGGAACTCACCCCGCAACAGGCCGTGCAAGCCTTGATGCAGCGCGGCGCCCGTCCCGAAATCTGATCCCTGCCCCTCGGTGCCCTGGGCCGCTCAGACTGCCCCGCCGTAACCGTTCTGGCGCCATGCCTCGAACACCGTCACCGCCACCGCGTTGCTCAGGTTGAGGCTGCGCTGTGCTGGCCGCATCGGCAAGCGCACGCGCTGCGTGTCGGGGAACGTGTCGCGCAACGCGGGAGGCAGGCCGCTGGTCTCGCAGCCAAACACCAGCCAGTCCCCCGGCTGCCACGCCACCTCGGCGAACGGCCGGCTGCCGCGGGTGGTCAGCGCAAACATCCGGGCCGGGTCCGGTGCGCAGTCGGCGATCAGCGCGTCCCACGACGCATGGCGGCGCACCGGCGCGTACTCGTGGTAATCCAGCCCGGCGCGGCGCAGCAGCTTGTCGTCCATCGAGAACCCGAGCGGCTCGACCAGATGCAGCGCGCAGCCGGTGTTGGCCGCCAGCCGGATCACATTGCCGGTATTCGGCGGGATTTCGGGGTGAACGAGGACGATGCGGAACATGCGGCGGCAGGCGGGCGGCGGCGGTCAGGGGTCCACATCATCGCGCACCGTGCGGGCCAGCACCCAGGTCTGCACATGGGCCACGCCCGCGCGGCGCAGCGTCGCGGCCAACGCTTCGGCCGTGGCGCCGGTGGTCATCACGTCGTCCAGGATCGCCACCGCGCGGCCGGCCAGTCCGATCCGTCCGGCCGCAGTCACGGCGAAAGCGCCGCTCAGGTTGTGCATCCGGGCCATGCGGTCGAGGCCGGTCTGGTGCGGCGTGTCCAGCACCCGCTCGACCCAGCGCGCCTCGACCGCGACACCGAGCGCAGGGCCGACCCGCCGTGCCAGCTCCCACGCCTGGTTGTAGCCGCGCTCGCGCTGGCGGGCGCCGGACAGCGGCACGGGCAGCAACACCTCCGGCAGAACCGTCCCTGCTGGCGCTGCCGCCATGGCCACCCGCAGCGCCTCCGCCATCACACCCGCCAGCGGCACAGCCAGCTCGCAGGCACCCCCAAACTTGAAGCGCGTGACCAGCCCGTCCCACGGGTAGGCATAGTCGAGTGCGGCGAATGCGTGGTCGAAGGCGGGAGGTCGCTGCACGCAATGGCCGCAGAGTTCGTGCAGGCCGTTCAGCCCATCCAGACGCGTGGCACAGCAGCGGCAGCGGTGGCCCCCGCGGTGAAACCGTTGACGGCACGCGGCACAGACCACCTCGTGCTGCCAGGTGGTGCAGATGTGGCAGGCCGTGCCAGGCGTCCAGCGCCACGGCGCAGCAAACGGGCGCAGATTCATGTCCGGCTGACTATACAGTTCCCCCACCATGGCCGAACCCTCCTCCACCGCACACCGCCCGCCCCGGATCGACCCCGCGGCCTTGCAACGCCACCTGCTACAGGCCGCCGACCACCCCGCCCCCTGGCTGCACGGGGAAATCGCCCGCCGCATGGCCGAGCGGCTGCCGCTCGTGCGGCGCCAGCCCGCCCGCGTGATCGACTGGTGGAGTCCCACCTCGGGCAGCGCCCACCTGCTGCAGGCGCAGTACCCGCAGGCCCGCATCCTTCCCTATGGCTGCGACAACTTGCCGTTGCCATTGCCCACGGCCACCGGCACGCGCTGGTGGCAGCGCCTCACCGGCCAGCACTCCCCCGCCGAGGCATACGTCACACCGCCGACCGCCGAGCTGCTGTGGGCCAACATGATGCTGCACTGGGTCGATGACCTGCCGGCGCTGCTGCCGCGCTGGCACGCGGCGCTGGAGGTGGACGGTTTCCTGATGTTTTCGTGCTTCGGGCCGGACACGCTGCGGGAGCTGCACGCGGTCTATGCTGAACTGGGCTGGGGTGCGCCGGGCAGCGCGTGGATCGACATGCACGACCTCGGTGACGAGCTGGTGCATGCCGGTTTTGCCGATCCCGTCATGGACATGGAACGCCTGACACTGACCTGGGACAGCCCTGCGGCGCTGCTGGCCGAGCTGCGCGGGCTGGGGCGCAACACCGCTTCTGCGCGTCAACCCGGATTGCGTGGCCGCGCATGGCGCCGCAAACTTGACGCAGCCCTGACACAGCATCTGACAGGCGCCGATGGGCGTCTGCACCTGAGCGTCGAGATCGTCTACGGACACGCCTTCCGCCCTGTCGCCCGCGCCAAGATCCAGGCGCAGACCGAGATTTCGCTCGACGCGATGCGCGAAATGACGCGCCAGCGCAACCCCGGACGCACCGACTGAGTGCGGCACGGGCGCCACGCCATGCGAAACATTGCCCCGCATTGATATCAGCGCCTAAAATTCAGGGCCTGTCCGATAGCCCCCGCAATGATCCGAGTCAAAAAATTCTCGGGCCGTTGCTGTCGGTGATCAATCCCCACCCACTGGTTTTCTGCTCCCGTCATCCAGACGCTTCCGGATGGCGGATTGACGCTGGTGGTGCGTGTTTGCAGACAGTCAAGACACTATGTCCACGGCGGCCGGCCGGCCAGCCGATCTGGTAGAGAAAGAGAGCGCAGATGATGATGAAGAAAGCTCTGTGGCGCCATGCGAGCCAGTGGAGTCTGGCTGCATGTGCTTCCATGGCAACGACCGTGGCGCTGGCAGTGAACGATCTGCCGGGTGGTCCGGGCGTTCGCCAACTGGACTTCCACACCCCCGCCACACAGATCGCCACCGAACAGCACTGGCTGCATGTGGTGATGATGGTCATCTGCAGCGTGATCTGCCTGGCCGTGTTCGGCGTGATGTTCTATTCGATCATCAAGCACCGCAAGTCCAAGGGCCACAAGCCGGCGAACTTCCACGAGAGCATCGCGGTCGAGATCGCCTGGACCATCGTGCCCTTCGTCATCGTCATCGGCATGGGGGCCATGGCGACCAAGACCGTCGTGGCCATGAAGGACACCACCAACGCCGACGTGACCATCAAGGCCACCGGCTACCAGTGGAAGTGGGGCTACGACTACCTGAAGGGCGAGGGCGAGGGCATCAACTTCCTGCAGACGCTCGACGCCTCGCAGCGCGCCCTGTCCGACGCGGGCAAGCCCGCCGGCGACAACTACCTGCTCAAGGTGGACAACCCGCTGGTCGTGCCGGTCGGCAAGAAGATCCGCATCATCACCACCGCCAATGACGTGATCCACTCGTGGATGATCCCGGCCTTCGGCGTCAAGCAGGATGCGATCCCGGGCTTCGTGCGCGACACCTGGTTCCGCGCCGACCGCACGGGTGACTTCTACGGCCAGTGCGTCGAGCTGTGCGGCAAGGAACACGCCTACATGCCGATCCACGTCAAGGTCGTGACCGACGCGGAATACACCACCTGGGTGGCCGGCGAGAAGAAGAAGCTGGCCGCGCTGGCGGACGATCCGAGCAAGGAATGGAAGCTGCCCGAGCTGATCGCCCGCGGCGAGAAGGTCTACGCCAACAACTGCGCCGCCTGCCACCAGGCCAACGGCAAGGGCGGTGGTCCGATCAAGGCGCTCGATGCTTCGCCGGTCGTGCTCGACGCCGACAAGGGCAAGCAGATCGCGGTGCTGCTGAACGGCCAGAACAACGGTGCGATGCCATCGTGGAAGCAGTTGTCGGACACCGACATCGCCGCCGTCATCACCTTCACCAAGAACAACTGGTCCAACAAGACCGAACAGATCGTCCAGCCGGCCGAAGTGGTCGCTGCCCGCAAGTAACCACGACGACATTCCAGAGGATCACTACCCATGAGCGCAGTTCTCCATCCGGGCGGTCACGGTCACGGGCATGACGACCATGCCCATGACGACCACCACCACGCTCCCCACGGCTGGCGTCGCTGGGTCTTCGCGACCAACCACAAGGACATCGGGACGCTGTACCTGCTGTTCTCCTTCACGATGCTGATGATCGGCGGCATCCTCGCGCTGCTGATCCGTGCCGAGCTGTTCCAGCCGGGCCTGCAGTTCGTGAACCCCGAGCTGTTCAACCAGTTCACCACGATGCACGGGCTGATCATGGTGTTCGGCGCGATCATGCCGGCCTTCGTCGGCTTCGCGAACTGGATGATTCCGCTGCAGATCGGCGCAGGCGACATGGCCTTCGCGCGGATGAACAACTTCAGCTTCTGGCTGATGATCCCTGCGGCGCTGATGCTGGTGTCGAGCTTCTTCATGCCCGGTGGCGCCCCCGCCGCTGGCTGGACGCTCTACGCACCGCTGACGCTGCAGATGGGTCCGTCCATGGATGCCGGCATCTTCGCGATGCACATCCTCGGCGCATCGTCGATCATGGGTTCGATCAACATCGTCGTCACCATCCTGAACATGCGCGCCCCCGGCATGACGCTGATGAAGATGCCGATGTTCGTCTGGACCTGGCTGATCACCGCCTACCTGCTGATCGCGGTCATGCCCGTGCTGGCCGGCGCGATCACGATGACGCTGACGGACCGCCACTTCGGCACCAGCTTCTTCAACCCCGCCGGCGGCGGTGACCCGGTGATGTACCAGCACGTCTTCTGGTTCTTCGGGCACCCCGAGGTCTACATCATGATCCTGCCGGCCTTCGGCATCGTGAGCCAGATCATCCCGGCCTTCGCCCGCAAGCGCCTGTTCGGCTACGCCTCGATGGTGTACGCGACCGCGTCGATCGCCATCCTGTCGTTCATCGTGTGGGCCCACCACATGTACACGACCGGCATGCCGCTGACGGGCCAGTTGTTCTTCATGTACGCCACGATGCTGATCTCGGTGCCGACCGGCGTGAAGGTGTTCAACTGGATCGCGACGATGTGGCGCGGCTCGATGACCTTCGAGACCCCGATGCTGTGGGCCGTGGGCTTCATCTTCGTGTTCACGATGGGCGGCTTCACCGGCCTCATCCTCTCGATGGCCCCGATCGACATCAACCTGCAGGACACCTACTACGTCGTGGCGCACTTCCACTACGTGCTGGTGGCCGGCTCGCTGTTCGCGATGTTCGCCGGCGTGTACTACTGGGGTCCGAAGTGGACCGGCACGATGTACAAGGAAGGCCGCGGCAAGTTCCACTTCTGGGGTTCGCTGGTGACCTTCAACATCACCTTCTTCCCGATGCACTTCCTGGGCATGGCCGGCATGCCGCGCCGCTACGCCGACTACCCGCTGCAGTTCGCCGACTTCAACATGATCGCGTCGATCGGTGCCTTCGGTTTCGGTCTGATGCAGGTCTACTTCTTCCTGTTCGTCGTCGTCCCGATGATGCGCGGCAATGGCGAGAAGGCCCCGCAGAAGCCGTGGGAAGGCGCGGAAGGTCTGGAGTGGGAAGTGCCCTCACCCGCTCCGTTCCATACCTTCGAGACGCCGCCCACGCTGGACGTGACGGCCACCAAGGTGCTGAAGTTCTGATCTCCACTGGCTGACCAAAACGGGACAACCTGCCATGACCAACGAAGAAAAACGGCGCAACAACGTGCGACTCGGCCTGATCCTGGCCACGGTGGCGGTGGTGTTCTTCGTCGGTTTCGTGGCACGGGTTGCCCTGCTGTCGAATGCTTTCCGATGAGCAAGGACTTGAACGCCACACGGGGACGGGGCCTGCAGCGCGACAACCTGCGCATGCTGGGCAAGCTGGGGGTGATCGCGGTGGCGATGTTCGGCTTCGGCTACGCGATGGTGCCGATGTACAAGTCGATCTGCGAAGCCCTCGGCATCAACATCCTCAGTCGCAGCGAACAGCTCGACGCAGGGATGACCGGCAAGGCCAATGCCAATACCCAGATCGACACCAGCCGCACCATCACCGTCGAGTTCGACGCCAACGCCCGCGGTCCGTGGGACTTCAAGCCCGCCCAGTCCTCCGTCCAGGTTCACCCGGGCGAAGTGACCACGGTGATGTACGAGTTCCGCAACGTCCAGAACCGCACGATGTCCGCGCAGGCCATTCCCAGCTACGCACCGAAGGAGGCCATGGCCCACTTCAACAAGCTGGAGTGCTTCTGCTTCAACCAGTACACGCTGGCGCCGGGTGAATCGAAGAAATGGCCGGTGGTGTTCGTGATCGATCCGAAGCTGGGCAAGGACGTGACCACCATCACCCTGTCCTACACCTTCTTCGAGGTCGGCTCGAAAACCCCGGCAGCGCCCGTCACGGGTTCGGCCGCACCTGTCCTGCCACAGGGAACACGCTCGTGACAGCACCACAACGCACCTCTGCGGACGACTTGCGCGATGCCGTCCAGCGCAAGAGTTCGTTCGGCCAGAGCATGAAAGCCGTGGCCTGGTCCTTCTTCGGCATCCGCCGGGGGGCAGACCACCAGAACGACGTCAACCAGCTCAATCCCGTTCACATCATCCTGGCCGGCCTGCTCAGCGCAGCGTTGTTTGTCGGCTTGCTGGTGGTGCTGGTCCGCTGGATCGCGGGCTGAGCCAGTCCAACACAACACCATTCGATATTCGCGACACGGATTCCAGGAGCAACGCATGTCGGCAACCACCAAGGGCGTAACGCCTTACTACTATGTCCCGGCGCCCTCACGGCACCCGGTGATGACAGCGATCGGGCTGTTCTTCGTGATCCTGGGCGCAGGCCAATGGGTCAACGGCCACGGCTGGGGCGCGTACTCGCTGCTGTTCGGCCTGCTGTGGACCGTCTTCGTGCTGCGCCAGTGGTTTGGCGAAGCCGCAGGTGAAGCCGAAGCCGGCATGCTGAGCGACCGCGTCGATGTCTCGCACCGCTGGAGCATGGCCTGGTTCATCTTCTCGGAAGTCATGTTCTTCGCCGCCTTCTTCGGCGCGCTGTACTGGGCGCGCACCCAGTCGGTGCCAAGCCTGGGCAGCCTGGAAAACGCCGTGCTGTGGCCGGACTTCAAGGGCGTGTGGCCGAGTTCGGTCGCCGGAGCCACCGCCTCGCCGGCAGGCATCGTCGAGCCGTTCCAGACCATGGGGCCGTGGCCGCTGCCGACGATCAACACCGGCCTGCTGCTGACCTCGGGCATCACGCTGACGATCGCGCACCACGCGCTGATCGCCAACCAGCGCGCCAAGGCCATCGGCTGGATGTGGATCACCGTCCTGCTGGGTGTGCTCTTCCTGTTCTGCCAGGGTTACGAGTACGCACATGCCTATTCGGAGCTGAACCTGAAGCTGTCCTCGGGTGTCTACGGCTCGACCTTCTTCATGCTGACCGGTTTCCACGGCTTCCACGTGTTCGTCGGCACCGTCATGCTGCTGGTCATGACGATCCGCCTGATGAAGGGCCACTTCACGCCCGAGCGCCATTTCGGCTTCGAAGGCGCGGCGTGGTACTGGCACTTCGTGGACGTGGTCTGGCTGGGTCTGTACTTCATCGTTTACTGGATGTGACCCCTTCCTGCCCGGCATGACCAGGTACAGTCAGGTATAAAAAAGAGCGCCCAGGCGCTCTTTTTGTTGTGTTGTTCAACGGCCAACGGTCAACGCCCGACCGGAATCCCCGTCGGCTCGATCCAGCCCATCCAGTAGCTCAGCAGCACGAACAGGAACACGCTGACCGACACGCCCACCCGGATCGCCAGGGCACGGGCCATTCTTCCCTTGGGCGTTGGCGTACCTGCAGGGCCACGCTTGACCATGAAGATCCCGGCCGAAGCCAGGGCGGCCAGAATGGCGACAAACGCCAGCACGATGATGGTTTTCATGCGGCTGGATTATTCCACTCCCCTACTGCGGCGCTTGCGTCGGCCCCACATCCCATGCGCCTGTCCCGACATCGCTACCACCGCTGGATGATCCTGGCGGCGGCCCTCCTCGGCGTGGCCGGGACGGCGCGGCTGGGCGTCTGGCAGCTCGACCGCGCCGCGCAGAAGGCCAGCCGGCAGACCCTGCTCGACACGCGCCACCAACTGCCCGAGCTGACCGCCGCCGACCTCGCGCGCACGCCCGGCGAAGTGGACGCACAACTGCAGCGCCGCATCCGCCTGCAAGGCCGCTGGGTGGCGCGCGCCACGCACTTCCTCGACAACCGGCCGATGGACGGGCGCGTCGGCTTCCACGTCGTGACGCCGCTGCAACTGGCCGATGGCACCGCCGTCCTGGTCGAGCGCGGCTGGGCACACCGCAACGCCCTGCGGCGCGAAGACTTGCCGCCGGTGCAGACGCCCGAGTCCGACACCGTCACCGTCGTGGCCCGCATCCTCCCCACCCCGTCGCGGCTGTTCGACCTCGGCGGGCTGGAGACCGGTCCCATCCGGCAGAATCTCGACCTCGCCGCCGCCGCCCGCGAATCCGGCCTGAGCCTGCGTCCGGTGGCCTTGCTGCAGACCGAAGGCCCGCCGGACGACGGCCTGCTGCGCCACTGGTCCGCGCCGTCGGCCGGCATCGACAAGCACCACGGCTACGCGGTCCAGTGGTTCGCCCTCAGCGCCCTGATCGCGGGGCTGTATGTCTGGTTCCAACTCATCCGCCCGCGCAGGCAGGCCGCTTCCCATGTCGCATGACTCCCCCAACGCCGCCCCGAGCGCCGCGCAGCCGCTGAACCTCTCCGTTCACGGCCTGCCCTCCCCGTCCGCCACGCTGCCGCCGCAGAACACGCGCCTGGGCAGGCTCAAGATGGCGCTGATCCTGCTGGCGTGTGCGTCGCCCGTGCTGGCCTCCTACTTCACCTTCTACGTCATCAAGCCCACGGGCCAACCGTCGCACGGTGTGCTGGTACAACCGCCGGTGGACATCCCGCCCGCCAGCGCCCTGCCGCTGACCGATCTGCAGGGCAAGACCGTCGATCCGCGCCGGTTGCGTGACCAGTGGCTGCTGGTGGTCGTGGCCGATGGCGCGTGCGACAGCACCTGCGAGGGCCTGCTCTACGCCCAGCGCCAACTGCGCGAGACCCTGGGCAAGGAGAAGGAGCGCCTCGACCGCGTCTGGCTCGTCACCGGGGAGCAGCCACCGCGCGCTGACCTGCTGCCCGCCCTGGCCGAAGCCAGCGTGCTGCGGGCGCCACGCGAGGCCGTGGCTGCGTGGCTCAAGCCGGCACCGGGCGCGGCACTGTCGGCCCACCTCTACCTCGTCGATCCGATGGGCGTGTGGATGATGCGGTTCCCGGTCGCCTTCGAGCCGTCCAAGGTCAAGCGCGACATCGAGCGCCTGCTGCGCGCCTCCGCATCGTGGGACCGACCGGGCCGCGATCCCGCCATCGTCGGCCCAGCGCCATGAAGCCCACCGACCTGATCGACCTCGGCCCGCTGGCGCAGATCGCGCTGCTGGCGGCGGCGCTGGCCACGCTGCCGCTGGTGTGGCTGGCGTGGCGCCACCGCGGCGAGACCACGGCACAGCGGCTGCGTGCCCTGACGCTGGTGACGCTGTTCCTCACCTTCGACCTCGTGCTCTTCGGCGCCTTCACGCGGCTGACCGACTCCGGCCTGGGCTGCCCGGACTGGCCCGGCTGCTACGGCAATTCCAGCCCCTTCGGTGCCGTCCACGCGATCACGCAGGCCGAGACCGCGATGCCCACCGGTCCCGTCACCCACGGCAAGGCGTGGATCGAGATGATCCACCGCTACCTCGCCTCGGGCGTGGGGCTGCTGCTGGCGGTGGGGATGGTGTGGAGCGTGCTGGCCGTGCGCCGCCTGACACGCAGCGACCCGGCACAGGCGCGGCTGGTCTCGCCCGGCTGGGCGGCGCTCACCTTCGTGTGGGTCTGCCTGCAAGGGGCGTTCGGCGCGCTGACGGTGACGATGAAGCTCTACCCGGCCATCGTCACTGGCCACTTGCTCGGCGGCATCGGCCTGCTCGCATTGCTGGCGGTACAGACCCAGCGCCACGCCCCGCAGGCGCCCACGCTGTCCGCAACGCTGCGCACGGCGGCCTGGGCGGTGCTGGGGCTGGTCATCGTGCAGGTCGCGCTCGGCGGCTGGGTCAGCACCAACTACGCCGTGCTGGCCTGCCAGGACGTGCCCACCTGCCAGGGCCAGTGGTGGCCAGCGATGGACTTCGACGCCGGCTTCACGCTCAAGCGCGGCCTCGGCGTGCAGGCCGATGGCAGCGCCCTGCCCTTCGCCGCGCTCACCGCCATCCATGTGGTCCACCGCCTCGGCGCCATCCTCGTGCTGAGTGCCTTGCTGCTACTGGCGGCGGCGTTGCGCAAGCCCGCCCCCCGCTACGCCCACGGCCTGTTCGCCATCGCCGCACTGCAAACGCTCACCGGCCTGTCCAACATCGTGCTCGGCTGGCCGCTGCTGGCCGCCGTGGTACACACTGGCGGGGCCGCCGCGCTGGTGACGCTGCTGGCCGCCCTGCTGGCCCACAGCCGAAGCGCCGCCCACACCCCCTCTCACTCCCCGTCCGCAGCCCTGTCCCGATGAACGCCACCACCCTCACCCCGACCACGCCACGCCTGTCGCGCTGGCGCCAGTACGTCGCGCTGACCAAGCCGCGGGTCGTGCAGCTCATCGTGTTCTGCGCGGCGATCGGCATGCTGCTGGCGATTCCCGGTGCGCCGCGCTGGGCCGATGTCGTCACCGCGCTGCTCGCCACCGTCGGCATCTGGCTGGTGGCGAGTGCCGCAGCGGCGTTCAACTGCCTGATCGAGCAGAAGATCGACGCCCGCATGAAGCGCACCTCGTGGCGCCCCACCGCCAACGGCGACCTGAGCCAGTCGCAGGCGCTGCTGTTCTCGGCGGTGCTGTGCTCGGCGGGCATGGCGCTGCTGTACTTCAAGGTCAATCCGCTGACCGCGTGGCTGACCTTCGGCACTTTCGTCGGCTACGCGGTCATCTACACCGTGATCCTCAAGCCGATGACGCCGCAGAACATCGTCATCGGTGGTGCCTCGGGCGCGATGCCGCCGGTGCTGGGCTGGGCGGCGCTCACCGGCGATGTCGGCCCGGAGGCGATCGCGCTGTTCCTGATCATCTTCCTGTGGACCCCGCCCCACTTCTGGGCACTGGCGCTCTACCGCGCCGAGGACTACGCCCGCGCCGGCCTGCCGATGCTGCCTGTGACCCACGGCAACGCGTTCACGCGGCTGCAGATCCTGCTCTACACCTTCATCCTGTTCGCCGCGACGCTGCTGCCGTTCGTGCAAGGGATGAGCGGCTGGCTGTACCTGGCCGCGGCCGTGGTGCTGGGCGGGCGCTTCATCCACTACGCCGTTCGCCTGCGCCGCGAATACACCGAAGCCCTCGCCCGCGAGACCTTCCGCTTCTCGATCTGGCACCTGTCGCTGCTGTTCGCCGCGCTGCTGATCGACCACTACCTGAGGCCCTGGCTGTCATGAGCACACCCACCCGACGACGGATCCTGAGTGCGGTCTGCGCTGCCGGCCTGACCAGCCTGGGCGCGCTGCTGACCGGTTGCGACAAGGCGGCCCCGCCCCCGAGCTTCAAGTCGCTCGACCTCACCGGTGCCGACTACGCCCGCCAGCTCGCGCTGACCGACGCCAATGGCCAGCCCTTCCAGCTCTCCAGCCTGAAGGGCAAGGTCGCCGTCGTCTTCTTCGGCTACACCCAGTGCCCGGACGTGTGCCCCACCACGCTGACCAACCTCGCCGAAACCCAGCGCCTGCTCGGGCCGGACGGCGACAAGCTGGTCGGCGTCTTCGTCACCGTCGATCCGAAGCGCGACACGGCGACGCTGCTCAAGTCCTACGTCGGTGCGTTCAACCCGAACTGGATCGCGCTGCGCGGCTCACCGGAAGCCGTCACCGCCGCCGCCAAGGAGTTCAAGGTCTTCTTCCGCGAGGTGCCGGGCAAGACCGAGACCAGCTACACCGTGGACCACACGGCGGCGTCCTTCGTCTTCGACCCGCAGGGCAAGGTGCGGCTCTATGTGCGCCACGCCACGCCGCCGGCCGATCTGGCGGCGGACGTGAAGATCCTGCTCGCTGCGCACTGAGCCACAGCGGCACACCAGCCCGGCTCACCCGCCCAGCGTCTCCCACCGCTCCATCAGCGCCAGCAGCGCGTCGTCGATCACGGCATGGCGCGCGTGCGCCGCGGCCACCTTGTCGGCCGGACCCGCGTACAGCGCGGTGCCCGCGAGCGCCTCGTTCAGCGCCGCCTGCTCCGCTTCGAGCGCGGCGATCTGGGCGGGCAGCGCATCCAGCTCGCGCTGTTCCTTGTAGCTCAGCTTGCGCTTGGCGACGGCGGGTGCGGCCACGGGGGCGGCTGCAGCAGGGACCACGGCCTTGGCTGGCGTCGGTGCGGGTGCATTGCGGGCGGCCTTGGCGGCCATCGCAGCGGCCCGCTGCGACTGCAGGATCCAGTCCTCGACGCTGCCTTCGTACTCGCGCCAGTGGCCGTCGCCTTCGCTGACGATGGTGCTCGTCACCACCGCGTCGAGGAAGCGCCGGTCGTGGCTGACCAGGAACACGGTGCCCTTGAAGTTCTGCAGCA
>NZ_JAAFKF010000032.1 GCF_013299175.1 Sphaerotilus sp.
GTCCTACCTCGTCGCCGACAAGATCATCGCCGCGTGCAAGGCCACGGGGGCGCAGGCCGTCCATCCCGGCTACGGCTTCCTGTCCGAGAACGCGGCGTTCGCCCAGCGGCTCGAAGAAGAGGGCATTGCCTTCATCGGCCCGAAGCACTACTCGATCGCCGCGATGGGCGACAAGATCGCCTCGAAGAAGCTCGCGCTGGAAGCCCAGGTCAACACCATCCCCGGCTACAACAACGCCATCGACACGCCCGAGCAGGCGGTCGAGATCGCCAAGGGCATCGGCTACCCGGTGATGATCAAGGCGTCGGCGGGCGGCGGCGGCAAGGGCCTGCGCGTCGCGTTCAACGACAAGGAAGCATTCGAGGGCTTCGCGTCGTGCCGCAACGAAGCGCGCAACAGCTTCGGCGACGACCGCGTCTTCATCGAGAAGTACGTGCTGGAGCCGCGCCACATCGAGATCCAGGTGCTCGGCGACAGCCACGGCAACGTGCTGTACCTCAACGAGCGCGAGTGCTCGATCCAGCGCCGTCACCAGAAGGTCATCGAGGAAGCGCCGTCGCCGTTCATCAGCGACGCCACCCGCAAGGCGATGGGCGAGCAAGCGGTGGCACTGGCCAAGGCGGTGAACTACCAGTCGGCGGGTACGGTCGAGTTCGTCGTCGGCAAGGACCAGGACTTCTATTTCCTGGAGATGAACACCCGCCTGCAGGTCGAGCACCCCGTCACCGAGTGCATCACCGGGCTGGACCTGGTCGAGCAGATGATCCGCGTCGCCGCGGGCGAGCAGCTCGCGTTCACGCAGGCCGACGTCAAGCGCGAAGGCTGGGCGATCGAGTGCCGGATCAATGCGGAAGATCCGTTCCGCAACTTCCTGCCCTCGACGGGCCGGCTGGTGCGTTACGCGCCGCCGGCTGCGGAGCTGGTGCAAGGGACCGAGACGCTGCAAGGCGCGGCCTACGAGAAGGGCCACTTCGGCGGCGTGCGCGTGGACACCGGTGTCTACGAGGGCGGCGAGATCCCGATGTTCTACGACTCGATGATCGCCAAGCTGATCGTTCACGGCCGTGACCGCAACGAGGCGATCGCCAAGATGCGCGAGGCCCTCAACGGCTTCGTGATCCGCGGCATCAGCTCGAACATCCCGTTCCAGGCCGCGCTGCTGGCGCACCCGAAGTTCGTCACGGGCGACTTCAACACCGGCTTCATCGCCGAGCACTACAGCCACGGCTTCAAGGCCGAGGACGTGCCGCACGACGACCCGCTGTTCCTGGTGGCGCTCGCCGCCTTCGTGCGCCGCAAGGCCCGCGAGCGTGCCGCCGGCATCAGTGGCCAGTTGCCCGGCCACGGCGCCAAGACCGCGCCGGATCTGGTCGTGGCCGTGCTCGGTGCGCTGGGCCAGCACGTTTACCACGAGGTCCAGGTCAGCGGCTACGACGCCCCGGCCGCCACCGCCAACGTGCTGATCGGCGACCGCACCTACGCGATCCGCAGCCACACCAAGCTCGGCGACCTGCTGATGACCGGCGTGTGCAACGGCGTGCCGTTCACCGCGCAGGTCGAGCGCGGCTCGAACAAGAACCCGCTCGCCATCCGCGTCGCCCACAACGGCACGCAGATCGACGCCCTGGTGCTCAACCCGCGTGCGGCGCAGATGATGAAGCTGATGCCCTACAAGGCGCCGCCCGACACCAGCAAGTCGCTGCTGTCGCCGATGCCAGGGCTGCTGGCGGACGTGCCGGTGGTGGTCGGCCAGAAGGTGCAGGCCGGGGAGAAGCTGGCGGTGATCGAGGCGATGAAGATGGAGAACATCCTCGTCGCCGCGCAGGACTGCGTGGTCGCCGAGATCCTCGCGAAGAAGGGCGAGAGCCTGAGCGTGGACCAGCCGATCTTGCGGTTCGAGTAAGATTTTGAATCGCCATTCTTGTCGGAAAGATGCCGTATGAATCGTGTAGAGACCAGAACGCTGCGTGATGTTGCAGCATCTTTACGGCAGGCGGATGGCGAATGTGTGGTTCTGATGGGTGCCGGCTGTTCAAAGAGCGCCGGCATACCATTGGCTGGGGAGTTGATTCAGGAAGTTCGCAAAAGTTACCCCGAGGCATTCAGGCGCGCATCTGAAGGTGGAAAAACGCCGGACTACAACGGACTGATGGATCAGTTATCCCCCAGAGAGCGTGAAAAATTGCTGCTGAAGCATATTAAATCTGCGCAACTCAACTGGGCCCATCTTGCTCTGGCGCAATTGTTTGCTCACGATAAAATTGATCGAGTTTTGACGGTCAATTTTGATCCATTGCTAGTAAAAGCTTGTGCAATGGTGAATTTCTTTCCAGCGATCTATGATTTGGCAGGGAGTGATCAGTTTAAGCCTCGTCGTATCGCGCCATACTCTATATTTTTTTTGAATGGGCAGCATACTGGATTTTCAATGCTCAATGGCGCAGATGAGCTGGATGCCCATAGGGGGAAGCTGTCTCGTATTGTTGAAAATACTGGAGTAAGCCGTGTATGGCTGGTAGTTGGCTACAGCGGGGAAGCGGATCCACTGTTGGATGTGTTGGCAAGTCAATCATGTTTTGATGGTGATCTTTATTGGCTTGGGCTTACTGAGCAGCCATCCGAGCGTCAAGCTCAGAGTGGAATATTTCAACGTGGCAGGCACGCTTTTTATGTTGGTGGTCAAGATGCTGATGTTTGCTTAACTGATTTGGCAAGCAATTTGGAGTGTTTTCCTCCTGATTTTCTAGTTCGGCCATTTGAATATCTTAAGAATCTGGTAGATCCTGTGCGATTTGAGACGGGTGGGCCAGTAGCTGTTGGTTTGCGTGATCGTCTCTTTGCACAGTTGAATACTGCCGCAAAGGCTGAAGAGTCTGGAGATCAGCAAGATATATCAAAGGTAGAGGGGTGGTTGCTTTCTGGGCAGCCAGACAGAGTTATCAAATGGTTCAAGCAGCTACCCGAACCAAATTCGGATGCGATCGATTTGGCTGCTTGGGCTTACATAGATGACGGAAACTTATTTGCTGATCGCGCCAGCAAATCATGTGCAAAAGATCTCGATCATGCGAGAGCACTGTGGGGAAAGGCGGGAGAGAGGTACTCGCTGGCGCTGAGTCTGAATGCGGATAAGCACGCAGCGGCCTACAACTGGGGCAACGTCTTGGATAATGAAGCCGAGGCGATCAAGGACGCAGACTTGCCAGCGGCGAGAGGGCTGTGGACGAAGGCGGGGGAGAAGTACGCGCTGGCGCTGAGCTTGAAGGCGGACAGGCACAAAGCGGCCAACAACTGGGGCTTCTCCTTGAGTAAGGAAGCCGATGCCATCAAGGACTCAGACTTGCCAGCGGCGAGAGCACTGTGGGCGAAGGCGGGAGAGAAGTACGCCCTGGCGCTAAGCCTGAAAGTGGATGCTCACGAAGCGGCCAACAACTGGGGCGTTGCCTTGAGTAAGGAAGCCGAGGCGATCAAGGACGCAGACTTGCCAGCGGCGAGAGGACTGTGGGCGAAGGCGGGGGAGAAGTACGCGCTGGCGCTGAGCCTGAAAGTGGATGACCACAAAGCGGCCAACAACTGGGGCACCGCCTTGACTAAGGAAGCCGAGGCGATCAAGGATGCAGATTTGCCAGCGGCGAGGGCGCTGTGGGCGAAGGTGGGAGAAAAGTACGCGCTGGCGCTGAGCCTGAAATCGGATGACCACGACGCGGCCAACAACTTGGGTTCTGCATTAGTTAAAGAATATCATGCACTTGTCGGAGCTGATCTGTCCGAAGCTCTTGCTGTGTTGTCGCGTGCTGCTTCTATTCTTGAAGAACAGAAGGCGATAAATATTCAGGCTCATGCGATCGTTGCGTATAACTTGGCGTGCGTTTACAGTCTACAGGGGAAGTCAGAGCTGGCTATTTCTGAGCTAGATGCGTGCATCAATGCTGGTACTCTGGCAGATCACTGGGTCAGCGACCCGGATTTGAATTCAATTCGTGGATCGGAACGGTTTCAGGTTTGGATGGAAAAGAATTTCCCTGGCATCGCCACGTCGCTGACTTGATTATTTGGAGAGTTATTTATTATGGCAAGTGTCACCATCTCTTCCCGGTTCCAGATCGTCATCCCCAGGGAAATTCGGCGCGCACTGGGTTTGGTACCTGGTCAGCGCGTAGATGTCCGATTGGTTGGCGATCACATCGAAATAGTGCCGCTGCCACTTGTGAACGCCTCGCCCAATGATCCGCAAGCGTCTCCGGATGGCCGGCCCGGTTCTGGCGCTACGGAAGCTTGAGATTTTCTGGCTGGTGTTGCGTCAAGCATTGATGGAAAGTTGGCGCGAACCCAGCCCCCACCCCAACCCTCCCCCGCTGGTGGAGGGAGCAAGACCCGGCAGTCGGCTACCAAAGCCCAGCCATCGAGCGCCTGGAAACGCTACGCCTGAACTCCTCCCCCCAGCGGGGGGAGGTCGGGAGTGGGCCTCCGGAGTCAGTCAACCTGCCAGTCCACGCACGGAACGCCACCACATGAGCACCCCCAAACCCTTCAAGATCCTCGGCCTCCAGCAGATCGCCATCGGTGGCCCTGACAAGCAGCGCCTGAAATCCCTCTGGGTGGACATCTTCGGCCTGTCGGTCAAGAGCACCTTCGTGAGCGAGCGCGAGAACGTGGACGAGGACATCTGCGCCCTTGGTGACGGCCCGACCGCGATCGAGGTCGATCTGATGCAGCCGCTGGACATCGACAAGAAACCCGCCGTCCACACCACGCCGCTCAACCATGTCGGCCTGTGGGTGGACAACCTGCCGCTGGCGGTCGAGTGGATGACGGCCAACGGCGTGCGCTTCGCGCCGGGGGGCATCCGCAAGGGCGCTGCAGGTTTCGACATCTGCTTCATCCACCCGAAGGCGAGCGACGAGTTCCCGATCGGCGGCGAGGGCGTGCTGATCGAGCTGGTGCAGGCGCCGGCCGAGGTGATCGCCGCACTCGGCTGACGGTCGAAACGCGTGTTGGGCAGGGGGTGACAGTCCCCTGTCAGCCGCGTGATTTTGAATTAAGAATTCACCCGACCCCGAGAAGTCCCCGGAGACAGCCCATGACCGCCCATACCGATTACGCCGAATTCCACCGCCGCTCCATCGAAGACCGCGAGGGTTTCTGGGGCGAACAGGCCGCCCTGATCGACTGGCACCAGCCGTTCACGCAGGTCTGCGACTACAGCAACCCGCCGTTCGCCAACTGGTTCGCTGGCGGCCAGACCAACCTGTGCCACAACGCGGTCGATCGCCACCTGAAAGACCGCGCCGACCAGAACGCGCTGATCTTCGTCTCGACCGAGACCAACACCGAGAAGACCTACAGCTTCCGCGAACTGCACGCCGAAGTGCAGCGCATGGCCGCGATCCTGCAGAGCCAGGGTGTCGTCAAGGGCGACCGCGTGCTGATCTACATGCCGATGATCCCGGAGGCGGCGTTCGCGATGCTGGCCTGCGTGCGCATCGGGGCGATCCACTCGGTGGTGTTCGGCGGTTTCGCCAGCCACAGCCTCGCCAGCCGCATCGACGACGCACAGCCGAAGGTGATCGTCAGCGCCGACGCCGGCATGCGCGGCGGCAAGAGCGTGCCGTACAAGCACCTGCTCGACGAAGCCATCAGCCTCGCCACCAGCAAGCCGGCCGCTGTCGTGATGGTCGATCGGGGTCTGGCGCCTTACGCCAAGGTCGAAGGCCGCGACGTGGACTACGCGACGTTGCGCACGCAGTGCATGGACGCCGACGTGCCCTGCGAGTGGGTCGCCTCCGATCACCCGTCCTACATCCTGTACACGTCCGGCACCACCGGCAAGCCCAAGGGCGTGCAGCGCGACACCGCCGGCTACACGGTGGCACTCGCCGCGTCGATGAAGCACATCTACATGGGCGAGCCGGGCGAGACCTACTTCTCCACCAGCGACATCGGCTGGGTCGTCGGCCACAGCTACATCATCTACGGCCCGCTGATCGGCGGCATGGCGACGATCATGTACGAGGGCTTGCCGATCCGCCCCGACGCTGGCATCTGGTGGAGCCTGGTCGAGAAGTACAAGGTCACGGTGATGTTCTCGGCGCCGACCGCCGTGCGCGTGCTGAAGAAGCAAGACCCGGCCTTCCTGACCAAGTACGACCTCTCCAGCCTGAAGGCGCTGTTCCTGGCCGGCGAGCCGCTCGACGAACCCACCGCCAAGTGGATCGCCGAAGCCCTGGGCAAGCCGATCGTGGACAACTACTGGCAGACCGAAACCGGCTGGCCGATCATGGCGGTCTGCAACGGCGTCGAAGCGGCACCGAGTCGCTTCGGTTCGCCGGGCAAGGCAGTCTACGGCTACGACGTGAAGCTGATCGACGAGGCGACCGGCGAGACCATCACCGAGGCGAACAAGAAGGGCGTCGTGGCCGTCGAAGGCCCGCTGCCGCCGGGTTGCCTGCAGACCGTGTGGGGTGACGACAAGCGGTTCGTCAGCACCTACTGGACCAGCATCCCCGGCCGGCAGATGTACAGCACCTTCGACTGGGGCGTGCGCGACGCGGACGGCTACTACTTCATCCTCGGCCGCACCGACGACGTGATCAACGTCGCCGGCCACCGCCTGGGCACCCGCGAGATCGAGGAGAGCATCTCCAGCCACCCGAACGTCGCCGAAGTCGCGGTGGTGGGCGTGGCCGACCAGCTCAAGGGCCAGGTGGCGATGGCCTTCGTGGTGGTCAAGGACGCCAGCCGCGTCACGACCGCCGAAGAGGAGCGCAAGCTGGAAGCCGAGATCTTCAAGGTCGTCGATGCCCAGCTCGGTGCCGTGGCCCGCCCGGCCCGCGTGCGCTTCGTGACCGTGCTGCCCAAGACGCGCTCGGGCAAGGTGCTGCGCCGCGCGATCCAGGCCGTCTGCGAAGGACGTGATGCCGGCGATCTGACGACGATGGAAGACCCGGCTGCGCTGATGCAGATCAAGGATCTGGTCACGGGTTGACCGTCCGAATATTCGGGATCTGCTGCCTTCGGGTGGCGATTCCGGACCACCGCCCCGCCCATTCGAGCGGGGCTTTTTTTCGCCCTGATTTCAGTTCTTCTTCAGAATAGCAAGGGGTAAAAGTCACGAAAAGTTACATAATCGTTGCAAATCACTGACCGGAAGCGAACCGGACATGCCCCGCATCCACATCATTGCCGGCCCCCCAGGCGCAGGAAAAACCACGTTTGCCAAGGAATACCTGCCCCAGGAAGCGGCCTGCAAGAACTTCATCGACGCCGATCTGATCGCCCATGGTCTGTCGCCTTTCGCGCCCGAGCGGATGGCGATGCGGGCGAGCAAGCTGATGCAGATGACCATCCAGGACATGCTGCGGCTGCGCGAAACCTTCGGCTTCGAGACCTCGCTGCGCAGCCGCGACTACGCCAGCCTGATCCCCGACTGGCGCGCCAAGGGCTATGTGGTGCAGATGGTGTTCCTGTCGCTGCCGTCCTGCGAGATGTCGCAGCACCGGATCAACGAGCGGGCGCGCCAGGGCGGGTTGCGCATGACCAGCGATGTCGTGCGGCGCCGCTACGAGGCCGGGCTGCACAACTTCCACGCGGTCTACAAGGACCTGGTGGACCTCTGGGTGCATTTCGACAATGCGGGTCCGGTCCCGAAACTGGTGGACTGGAGCGGCGCATGAGCATGAAGAACGGCACCTTGAACCAGAACTACATCGCACCCGAGGTGCTGGGCGCCTACGCGGCGCTCAAGCGGGCTGCGGAAGTGGCGCGCCAGATCGCGTTCCTGACCGGCACCGATGTGGTGGTCGCGCAGGAGGGCCGCATCGTGCGCGAATCGGGCACCGAGAGCTACGACCTGCGCACCGAGCGCCCGGCGGGCAACGTCCACCCGCTGACCCGGCCGCTGCGCTGACCGGACACCCGCTGCTGCTTTGGCTGCTGCTTCAACGCGGCAGCGCGTCCCGCAGGCACTGCACCTGCCGCGCAATGGGCGCAGGCAGCGCGATCCGGCCGTCCAGCACGGCACGGATGTGCGCGGCGGTGGTCTCGGCATCGATCGCGGCGGGCAGCACGGGCAATGCCACCAGCACACCCTCTTGTGGTGCCACCGAGTGCTCGGTGTCCAGCACGCCGGCGCGGTAGACATCGAGCCGCGGCTGCCGGCGCGCATCGGCCACCGGCTCGCCTTCCGTGCCGCGCATCAGCACCGCGTCGGCGCCACTGTCGCGCAGGTACTGCGACAGGCTCACCGCGTACTCCGGGTGCGTGTGGTTGACGACCCGCAGCGCGCCGGGCAAGGCCGGCAGCAGCTTGGCGATGGTGTGTCCGCTGTTGCGCAGGCCGAGCACGCGGCGCAGCGCCAGCAACTGCGCGAGCGGGCGGTTCAGCGTGTCGAGCGACAGGAACACCGGCGCGCCGCCCGCCCACTGCGCCGCGGCTTGGGCGGCATCGGCGGCGGGGGGCAGGCCGAGCGCGGTGAAGATGGCTGCGCTGGTGACGCGGCCAGGGTCGTCGGTCGGGCCGTGTACCAGCACCGGCACGCCCTCACGCGCCAGCAGCAGCGCCAGCAGCGGCGTGAAGTTCGGCAGCTTGCGCGCGCCGTTGTACGAGGGCAGCAGCACGGCGGGCATCGGCCCTGGTGCCACCAGCGGCAGCGTGTGCGCCATCGCCGCTTCGACGAAGGCCGAGAGTTCGTCTGCCGACTCCCCCTTGATCCGCATCGCCAGCGCGAAGCCGCCGAGTTCGAGGTCGCTGACACGGCCGCCGAGGATGCGGGTCATCAGGTCGAGCGCCTGGGCGCGGTCCAGCGCACGGGCGCCGTCCTTGCCGCGGCCGATGGTCTTGAGGTAGGGGGCGATGGTCGTGGTGGGCGTCATGGGGGGATTGTCACGGGCCTGGACCCGCGCGGCCACCCTCAGGCCGCCACGAACCACTCGCCCGCCAGCGTCACCCCGACCTCACCCCGGATGTCCCGCGACGACGCACCGACCCGCAGCCCGAACGCCCCCGCCTCGGCCACCCAGCCGCCACGCGCCGTGTCGAACCACGCGAACGCCCGCATCCCGAGCGTGATCGTCGCGGTCCCGGTTTCACCCGGCTGCAGCGCGAGCTTGGCAAATCCCTTGAGTTCCTGTGCCGGCCGGTCCACACCGCTGACCGGATCGCTGACATAGAGCTGCACGACCTCGGCGCCTGCCCGCGTGCCCGTGTTGGTGACGTCCACCGAGACCGTGACGTGGCCACCCGACGCCATCTCCGTGCGATCGACGCGCACCTCGCCCCAGGCAAACGACGTGTACGACAGCCCATGCCCGAACGGGAACATCGGCGCGACGCCGTGCGTGTCGTGGTGCCGGTAGCCAATGAACACGCCCTCGTCATAGACCACGCGCCCATCCACGCCGGGGTAGCGCAGCGGATCGCCGTTCGAGGTGATGACATCGGCGAGCCGCTTCGGCCACGTCTGCGGCAGCCGCCCGCCCGGCGCGGCGCGGCCCGTCAGCACGTCGGCGATCGCGTGGCCGCACTCCTGGCCCGGATACCACGCCTGCAGCACCGCCGGCACCTTGTCGAGCCACGGCAGCTCGACCGGCGCCCCGGTCTGCAGCACGACGATGGTGTTCGGGTTCGCGGCGACGACGCGCTCGACCAGCGCGTTCTGCTGGTGCGGCAGCGCCATGTCGGGGCGGTCCAGGCCCTCGCAGTCCCACTCGGCGTTCAGGCCGATGAAGACCACCGCCACGTCCGCCTGACGCGCCGCGGCTTCGGCTGCCGCCAGATCGGCCTCGCCCCGCGGCAGGTGTACGCCCAGCCGCAGCGCCTTGAACGACACCGGCACACTCGTCGGCGACGAATACTCGACCGTGATCGCCACCGGCACGCCCGCCCGCAGACGGTGGCTGACCACGCGCTCGGTGCAGCCGAAGGTGAAGTAGGTGTCGCCTGGCGCCCAGCTTTCCCACGCCTCGACGACCTGCACGCCATCGAACAGCACGCGGCTCAGGCCCGCGCTGGTGATCGAGACCTGGTAATCGCCATCGGCCGGCGGCACGAAGGTCAGCGTGGCCCGCGCCGAGAAGTGCAGCGGGTCGATGCCGTCCTCCACCGCGCCGCCCCAGAGCTTTTCGCTGCTCGGGTAGACGGCCTGCACCGCCGGCTCGCCGCTCAGGTCGGTCGAGGTGTAGAACGCCACCGCCATCGGCTGGTTCAGCACCGGCACCCAGCGGTAGTTGTCCGCGCCGGGCGTGCAGACCAGCGCGGCGTCGGTCTGCGCGGCCAGCCCTTGGTGCGGCGTGATGCGGTGCAGCGCGTTCACGTTGGCACTGCCGCCGCCCATGATCTGCGCGGTGTCCACGTTCGGGCCGATCAGCGCGATCGTGCGGGCCGATCCGGCGTTTTCTCCCAGTGGCAGCAGCGCGCCGTCGTTCTTCAGCAGCACCGACCCTTCCGCGCCGAGGCGGCGGATCAGGGCGCGGCGCTCGGGCGAATCCTCGGAACGCTCGTCCGGGATGCCCGGCGACGCGAAGCCGCCGACCCGCTCGACCAGTTGCAGCACCCGCCCCGCGCAGGCCCGCACGTCATCGGCCGACACGCGACCGTCGCGCACCGCCTGCACCAGCGCCTCGCCCCGGTGGCGGGTCGTGCCGGGCATCTCCAGGTCCATGCCGGCGGTGGCGGATTTGTGCGTGTCGTGCTCGGCGAACCAGTCCGACATCACCAGCCCGTCGAAGCCCCACTGGCCACGCAGGATGTCGCGCACCAGCGGTGCGTTGTCGCCCGCGAAGTCGCCGTTGATGCGGTTGTACGAGGTCATCACGGCCAGCACGTTCGCTTCCTTGACGGCTTTCTCGAACGGCACCAGGTACAGCTCGCGCATCGTCCGCTCATCGACCACGGAGTCGATCGACATGCGCTCCACCTCGCTGTCGTTGCAGACGAAGTGCTTGATCGTCGCGGCCACGCCGTTGTCCTGCAGACCGCGGATGTAGCCGCAGGCGATCTCGCCGGTCAGGTACGGGTCTTCCGAGTAGCACTCGAAGTTGCGGCCGTTGAGCGTCGAGCGGTGCAGGTTGACGGTCGGCGCGAGCAGCACGGTGGCGCCCTTGAGCTTGGCCTCGTCCGCCAGCGCGTGGCCGGCTTCGGCGATCAGCGCGGGGTTCCAGGTGGCGCCGAGCGCGATGGCGGCGGGGAAACACGCGGTCTGCGGGCCGCCGTTGAAGATGCCGCCGCGGGCGCCGTTCGGGCCGTCAGTGACCTTGATGGCGGGGATGCCCAGCCGCTGGATGGCGACCGTACACCAGAAGTCGGCGCCGGTGAGCAGGCTGACTTGCTCTTCCAGCGTCAGGGCGTCGAGCAGGGCGGGGATGTTGGGGGTGGTCATGGAAAGGGTGTCCGGATCAGGAAGTCAGGAAGGGTCGAATGGCAGGTCGGTCCACGCGCCGTCACGCGAGGCGCTGGCGAGGACCGTTTCCACAAACGCGAGGCTGCGCACGCCGTCGTCCACGCCGGGCACGCTGGCCGGGCGGGCGAGGTCGCGCAGGTCGCTGGCGAAGTCGCGGTAAAGCTGGGCGAAGGCTTCGAGATAACCCTCGGGGTGGCCGCCCGGCGTGCGGGTCGCGGCGGCGGCGACGGCGGGCAGCGACGCCATGCCGCGGGTCAGGCGCTGCGCGGGCTGGCCGGCCGGATGCCACGTCAGCTCGTTGGGCGATTCCTGGTCCCAGTGCAGCGCGGCCTTCGTGCCGTAGACGCGCAGGCGCAGGTGGTTTTCCTCGCCAGTCGCCACCTGGCTGGCCCAGAGCATCCCGCGGGCGCCGCTGGCGTAGCGCAGTTGCACCTGCACATGGTCATCGACACGCCGGCCGGGCACGAAGGTGGTCAGCTCGGCGCTGAGCTGCTGCGGCGACTGGCCGGTGACGAATTCGGCGAGCTGCGCGGCGTGCGTGCCCACGTCGCCGAGGCAGCCGGCCGGTCCCGCCAGCGCGGGGTCGGTGCGCCACGCAGCTTGCTTCTGGCCCGAATCTTCGAGCGGCTGCGCAAGCCAGTCTTGCGCATACTCGACCTGCACGATGCGCACGTCGCCCAGTTCGCCCGCCGCCACCAGCGCACGGGCGGCGCGGATCAGCGGATAGCCGGTGTAGTTGTGCGTCAACGCGAGCCGCACGCCGTGTTGCCGCACGAGGGCTTGCAGGTGCTGCGCGTCGGCGAGGTTCGTGGTCAGCGGCTTGTCGCAGATGACGTGAATACCCGCCTCGATGAAGGCGCAGGCGACCGGGAAATGCAGGTGGTTCGGCGTGACGATCGCCACCGCGTCGATGCCGCTGCCGTCAGCCCGGCGGGCGGCTTCGGCGCGTGCCATCTCGCGGAAATCGCTGTAGCAGCGCGCCGGGTCGATCCGCAGCTCCGCTCCGCTGGCGCGGGCGCGTTCCGGGTCGGACGACAGCGCACCCGCGACCAGTTCCCAGTCGTCGTCGAGCCGCGCCGCGATGCGATGGACGGCGCCGATGAACGCGCCTTGCCCGCCGCCGACCATGCCCAGCCGCAGGCGGCGCGGCGCGGAGATCGGCGCGTTCATGCCCGTGGCTCCAGACCGAGCATCCTGCGGTTGGTGGCGTCGTCGGTGGTGCTCGCCGCGAAGTCGTCGAAGGCCCGTTCGGCCACGCGGATCAGGTGATCGCGGATGAACGGCGCCCCCTCGGCGGCCCCTTGCTCGGGATGCTTGATGCAGCATTCCCACTCCAGCACCGCCCAGCCGGTGTAACCGTACTGCGTCAGCTTGCTGAAGATGGCGCGGAAATCCACCTGCCCGTCGCCGAGCGAGCGGAAGCGGCCGGCGCGGTCCTTCCATGCCTGGAAGCCGCCGTAGACCCCGAGTCGGCCGGTCGGGCGGAACTCGGCGTCCTTGACGTGGAACGCCTTGATGCGCTCGTGGTAGCAGTCGATGTAGGCGAGGTAGTCGAGCTGCTGCAGCACGAAGTGGCTCGGGTCGTACAACAGGTTCGCCCGCGGGTGGTTCCCCACGCGCTCCAGGAACATCTCGTAGCTCGCCCCGTCGCAGAGGTCTTCGCCGGGATGGACCTCGTAGCAGACATCGACGCCGGCTTCGTCGAACGCATCGAGGATCGGCCGCCAGCGCGCCGCGAGTTCGTCGAACGCCGCCTCGATCAGCCCGGCCGGCCGCTGCGGCCACGGGTAGAGGTAGGGCCACGCGAGCGCGCCGCTGAACGTGGCGTGCGCAGTCAGGCCAAGGCGCTGCGATGCCTTGGCGGCGAAGTGCAGTTGCTGCTTCGCCCATTCGGTGCGTTCGGCGTACTTGCCGCGCACCGCTTCGGGTGCGAAGGCGTCCATCGGCGCGTCGTAGGCGGGGTGTACGGCGACGAGCTGGCCTTGCAGGTGCGTCGAAAGCTCGGTGATCTGCACGCCATGCGCCGCCAGCCGGCCGCGCAGGTCATCGCAGTAGGTCTGGCTCTCGGCGGCCAGTGCGAGGTCCATCAGCCGCGTGTCCCAGCTCGGGATCTGCACGCCCGCGTAGCCGTGGCCTGCCGCCCAGCCGGCGAGGCCGTCGAGTGAGTTGTACGGCGCCGCGTCGCCCGCGAACTGCGCCAGGAAGACGCCGGGGCCGCGGATCGGGGAGGTGGTGGTGGTCATGGCGTGCCCCGGCTCAGTTGGCGATCAGGTGCTGGTGCATGAAGTCGAAGCTGGTCTTCAGCATCGCGGCGTGGTCCTTCGGCTTGTCGTGTTCGAGCACGAACAGGCTGACCCGCTGCTGCAGGTCGGCGAGCAGTGCTGCCCACGGCACGATGCCCTGGCCCAGCGCGCACCAGCCGTCCTCGTCAGCGGCGGTGCCGGGTGGAGCGATGTCCTTGGTGTGGATGGAGACGAGGCGATGGGCGTGGGGCATCACCGTGGCCATCGGGTCCAGCCCGGCGCGGGCCACCCAGCCCAGGTCCGCTTCCCAGCCGAGCTGCTTGGCGTTGGCGGTGCTGAAGATCCATTCCAGCGCGGTGCGGCCGCTGTAGTGCAGGAACTCGAACTCGTGGTTGTGGTACGCCAGCCGCAGCCCTTCGGCATTGAGCTTGTCGCCCACCTTGGCGAGCCGGGCGCCTAGCGCCTGCCAGCCGATGGCGGTGGCGGGCCGCTCGCCCATGGGCAGCCACGGCATGATCGCCAGCCGGCAGTCGGTGGCGTGGCAGGTGTCGATGACGGTCTGCAAATCGTGTTCGACCATCGCGAGGCTGACGTGCATCGACGACACGCGCAGGCCGTGCGCGGCGACCTTGGCGGCGAACTCGTCCGCGGGCAGGCCGTGGCTGGCGACGGATTCGACCCACTTGAAGCCAGCGGCGCGGGCCATCGCGAGCTGGGTGTCGAGGTCACCGGCTTCGCGCAGGGAGTAGAGCTGGACGGAGAGTTTCATGGGGGACTCCTGAATGCGGAAGGTTCAGAACAATCAGAACAGTTTGCTGGTCAGCGGTGCCGGCCGCTCGCAGCGGGTCTTGAGCGTGACGCTGCGCCCGGTGCGGCCAGCGTCGAGCGCCCGGTCCATCACCTCCAGCACATGCAGCGCCATCTCCGCGCTGCAGCGGTGCGGGCGGTCTTCCTGGATGGCGAGCGCCATGTCGATCAGGCCGATGCCCCGGCTGTTGGTGGCGTAGGGCCGGCCACCCGCCGCCCGTTCGAACGCGCCGGTCTGGCGGTTGTGCTTCACCGTGCCGCCGAACTGGTTCGGGTCGGCGCCGAGCAGCGTGCCGTCGTCGCCGTAGAGTTCCATCGGCGTGTGCGTGTGTGCCCAGACATCGAAGCTGGAGGTCAGCACGATCTGCGGGCCGCTGGCGAAATCGAGCTGCGTGACCACATGCGTCGGCACGCCCACCGGCAGCACTTCGCCCTCGCGTGGCCCGAACGGCACGCGGCGCTCGGTGTGCGTGACGTGCGAGGTGGAGCGCAGCTTGGCGACCGGGCCGAAGTGGTTCACGAGGTGCGTCAGGTAATAGACGCCGACATCGTGCAGCGGCCCACCGCCGGGCTGGTAGAAGAACGCCGGGTTGGGGTGCCAGTGGTCGGGGCCGTGGTTCATGAACTGCGCGGTGCCGTGGCGGATCTGGCCGACCGTGCCGCCATCGACCAGCGCCCGCAGCGTCTGGCCCGCCGCGCCGAGGAAGGTGTCCGGTGCGCAACCGACGCGCAGGCCCTTGGCGCGCGCCAGTTTCACCAGTTCCTGTCCCTGCTCGAACGTGGCGGCCAGCGGTTTCTCGGTGAAGAAGTGCTTGCCGGCGTTCAGTACCTGCATCCCGACGGCGTGGTGCGCCTGCGGAGGCGTGAGGTTGAGGATGATCTGCGCCTCGCTGGCGAGCAGGTCGGCGATGGACAGCGTGGTCAAGCCGTGTTCGGCGGCGCGGCTGGCGGCGAGTTCGGCGTTGGCGTCCGCGATGGCGACGATGCGGATGCGGCGGCAACGGGCCAGCGTCTTCAGGTAGGCCGGGAAGATGTTTCCGCAGCCGATGATGCCGATGGGGGTCGGCAGGGCAGGGGTGGCAGTGGTCATGGGAGGTCCGACAGGGCTGGATGGGGGCCGGGACCGACCGACTGGCGCCAGACGATTTCCGGGGGGAAATCGTGCGCCACCGGCCAGTCCAGGCCATAGCAGAGGTTGAGGGCTTGCCGGCTGGCGCTGATGGTCACGTCGGCGGTGGGGATGCGGATGGTGGTCAGGGGCGGCGAGGTGAAGGGCGCGAACTCGGCGTCGTCGTAGCCGAGCACGGACACGTCTTCCGGCACCCGCAACCCCGCCTGCGTGAGGCGGCTGATGACGGACAGGGCCATGAGGTCGTTGGCGACGAACACGGCGGTGAAGGCCGGGCGCCCACCCGTGGCGCCGGCCAGCAGTTGTCGGGCGGCGGCGGCTCCGCTGGCGAGGTCGAAGTCGCCATCGACGCTGTGCTCGGGCCGCACCGACACGCCGTGGCGGGCCAGCTCGTCGCTGAAGCCGTTCAGGCGCGCCTCGTTGTCTGGGGTGTCGCGCGGGCCGCGGACGGTGGCGATGCAGCGGTGGCCGCGGGCGAGCAGGGCGCGGGCGGCCAGCCGCCCCCCGGCCTGGTGGTCGGCGCAGAAAGCGTTGTCGTGGTGTTCGGCCAGACGGCGGTTGACGACCACCAGCGTCGGCATGCGCTCGATCAGCCGCTCCAGGTCGTCGTCGTGCAGGCGGTTGGAGGCGACGATCAGGCCGTCGCAGTCGCGCCCGATGAGGAACTCGATGCCGTCGAGGTCGAGCTGGCGGGTCGAGCCGATGCCGCAGCCATTGGCGGCGATCATGTGCCGGCCGTTGGCGCGCAGCACGCTGTCGATGGTGGAGACGATGCCGGAGTAGAAATGGCCGTCGAAGCCGGGGACATAGACGCCGATCGCCCCGGATTGCTGCAGCGACAGCGCCCGCGCCGTGCTGGAGGGACGGTAGTCGAGCGTGGCAACGGCTTCTCGCACGCGCCGGACCGTGTCTTCCGACACCGAGCCGTTGCCTGACAGCGCCCGCGACGCGGTGGCCACGCCGACGCCGGCCAGCCGGGCGACATCCTTGATGGTGCTCACGGCGCGTCCTGCCAAGTGTTGAGACAACCGGCGATGGTGCCATGCACCGACCCGCTTGCTGCTCCATGTACCCGCAGCCGCCGCACCTCGCCCGGCAGCAGGTCGAGGAAGTTGTCCTCGAAGCGTGCCCCCGGTGCGTCGAGCCACACGCCCTTGGCCGGGCGGATGGCGCTCACCAGAACGCAGCCGCTGTCCGGTTCAGCCATGACACGCACCTGGGGATCGGGGAAGCGGTGCCAGCGGAAGGGTTCGGGCCAGGCGTGGGCGTGGGCGGTCTGCGTGCTGTCGGTCAGCGTGAGGCGGCCGATCAGCGGTCGTGTCCGATCGGCGAACCATGCCGGCGGCGGCGTCAGCGGGGTCACGGCATTGGCCGCGAGCACCACGTCCGCGGTGGCCGTGTCGTCGATCGGCTCGCCGTCGATCGCCAGCAACTGCCAGCGTGCCTGCGCGGTCAGCACGGTGTCCGTCCCGTTCACCGCCCAGGCCGACACACCGGCATCGTCGCGCCGCACCGCGCAGGCCAACGGCGCCATCGCCCGGCGGATCGTGTACCACGCCGGTTTGGGATGGCCATTGCTGTCGATGATGGCCCAGCTCGTCACCGGCCAGCAGTCGTTCAACTGCCAGACCAGCGCGCCGCCGCAGGCCCGTGCCCCCGGCGTCTGCCAGCGGCGACGGAAGGCTTCGTAGGCGTGGCGCATGGCCTCGGCCTGCACGAACTGCGTCGCGTAGACCTCGGCGGCCAGCGTGTCCGGGTGGCGCAGCGTGTCGGCGCGGTAGACGGCCAGCCGGCGGTGGCCGTCCATGCCGACGGGGGACGACGCCTTGTTGTGCCACTGCACGGTGCGGCTGCCGGGGAAACGCTCCTCGGCGGGAATGGCCTGTTCGAGCACCGCCAGCGACGGGTGCGACTGCATCCCGAATTCGCTGACGAAACGCGCACCGACCTCGGCATACCGCTGGTACGGGAGCATGAGCTGGTGCCAGACCTCCCAACTGTGGCGGTCGCCGGTCGTCATGTCCTGCGACAGGCGGGGCTGGCCGGTGCCGGCGGCCGGCGGGGTGTAGGGACTGCCGGGCCAGTACGGACGACCCGGATCGAGCGCGTGGCACAGCGTCGGCAGCACCTGCTCGTAGAGCACGCGGGCCTCGAAGCGCGTCGGGTCGCTGCTCGGTGTGGCGCCGAGCGCACCGACCGTTTCCGCCAGCGTGTAGTCCTCGTTGTTGCCACACCAGATCGCCAGACTCGCCCGGTGCCGCAGCCGGGTGATCGCGGCGCGGGCCTCGGCCTCGACGCTGGCGACGAAGGCGGGATACGCCGGGTACAGCCCGCAGGCGAACAAAAAATCCTGCCACACCAGCACGCCCAGCGCGTCGCAGGCGTCGTAAAACGCCTCGTCCTCGTAGATCCCGCCGCCCCAGACGCGCAGCATCACGAGGTTGGCGTCCACCGCCTGCTGCACGCGCTCGCGGTAGCGGGCCGGGGTGATGCGGTGGAGCAGGTTGTCGTCGGGAATCCAGTTGGCGCCGCCGCAGAAGAGTGCGCGGCCATTGACTTCGAACACGAAGCTGCGGCCCGCTTCGCCCGCCACGGCGTCCTGCACCAGCCGCAGCCGGCGCAGGCCGAGGCGGCGCTGCTGCGTGTCGAGCACCGTGCCATCGGCGGCGACGACGCGGCTGTCGAGCGTGTAGAGCGGCTGCGCACCGTGTCCGGCGGGCCACCAGAGCTGTGGCGTCGGGACTGACAGCGTGGCTTCGTGCGCTGCGGTGGCGCGGCTGCGGTGCGTGGCGACGAGTGTGCCGGCCGCGTCGCGCAGCGTGTGGCAGACCTCGGTGCCGGTGCCGCCGTCGATGGCGCCCTCCAGCGTGGTGAACACGTCCACGCGGGCGTGGCCCAGATCGGCGCTCAGTGTCACCGGGCTGGCGAGTTCGGCGATGCGCAGGTCCGACGCTTCGAGCCGCACCGCCTTCCACGGCCCGCAGGTCAGCAGCGTCGGCCCCCAGTCCCAGCCGTAGTGGTACGGCGCCTTGCGCACATGCAGCCGGCTCGAATCGCCGTTCCACAGTGGGTGCGTGCCGTGGTGCGCCTCGATCGCCCGACCACGGTGAAGCGCGCTGTCGAAGCGCATCCACAGCGTGTGCCGCCCCGGCCCGAGCCGCCCGGTCACGTCCATGCGCAGCGGCACGAACATGTTGTCGCTCTCCGCCAGCGGCTCGCCGTCCAGCCAGAGCTTGGCGAAGGTGTCGAGTCCGTCGAAGCACAGCACCACGCGCTCGCGCCGCTCGTCGGCTGCCACGTCGAAGTCCAGCCGGTAGCACCAGTCGCGCTCGCCGACCCACTGCACCTCGGCTTCCTGCCGACCGAGGAACGGGTCGGGGATGGCGCCCTGGGCGAGCAGATCTCCATGGACCGAGCCGGGCACCGTCGCCACACGCCAGCCGTCGGGGGCCGAGAACGTGGTGGCATCGCCTTGGCGCGGATCGGCTTCTCGAAACTGCCAGCCGTCCTGCAGAAGCCGGGTGTGTGCGGGACGGCGGGTCATGGTCACACGCTCAGAGACGCGCCTCGGTCTTGGCGTCGAACATCGAGGCCCGCGGCAGGTCGAACCCGAAGGCGATCGGTTCGCCCACCGTGCCCTGCCACTGGTCGTCGGCGATGGCGCTCATCAGCACGCCGGCGATGGTGAACCACACGATCTTCTGCGGCCCGAGCGGCTCGATGAGCGTGAGCTTGCCGGTGTGCGGCGTGTCGGGTCCGACGCTGTGGCTCAGGCGCACCTGCTCCGGCCGCACGCCCAGTACCACCTCGCGGCCATTCACCGCCGCCTGCGCGAACGGGTAGGCCGACACCTCCTGGCTCAACGCCTCGCCGACGAAGTGGGTGCCGCCGTCCCGGTTGACCAGCTTGCCGCGCAGCGTGTTCATCGTCGGCGAGCCGAGGAAGCCGGCGACGAAGAGGTTCACCGGGCGGGCGTAGATCTCGTCCGGCGTGCCGATCTGCTGGATCACGCCGAGCTTCATCACCGCGATGCGGTCGGCCAGCGTCATCGCCTCCACCTGGTCATGGGTGACGTAGACCATCGTGGCGCCGAGCTGCTGGTGCAACTGCTTCAGCTCGCGGCGCAGCTCGGCGCGCAGCTTGGCGTCGAGGTTGGACAGCGGCTCGTCGAACAGGTAGACCTTGGCATCGCGCACCACGGCGCGGCCGATGGCGACCCGCTGGCGCTGGCCGCCGGAGAGCTGCGCGGGGCGGCGCTTGAGCAGCTCCGTCAGGTGCAGCATCTCGGCCGCCTTGGCCACGCGCTTGTCGATCTCGGCCGCCGGCACCCGTGCCACGCGCAGCCCGAAGGACATGTTGCGCTCGACGTTCATCGTCGGGTAGAGCGCGTAGGACTGGAACACCATGCCGATCTCGCGGTCCTTGGGGTCGGCCCAGGTGACGTCGCGGTCGCCGATGCGGATGCTGCCTTCGGCCACGTCGTTGAAGCCGGCGATGGTGTGCAGCAGCGTGGACTTGCCGCAGCCCGACGGGCCGAGCAGCACCAGGAACTCGCCGTCGGCGACTTCGAGGTTCATGCCCTTCAGGATGGTGTTGCCGCCGAGGACGATGTCGAGGTTGTCAATGTGGACGCTGGCCATGGTGGGGTCTCGTCAGAGTCTTCAAATGAAAGGAATCAGCCCTTGACGGCGCCGGCAGCGATGCCACGCACGAACCAGCGGCCCGAGAAGAAGTACACCGCCAGCGGCACCAGCGACGTGAGGATCGTGGCGGCCATGTCGATGTGGTAGCGGCGCTCGCCGAAGGTGGTGTTGACCAGGTTGTTGAGCTGGACCGTCATCGGGTAGTTGTCCTTGCCGGCGAAGATCAGGCCGAACAGGTAGTCGTTCCAGATGCCGGTGACCTGCAGGATGGTCGCCACGATCAGCATGGGCGTGCCCATCGGCAGCATGAGCTGGAAGAAGATGCGCCAGAAACCGCCGCCGTCGATGCGCGCGGCCTTGAACAGCTCGCCCGGCACGGCGATGTAGTAGTTGCGGAACAGCAGCGTCAGCACCGGCATCCCGAAGATGCAATGCACCAGCAGGATCGCCCAGTAGGTGTTGTAGAAGCCGCCCAGCCGGAACCACGCCACGAGCGGGTAGATCATCACCTGGAACGGCACGAAGGCGCCCAGCAGCATGATGCCGAACAGGATGTCGCCCCAGCGCGAGCGCCAGAAGCTCAGCGCGTAGCCGTTGAGTGCGGCGAGGAACACCGACAGGATGGTGGCCGGCACGACCAGTCGGATCGAGTTCCAGAAGCCGCCCTGGATGCCCTCGCAGGCCAGCGCGATGCAGGCGCTCGACCATGCCTCCTTCCAGTTGCCGAACTGCGGTGAGGCGGGCCACGCGAACAGCAGCGCCTGGCGGATCTCCTCGGGCGTCTTCAGCGAAGTCACCACCATCACGTACAGCGGCAGCAGGAAGAAGGCGGAAGTGACCAGCAGGAAGGCGTAGATGCCGATGCGGGCGGGGGTGACCAGCGGACGGCGGGGGCGCTGGCCGCGTGGTGTGACCGAGGAGGAAGCAGTGGTGCTCATGTCAGTAAATCCTCAGTGGCCGGCGTTCTGACGCGCCTGGACCTTGGAGCGCCAGTACAGCAGCGGCGCGAGCACGGTGAACACGGTGACCAGCATCACCACCGAGGCGGCCGAGGCCAGTCCGATGTTGTTGCGGCCGAACAGGTGGTCGATGATGAATTTGGCGGGCACTTCGCTGGCGTCACCGGGACCGCCGCTGGTCATCACCGCGACCACGTCGAAGGTCCGCACCAGCGCCACGGCCAGCAGCACGAACGCCGTGGCATACGCCGGGCCGAGCTGCGGCAGCACGACGCTGAGGTAGTAGCGCGGCTTGGAGACGCCCTCCAGGCGGGCGGCCTTCCACTGCTCTTCATCGACGCCCCGCAGCGCGGCCAGCAGGATGGCCATCGTCGTGCCACTGCCCTGCCAGACCATCGCCAGGCCGATGGCGTAGAGCACCATGTCGGAGCGCACCGTCCAGTCGAGCGTGAAGCTCTCCCAGCCCATGAGGCGAAAGGCGTTCTGCAGGCCCAGCGTGGGGTTGAACAGCCACTGCCAGATCAGGCCCGTGACGACAAAGCTCATCGCATAGGGATACAGGAAGATCGTGCGGAACCAGCTCTCGGCCTTGACCTGCTGGTCGATGAAGATCGCCATCAGCGTCCCCAGGATCAGCACGCCCAGCACGTAGACCACCGCCAGCACGCCCAGGTGCTGCAGCGACACCGTCCAGCGGTCAGTCTCGAACAGGCGCTCGAACTGCATCAGCCCGACCCAGTCGTCCCGCGGGAACAGCTTGGACGAGGACAGGGAAATCCGGATGCTCCAGATCACCGAGCCGACGTAGGCCAGCAAGGCGGTGATGGCCAGTGGCAGCAGGGCGGCGTGCAGGGCCAGGTTCAGGCGTTTCGGTCGTGCGGCGCGCGCCATGGCGGACCTCGCTGGTCATGCGGCAGCGCGACCCGGACGGCTGGCGTCGGCGGTATCGGTTGCGCGCGGAAGGGGAGAAAAGGGAGCGCGGAGTCGGGCAGCCGACCCCGCGCGGGGAAGCCTTAACGCTTCAGGGCCGTGGCCATCGCCTTGATGGCGTCATCGGTGGACTGGTTGGAGTTCCAGAACTTGCTGATCGCGTCTTCGAAGGCGCCGACGGCGTCCGGGCTCAGCAGCTCGTTGGTGCCTTGCAGCAGACGGCCTTCCTTGACAGCCTGCACACCCATCTGGGCGCACATGTCCATCTTGCTGGTGTCCACGTCGGTGCGGATCGGGATCGAGCCCTTCTTGTTGTTGAAGGCGACCTGACCTTCCGGCGAGATCATCATCTCGGCCAGCTTCTTCTGCGCCGCGGCCGAGTCAGCCGACTTCTGCTTCGGGAACACGAACACGTCGCCGCCGATGGCGTAAGGCATCTTCGGGCCGCCGGCCATGAAGCAGCCGTATTCCTTGCCCGCCGTCTTGCCGGCGTTGACGAACTCGCCCTTGGCCCAGTCGCCCATCATCTGGAAAGCAGCCTTGCCTTCGATGACCATGCCGGTGGCCAGGTTCCAGTCACGGCCCGGCGAGCCGGCGTCCACGTAGCCCTTGAGCTTCTTGAAGGTATCGACGGCCTTGCGGAAGCCGGGGGTGGAGGCGTCCTTGTCCTTGAAGGTCTTCAGGTACAGGTCTTGACCACCGGTGGCCAGCAGCACGCCGCGGAAGGTGATGCCTTCCTGCCAGCCTTGACCACCCAGCGCCAGCGGGACCACGCCGCCCGCCGCCTTGATCTTGTCCATGGCCGCGAACATCTCGTCCATGTTGGTCGGCTCCTTGGCGCCGGCCTTGGCCAGCACGGCCTTGTTGTACCAGACCCAGTTTTCGTTGTGCAGGTTGACCGGCACGGCGAAGTACTTGCCGTTGACCTTCACGGCGTTGCGGATCTTCTCGGGCAGCAGCTTGTCCCAGTTGCCCTTCTTGGCCACGTCATCGAGGTCGTTCAGCAGACCTTCCTTGATGATCTCCTCGTACTGCTTGCCGTAGTTGTACTGGGCCGCGGTCGGGGCGTCGCCACCCATCGTGCGGTTGGCCATCACGGTGCGGGCTTGCGCGCCGCCGCCACCGGCGATCGGGGTATCCACCCAGGTGCCGCCCGCCTTGGTGTACATCGTGGCGAATTCCTTGATGGCGGCGGCTTCGCCACCCGAGGTCCACCAGTGGATGACTTCGGCCTTCTGGGCGTGGGCGGCGCCGACGGCACCGACGCTGACCAGCGCGGCGGCGGCCAGTTGCTTCATGCGGATGTTCAGGATCGTCATGGCTTGTCTCCTCGGGTTGTAAGGGCGGCTGGGGTAGCGGCTGCCCGACGCTGTTGCAAAAAGGATTGGAAGGCGAGTGCGCTGTCTTTCAGCGTGCGCACCTGGGTGCCGTAATCGACGTGGACCAGTCCGAAGCGGCGCTCGTAACCGAAGGCCCATTCGAAGTTGTCCATCAGCGACCACACGAAGTACCCACGCACCTCAACGCCCGCGTCCATCGCCCGGCTGACCGCGGCGAAATGGCGCTTCAGGTAGGACTGGCGCTGGGTGTCGTCCACGCGGCCATCGACCACCGTGTCGTCGCTGGCCATGCCGTTTTCGGTGATGTAGATGGGCGGCAGATTGGGGTAGACCGCCTTGAAGCGGCGCAGCAGATCTTCCAGCCCCTGCGGACAGACTTCCCAGCCCATCTGCGTGCGCTCGACGCCTTCCAGCGGCACGTCGCGGAAGCCCGTCGCACCGTCGCTGTGCAGGTTGCTGTGGAAGTAGTAGTTGATGCCCAGGAAATCCAGCGGCCGGCGGATCACGTCCATGTCACCGGGCAGCACCAGCGGCGCACTGCCGGGCCACAGCTTGTCCCACAGGTCGGTGGGATAGCTGCCGGCGAGCAGCGGCTGCAGCACCCAGTCGTTGTGCTGGAGTTCGTAGAGGCGCGCAGCTTCCTGGTCGGCGGGGTCGGCGCTGTCGGAGGTGCCGCGGCCGACGTTGGCGACGATGCCGCAGGGCGTGCCGGGATCGTTCGCCCGGATTGCCTCCAGCGCCAGGCCGTGGCCCAGCAGCAGGTGGTGCATGGCCTGCGTGGCGAAGCGCGGATCGGCCAGCCCCGGTGCGTGGTGGCCGTTGCCGTAGCCGAGGAAGGCCGAGCACCACGGCTCGTTCAGCGTCATCCAGCCCTCGACCAGCCCGCTCAGCTCGCGGGCGACCAGCGCGGCGTAGTCGGCGAAGCGGTAGGCGGTGTCGCGGTTGAGCCAGCCGCCGCGGTCTTCGAGGTGCTGCGGCAAGTCCCAGTGGTACAGGGTGACGTAACGCTGCACGCCATGGGCACCCAGGCGGGCCAGCAGGCGGCGGTAGAAGTCGAAGCCTTGCGGGTTGGGGGTGCCATCGGCGTGCATGACACGCGGCCACGCGATCGACAGCCGGTAGGCATCGACACCGAGGCCGGCGATCAGATCGACATCGTCGGCCCAGCGCGTGTAGTGCTCGCAGGCGTGTTCGCCCGTGTCGCCGCCCAGTGTCTTGCCGGGCGTGGCCGAGAAGGTGTCCCAGATGCTCGGCAGCCGACCGTCCACGTCAATGGCGCCTTCGATCTGGTAGGACGCCGTGGCCACGCCCCAGAGAAAACCGGGTTCTGCCATCGCCGAGCCTGCTGGCGGGGCGATGTGGTCGGCCATCGAGGGCGGGACGTGATCGGTCAAGAAGAACTCCGGACAGGCGGCAAAATGGAAAATGGTGCATTGGAACCGGTTCCAATGCACCACCAGTTTCGCTGTGTCAGCCGCCTGTCAGGAGAGGGAAAACCCGGTTCATCGGGAATCCCCGGGGGTTTTTTTAGACAGCGTTCAGAAAATGTTCAATCAACATTCAATGCGCAGGCTCAGCGATCATCCTCGCCGATCACGCGGTACAGGCCCGCACCGAGCAGTGCGCCGGCGATCGGCGCGACCCAGAACACCCACAGTTGCTCGACAGCCCAGCCGCCAGCGAACAGCGCCACGCCCGTCGAGCGCGCCGGGTTCACCGAGGTGTTGGTCACGGGGATGCTGATGAGGTGGATCAGGGTCAGCGCCAGACCGATGGCGATGGGGGCGAAGCCGGCCGGGGCGCGGCGGTCGGTGGCGCCCAGGATGACGATGAGGAAGAACGCGGTCATCACGACTTCCGTGACCACGGCGGCCAGCATCGAGTAGCCGCCGGGCGAATGCGCGCCGAAGCCGTTGGACGCGAAGCCCTTCGTCACGTCGAAGCCGGGGGCGCCGCTGGCGATGGTGTAGAGCACCGCGCCGGCCGCCAGCGCCCCGACCACCTGCGCGGCGATGTAGGGCACGAGCTTGCCCGCCGGAAAGCGCCCGCCCGCCCACAGCCCGATCGACACGGCCGGGTTGAGGTGGCAGCCGCTGATGTGGCCGATGGCGAACGCCATGGTCAGCACCGTCAGACCGAAGGCGAGCGACACGCCGTGCAGGCCGATGCCGACTCCGGGAAACGCGGCGGCCAGCACCGCGCTGCCGCAGCCGCCGAGCACGAGCCAGAACGTGCCGAGAAACTCTGCGCCATAGGCTTTCATGGGGACACTCCTCAGGGTTGGAAGGAAAGACAGACGTCCAGCTTAGGCAGCCGCTGCGTCCGGCAAACCAACCAAAAGGCGGGCATATGTCACGGTGAATACCCCTGAATGCCGGGGTCAGGCCCCTTTCAGACCCCCTTGCGGCGCAGATCCCGAAACGGCCCGAACAGCCAGGACCGCATCCCGATCACCAGCGTGAACGGCCGTTTCTGGTCGTCGGGCAGGCGCTGGTCGGCCAGGTGCTGCTGCGCGAAATCGCTGGCGATGCGGCCCAGCCGTTCGTTGAAGACCTGGGCGACGCGGGGGTTGATCTCGCCGTGGACCAGCATGAGCTGCTCGCCCTCCGCGTCAAAACCACCGCGGAAGTAGTCCGGCACCACCTCGGCGCGGAAGAACTGCATCACCGGCCCGTGTGGGCGCCAGCGGAAGGTCTTGGCCACCTTCATGCGGTAGCGGTTCTGCGGCTTGAGTTCGATGATGCCCAGCCGGTCGAGCTGCACGAAATGGCCCACCAGCTCCGCCTCGGTGTAGCCATAACCGGTGAGCACCTGCTCGAAGGTCCACTGGCTCAGGCAGCAGATCGCCGCCAGCAGCAGCTTGCGGTCGGCGACCACCGCGCGCTCCTGCTCCGGGGTCAGCTCGATCCGGGGTGGCGTGTCGTCGGCGACGCGGCGGGCCAGCTCCGCGAAGTCGGTGCGCAGCACGCGGCAGATGGCGTCGATGCGCGACAGCGGCATGTCCCCTTGCGCGAACATGCGCTTGACGCTCGACTCGGCCATGTCGAGCTGCGGGGCCAGGGCGGCGTAGGTGATGCCGGCGGTTTTCAGTTCGGCCTTGAGGACGCGGATCAGATCGGCGGTGGTGCTCATGGTGTGCAGCGTCGTGTAGCTCGTGCAGCGATTTGGTATCGCCAAATGATACTCATCGACGCATCGGCCGATATTCCGTTGCTTATGGTTGCACCCTGCGGGCCGCTGCCCGACGATCCATTCCGTGTTCAACGCATCACCTGCCGACAGGCCACACACCATGCCCTCCGATGCCCATACCCCGTCTTCGTCCTCCGTCGTGCGCCGCGACACCCGCGCCTGGCGCGCCCAGGTCTGGATCTCGTTCGGCCTGGCGGTGACGCTGTGCGCGACCGGGCTGGCGTGGTTGCCCGGGCAGGATCTGGACCGTGCGTTCATGGTCATGGGCTACCTGTTCTGCCTGACCTCGGCGTTCGGCCTGTCCAAGTTCATCCGCGACAACGACCGCCGCAGCAGCGACACCCCCGGCTGGCGCTTCGTGGTGTGGGGCGGTTTCTTCCTGGCGATGGCGCTGACGGGCTGGGGCCTGTGGCGCATGGACGTGCAGCCGGTGTGGAAAGCCTACCTGGCGGTGAGCTGGCTGTTCCTGATCTCGTCGGTGTTCACGCTGGCCAAGACGCTGCGGGATGCCCACGAGGCGGATGTGATGGAGGCGCGTCTGCAAGGCCGCCGCGAAGCCCGTGACGAAGCGTGAAGCCCGCAACCCTGCAACTGTGCAACTCTGACGAGGTGAAGACCATGAAGACCCCGAACAAGCTCTTCGGCCTCCTGCTGGCCGCCACGGTCGCGATGGCGCCGATGGCTGCGCAGGCGCACCGCGATGGCTCGGAGGCGAGTGTGTTGTCCGCGCTGTCGCTGGGCGTGCCGCTGGCGATCTCGGCGGCGCCGGCCGCGGCGGTGCTGTCCGCTGGTGCGGTGCTGACGGTGGCGAGCGTGCAGGTGGTGGCCGCCGGCACGGTCTGGGTGCTGACCCAGGCATCCACTGGCGCCAGTGTCGTGCTGAACCTGAGCGCAGCGGGTGCCGAGGCGGTGTCCACCACGGTCGGGACTGCCGTGGTGGTGACGGCGCTGAGCACCGGCTGGATTCTGTCGGCGGCGGGCAAGGCGCTGTGCTTCGTGCCCAACGAGATTGGCGCCTCGCTGATCTACAACGAACGGATGACGCGGTGAGCGCCGCCCATGCCGCGGCGGGTCTGGCGCTGGCGGTGGCGCTGGTGACGCCACACGCCCATGCCGGCCAGAACTGCGTTGAAAAACCGCCGTCCACCGAGCAGATCCGCCGCTCGCTCGACCTCGCCGTGAAGACCGTGCGCTGGCTCGACGCCAGCGGCGCCAAGCTGGTGGTCATCGCCCGGCGCGGCCAGAACCTCGACCGCTACGGCGTGCGCTACTCGCACCTCGGCTACGTCTACCGCGACGAGGCGGCCAAGGCGTGGCGCGTGGTCCACAAGCTCAACCAGTGCGGCACGGCCGAGTCGGCGCTCTACCGGCAGGGGCTGGCCGAGTTCTTCAGCGACGATCTGTTCGACTTCGAGGCCGCGTTGGTGGTCCCGACACCGGCCGTGCAGGACGCGCTGAGGCCGCTGCTGCAGGACAACGACCGCGCCGCCGTGCTGCACCACAAGCCGTACAGCATGGTCGCCTACCCGTGGTCGCAGCGTTACCAGCAGAGCAACCAGTGGGCGCTCGAAACGCTGGCCTGCGCGGTGGAGCCTGGCGCCTGCGACCGCACCCGCGCCCAGGCGTGGCTGCAGTTCAAGGGGTATCAGCCGACCACGCTCAACCTCAGCGCCGGCCAGCGCCTGGGCGCCCGCGTCGGCACGGCGAACGTGGCCTTCGATGACCACCCCAGCGCCCGCCGCTTCTCCGACCGCATCGACACCGTGACCGTCGATTCGGTGTTCACCTTCCTGCAGCACACGGGGCTGGCCGGCACGCCGCAGACCGTGCGCTGACTGCACTACAGTCTCCCGGCGGCGCCGATCCCCGCGCGCCGCCCCTGACGACGACACGAGGACCGCTCCCGATGAGTCACCCCGACCAGACCAGCCAGTTCGCGCTGCTCGGCCAGCGACGGTTCGCACCGTTCTTCTGGACCCAGTTCCTCGGCGCCGGCAACGACAACCTGTTCAAGTTCGCCTTCACGGTGCTCGTGACCTACCAGTTGCAGGTCGAATGGCTGCCGCCGTCGCTGGCCGGGCTGGCGATCGGGGCGCTGTTCATCCTGCCCTTCCTGCTGTTCTCGGCCACCAGCGGCCAGCTCGCCGACAAGCTCGACAAGGCGCTGCTGATGCGCTTCGTCAAGTCGCTGGAGATCGGGATCATGGGGCTGGCGGCGTGGGCCTTCGTGCAGGATGCGGTGAACGTGCGGGTCGTGACGCTGCTGGGCTGCGTGTTCCTGATGGGGCTGCACTCGACGCTGTTCGGCCCGGTCAAGTTCGCCTACCTGCCGCAGCACCTGAGCGAGCGCGAGATCACTGGCGGCAACGGCATGGTCGAGATGGGCACCTTCGTGGCTATCCTGCTCGGCAACGTCGCGGGCGGGCTGCTGATCGGCATGGCCGAAGGCGGGGCGCGGGCGGTGGCGATCGGCTGCGTGGCGACGGCGGTGCTCGGGCGGATCGTCGTGCAGTTCGTGCCGCCGACGCCCGCCACCGACCCGGCGCTGAAGATCAACCCCAACCCCTTCACCGAGACCTGGCGCAACCTGAAGCTCGCGCACGGCAACATCGTCGTCTTCCGCTCGCTGCTGGGCATCTCGTGGATGTGGTTCTTCGGGGCGGTGTTCCTGAGCCAGTTCCCGGCGTTTGCCAAGGAGGTGCTGCACGGCAACGAGCAGGTGGCCTCGCTGCTGCTGGTGGTGTTCTCGGTGGGCATTGGCGTCGGCTCGCTGCTGTGCGAGGTGCTGTCGAAGCGCCACGTCGAGATCGGGCTTGTCCCGCTGGGCGCCATCGGAATGACGGTGTTCTCGGTGGACCTGTACTTCGCCGCGACCGGTCTCGCACTGCCGCAGGGCGCCGCGTCGTACACCCTTGGCGCTTTCCTCGCGCAGCCGGCGCACTGGCGCGTGATGCTGGACCTGGCACTGCTGGCGGGGTCGGCGGGACTCTACAGCGTGCCGATGTACGCGCTGATCCAGTTGCGCGCCCCCAAGAGCCACCGCGCCCGCATCATCGCCGCCAACAACATCCTCAACGCGCTGTTCATGATCGCCAGCTCGGTGATCGCCGGCGCGATGCTGGGCGCCGGCGCCACGATCCCGCAGGTGTTTCTGGCGACCGGGCTGGCCAACGCGCTGGTGGCGGGCTACATCTTCCTGCTGGTGCCGGAGTACCTGCTGCGCTTCCTGGCCTTCGTGCTGACGCGCTTCGTCTACCGCCTGAAGCTCACCGGCGACCAGCACATCCCGACCGAAGGCGCCGCCATCGTCGCGGCCAACCACGTCAGCTACGTGGACGCCATCGTGCTGGCCGCGGCCAGTCCGCGGCCGATCCGCTTCATGATGGACCACCGCATCTTCGCCACCCCGGTGCTGGGCGCGCTGTTCCGGCTGGTCAAGGCGATCCCAGTGGCGCCGCAGAAGGAAGACCCGGTGGTCTACGAACGCGCCTTTGCCGAAGCCGCCAAGGTGCTGGCCGAGGGCGATCTGCTGGGCATCTTCCCGGAGGGCGGCATCACCCGCGACGGCACGCTGCAGCCGTTCAAGGGCGGGATCATGAAGATCCTGGAGCGCCAGCCCGCGACCGGCGTGGCTGTCGTGCCGGTGGCGCTGGTCAACCTGTGGGGTTCGACGTTCTCGCGCATCGAGGGCGGCAAGGCGTTTGCACGGCCGCTGCGGCGCGGGCTGTTCAGCCGCGTCGAGGTGGTGGCCGGCCCCGCGATACCGGCCGCGCTGGTCACGCCCGAGCGGCTTCAGTTGGCCGTAGGCACCTTGTTGCACACTGGAGTACCAGTACCAGTACCCTTGCCCGAGCCAGCTCCCTGATTCCATCCCCACGCACCATGACCCTGCCGCCCGAGTCCTGCCTCCCCGTGCTCACCGTCACCGTGGTGCGTGACGAGTCCACGCTGATCACGCTGCGGGCGGCGTGGGAGTCGCTGGAAGGGCAGGCCGAGGTGTCCGGCCTGTACGTGACCTGGAGCTATGTCCGGTTGGCCTGGCAGCATTTGGCGGCACCGGGCAACGAACTCTGGATCCTGGTGGTGCGCGACGAGCAGGGCAGGCTGCATGGGGTGCTGCCGCTGGTGCGCGTGGCCGAACGGCATTACGGCATGGCGGTGCAGGTGCTGCGCCACATCGGCATCTGGGAGGGGGACCGGCCGGGGCTGCTGGCGCTGGAGGATGCCGACCGTGTCTGGGGTGTGCTGTGGCAGTCGCTGGTCGCGCAGCGGTCGGCGTGGCAGGTGCTGGATCTGCGCGAGCAGGTACCCCAGAACTGGCCGCTGCGGGCGCTGCAGCGTCCTGGCCGGGGGTTTTCCACCGACACCCTGCCTGATATCGACGCGCCGTTGCAGCCCTTGGGCGCGGACTGGGGCCTGCACGAAGCCAGCCTGCGTGCGCCGGTGCGCGCCCATCGCCTGCGGATGCAGCAGCGGCTGCACGCCGAGTTCCCCCACGCCCGCACCACCGTGGCCCGCACGCCCGAGGACATTCCTGCGGCGCTGGGGCGCTACCTCTTGCTGGAGCAGGCCTTGGTGCAGGCTGGCGGCGGTGTGACCATTGGCAGCAACCTGCGCCGGGCGGCGTTCTACCGCGACTGGCTGCCGCTGCTGGCCGCCCGTGGCGATGCGGCGGTGTGGTTGCTGGGGGACGAGGGGACGGACCTGGCGGGTCTGATCCGGCTGCGCTGCGGGGACACCTGGATCGAGCGCCACGCTTGCTACGCCCCCGCCCAGGCCGACCTCAGCCCCAGCCTGCTGCTGACCGTCGAGGCACTGGAGCGCAGCTTCGGCACCACGGCGGTGGAGTCCACGCTGGTCAGCGTGCGGGAGCCGGAGGGTGCGGCCGGATCGGTGCTGGACTGGTACGCGGGGCGTTGTCCGACGCAGCGCCTGTCGGTGTGGAACCTGCGTTCGCGGCTCGGGCCGATCGGATACCTGAAAGGGCTGGGGCGCCGGTTGCGTCCCCGCCCGCGCCTCAAGCGGTAGCCGGGTTGGCCGTTGCCAGTGCCGCCGACGCCTTCACCAGTCCGCGCACGGCCGGCAGGCACGACCCGCAGTTCGTTCCGCACTTCAGCGCGCCTTGCAGCGCCGCCATGCGCTCCTCGGCACTGCCGCTGCAACGCCCGAGCATCTGCACGATCTGCGGCTCGGTGACGTTGAAGCAGGTGCAGACCTGCCTGCCGCGGTCCTGCACCGGCACTGGCGCGGTCGGGCTGCCGGCGAGCAGGGCGCGGCCATGCGCCTGCGCGGGCAGTTCGTCCTGCAGCAGCGTCTTGATCCACGACTCCGCCCGCGTGTCACCCGCCAGCAGGACGCCGCGCAGCAGCCGGTCGGCGCCCACGGTCTGCATCTGCACGGCGCGGTACTGGCCACGCTGGCGGTCGTGGTAGACCAGCGTGTCGCTGCCTGACAGGCCGAGCAGCGCCTCGATCCGCTTGACCCGCTCTTCCGGCATCGGCGCCGCCGCGGCGGCACGCCAGATCAGCCCGGCCAGCCCGTCCGCATGCGGCTCGCGCCCGAACGGCAGCACCATCGCGTAGCCGAACTGCGGCATCAGCGCCTTCAACGCCTCGCGGGCCTTCAGCGCGTCCTCTTGCGGCAGCCATGCCAGCCCCAGCATCCGCCACGGCAGCTTGACCGGCTCGATCCGCACGGCGGTGTGTTTCAGCTCAGGCTGCTTCGAGGTCGGGCAGAAGGTGGGCAGCGTCAGGCCGTTGACACCCAGACGTGCCACGCCCTTGTCATCGGTGCCACCGAGCACTTCCTCGCCCCAGTGCATCGGGATGGACGCCTGCGTCGGTGCCACGGACTTGCTCACCTGGATCGGCAGCACCACGCTGCCCCGGCGCGAGCGCACCTCGACCAGCTCGCCATCCTTCAGACCGCGCCGCGCCACGTCGGTCGGGTGCATCTCGACCACCGGCTCGGCGACGTGGCCGAACAGGCGGCCGAGGGTACCGGTGCGGCTCATGCCGTGCCACTGGTCACGCAGGCGGCCGGTGGTCAGCGAGAAGGGATAGCGGGCGTCGCGCGGCTCGGCCACCGGGCGGTAGTCGGCGGCGCTGAAGCGGGCGCGGCCATTGGCGGTGGCGAATCGGCCGTCCTCGTAGAGGCGCGCCTGTCCGGCCACTGCGCCCTCGGGCATCGGCCATTGCTGCGGGCCGTCCTGCTCGATGCGGTCGTAGCTCAGGCCGGTGATGTCGAGGTCACGGCCGCGGGTGCTCTCGCGGTGTTCGTTCCACACCGATTCGGCGGTGTCGTAGGGAAAGAGGGTGGCCTGTCCGTTCAGCCGCTCGGGCAGGCGCGTCTCCAGCCGGCGGGCGATGTCCACGGCGATCTGCCAGTCGTGGCGCGCACTGCCGGGTGCCGGCACGGCAGGGCGCACGCGGCTGATGCGGCGCTCCGAGTTGGTGACAGTGCCCACCTTCTCGCCCCAGGTGGTCGCTGGCAGCAGCAGGTCGGCATACGCGGTGGTCGCGGTGGTCGAGAACGCTTCCTGGACGATGACGAACTCGGCCCGCTCCAGCGCCCGGCGCACCATCGCCTGGTCGGGGATGGACTGCGCCGGGTTGGTGCAGGCGATCCACAGCGCCTTGATCTGGCCGTCGGCGGCGGCCTGGAACATCTCGATGGCGCTCTTGCCCGGCTTCGACGGCACCTCGGCCACGCCCCACAGACCCGCGACTTCCGCCCGGTGCTGCGCGTTGCCCAGATCGCGGTGGCCGCTGAGCAGGTTGGACAGTCCCCCCACTTCGCGCCCGCCCATCGCGTTGGGCTGGCCAGTGAGCGAGAACGGGCCGGCGCCGGACTTGCCGATCTGACCGGTCGCCAGGTGGAGGTTGATGAGCGCGGCGTTCTTGTCGGTGCCGGCCGCGCTCTGGTTCAGACCCATGCAATACAGCGACAGCGTGCGCCCACGGTCGGCCAGCGTGCGACCGGCGCCCTGTGCGAACCAGCGTGCTGCCTGGACGAGGTCTTCTTCCCGGATGCCGCAGACGCGGGCGGCGTCCTTCGGCGTCCACGCCCGCACGGTGTCGCGCAGGGCGTCGAAGCCGCCGGTGTGCGCTGCGATGTAGACCGGATCGATCAGCCCTTCCCACAGCATGACGTGCAGCATGCCGTGGAACAGCGCCACGTCCGTGCCCGGCTGGATCTGCAGGAACAGGTCCGCCATCTCCGCCGTCTCGGTGCGGCGCACGTCCACGGCGATCCAGCGTTGGTCCGGCCGGGCGCGGCGGGCGTCTTCCATGCGGCGGAACAGGATGGGGTGTGCCCAGGCCGTGTTGCTGCCGGCGATGAACACCGTGTCGGCCAGTGCCACGTCCTCGTAGCTGCACGGCGGGGAGTCGGCGCCGAGCGTGGCCTTGTAGCCGGCGACGGCGCTGGACATGCACAGCCGCGAGTTGGTATCGACGTTGTTGGTGCCGAGCAGGCCCTTGGCCAACTTGTTGAAGACGTAGTAGTCCTCCGTCAGCAACTGGCCGGACAGGTACAAGCCCACGGCGTCCGGCCCGTCGCGGCGCACGATCTCGGCCAGGCGGTCGGCGGCGAGGTCCAGCGCGCTGGTCCAGTCGATCACCTCGGTCGTGCCGCCCCGCCCGCCGCGCTGCAGGCGGTCACGGCGCAGGCGCGGTTGCAGCAGCCGCGTGGCCATCGTCACCGGGGCGCTGGCGGTCAGGTGCAGCGTGCTGCCCTTGGTGCAGAGCCGCCCGAAGTTGGCCGGGTGGTCCGGGTCGCCGCGCACGCCGGTGATCTGCGCGCCATCGGACTCGATGATCACGCCGCAGCCGACGCCGCAGTAGGGGCAGGTGGACTTGGTGTCGAACGTGGTCATGGTCGTGGTCATCGGGTCGCCCTGTCCGCGTCAGGCCAGTTCGCCGACCGCCAGCGTGTTCAGCTCTTCGGCGTCGAGGAACACCTGGTTGCCGACCACCTGGACCGCGAAGCGCGGCGTGCAGCCTTCGTCCGGTGCCTTGGCGCAGCCGCTGTCCAGCCCGATGGTCCAGTTGTGCAGCGGGCAGGCGACGCTCTCGCCGAACACGATGCCCTGGCTCAGTGGCCCGCCCTTGTGCGGGCAGCGGTCAAGCAGCGCGAACACCTTGTCCGCACTGTTGCGGAACACGGCGACATCACACGACCCCGGCCGGGCCACGCGGCGGGCGCCGAGCACGGGGATGTCGTCAACGGTGCAGATGGATTTCCAGTCACTCATGGGGATGTCCAGTGGTTCTTGTCTTGAGGTGTTTTGAGGTGTCTTGTCCGGGAGGTCAGGCGACGCTGACCGGCTTGAACTGCCGCGTGTCCACATGCGCCTTGGCCGACTCCAGCCACGGGTCCGCCGCACCGTCGAGCGCGAACTGCAGCCGCTCCCACAGCGCCTTGCGCAGCTCGGCGTTGTCGATCACCTTGGCCTTGACGTAGTCCAGCCCCACGCGGTCGATGTAATGCACGGTGCGTTCCAGGTACCAGCCTTCCTCGCGGTAGAGCTGCAGGAAGGCGCCCGCGTGCTCCAGCACCTCGGCCGGCGTCTTCACCTTGACGAAGAACTGCGCCACCTCGGTCTTGATGCCACCGTTGCCGCCGACGTACAGCTCCCAGCCGGAGTCCACGCCGATGATCCCCACGTCCTTGGTGCCCGCTTCCGCACAGTTGCGCGGGCAGCCCGAGACGGCGAGCTTGACCTTGTGCGGCGAGTACATCGCCCACAGCGCCCGCTCCAGGTCCTTGCCCATCTGGGTCGAGTCCTGCGTCCCGAAGCGGCACCACTCGCTGCCCACGCAGGTCTTCACCGTGCGCAGCGACTTGGCATACGCGAACCCAGACGGCATGCCCAGATCGGCCCACACGCCCTGCAGGTCTTCCTTCTTCACGCCCAGCAGGTCGATGCGCTGACCGCCCGTGACCTTGACGGTCGGGATGGCGTACTTGTCGGCCACGTCGGCGATGCGGCGCAGGTCGGCCGCCGTCGTCTCGCCGCCCCACATGCGCGGGATGACCGAGTAGGTGCCGTTCTTCTGGATGTTGGCGTGGCTGCGCTCGTTGATGAAGCGGCTCTGCGGGTCGTCCTGCGCCTCCTTGGGCCAGGTGCTGAGCAGGTAGTAGTTGATCGCGGGGCGGCAGGAGGTGCAGCCGTTCGGCGTCTTCCACCCGAGGCGCTGGTAGACGCCGTTCGGGCCGGCGTGGCTGACGAGGTGCTCCTTGCGGATCGCGTCGCGCACTTCCTGGTGGCTGAAGTCGGTGCAGCCGCACATCGCCTTCTTCTTCGGCGTGGCGCTGTAGTCGCCGCCGGCCGTGAACATGATGAGCTGCTCGACCAGCCCGGTGCAGGAGCCGCAGGACGCGCTCGCCTTCGTGTGCTTGCGCACCTCGTCCAGCGTGAACAGGCCCTTGTCCTTGATCGCCTTGCAGATGGTGCCTTTGGTGACGCCGTTGCAGCCGCAGACCTCGTCCTTGTCGGCCATCGCGGCGGCCTTGCTGTGTCCCTCATGGCCCACGTCACCGATGTTGGACTCGCCGAACATCAGCCGGTCGCGGATGTCGTGGACCTTGCGGCCCTCGCGCAGCAGCTTGAAGTACCAGCTTCCGTCCACCGTGTCGCCGTACAGGCAGGCGCCCACCAGCTTGTCGTCCTTGATGACCAGCTTCTTGTAGACGCCGCCCACCGGGTCCGACAACAGGATTTCCTCGAAGCCCTCGCCGCCGGTGAAGTCGCCCGCCGAGAACAGGTCGATGCCGGTGACCTTGAGCTTGGTGCTGGTCTGGCTGCCGGTGTAGCGGCCGATGCCGAACTCGGCGAGGTGCGTGGCGCAGACCTTGCCCTGCTCGAACAGCGGCGCCACCAGCCCGTAGGCGATGCCCCGGTGGCTGGCGCATTCGCCGATCGAGTAGATGCGGGCATCGGTGACGGTCTGCAGCGTGTCGGTGACGACGATGCCGCCACGCCCGCCGTGGTCGCACAGCAGGCCCATCTTCTTGGCCAGGTCGGTGTTGGGGCGGATGCCGGCGGCCATCACCACCAGGTCGGCCGGGATCTCGCGGCCGTCCTTGAACTGCACCGCCAGCACGCGCCCGCCCTTGCCCTCGTCCTGGTCGCCGATCAGCGCCGCGGTCTGGGCGCCCATCTCGAACTTCAGGCCGCGGTCCTGCAGCGATTTCTGCAGCAGCTTGCCGGCCACGTCGTCGAGCTGGCGCTCCATCAGCCAGCCGGAAATGTGGACCACCGTGACCTGCATCCCGCGCAGCATCAGCCCGTTGGCCGCTTCCAGCCCCAGCAGGCCGC
>NZ_JAAFKF010000033.1 GCF_013299175.1 Sphaerotilus sp.
GGCCTCCACGGTTCGGCTCCCCGGTCAACGTATCCTTGCGGGCTGCACACATGCCGTGCCTCCTGACCTCCGACTGCAGGCATCACAGCCTGCGCCTCTTCAGTTGATTCTGTCTACACCCACTTACTGACCATGCAACCTGAAGCTGAAGCGCACCGTTCGGCACCCTGCTGGGCCGACCTGTCAACGCTGGCGCTGGCCGGGGGTGGCAACCGCTGCTGGTGGCAGGCGGGCGCCCTCAGCCACCTGATGGAAGAAGGCTGGGTGCTGCCGACGCAATGGATTGGCACCAGTGCCGGGGCCGCGATCGCGGCGGCCTGCCTGACCACCGGGCCACGGACGGCGCTCGACGCCTGCAAGGCGTTGTACGGCCAGACTGCCAGGATCTTCCACTGGGACAAGCTGTTGCAAGGTCGCTTCGAGTTCGCGCACCAGACCGTCTACCCCGCCTGGCTGGATGCGTTCGTGAACGACGAGACGTTCGGTGTGCTGCGGAAGTCTGGCGCGTCGCTGCGGGTGGCGGTGACGCGGCCGTCGCGCCTGTTGGGACTCGGCGCGAGCGTGTTGCTGGGCACGCTGGCGTATGCCGTGGACAAGCAGGTCTGGCACAGCATCCATCCACGACTCCCCGGCCACCTGGGGTTGCGCCAGGAGTTCATCGACATCTCGCGGTACAGCGATGCCGCCGACGCGCACCGCGTGCTGCTGGCGGCGGCCGCACCACCGCCGATCATGGCGGCGGTCAACGTGCAGGGCGCCTATGCGTTCGACGGCGGCTACACCGACAACGCGCCGATCCCTGAACAGACGCTGGCCCAACGACAAGGCACGCTGGTGATGCTCACGCGGCACTACCCTTCACGGCCACCGCTGTTCCGATTGCGTGAGCGCCTGTACTGGCAGCCCAGTCAGCCCATCCCGGTTTCTACGTGGGACTGCACGGCAAAGACCACGGTGGACCAAGCCTTCCAATTGGGTAGAGTCGATGCCGCCAGCGCCACGCAGCTTGGATGGCTGGCGGCGCAGGGCTGATCTCTCTGCCTTGTCTTTTGTCTTCCTGTCTTCCTTGTCTTCCTCTGAACCACGGACGCTCCCATGAACAAACGTCACCGCATCGCCGTCATCCCCGGCGACGGCATCGGCAAGGAAGTGATGCCCGAGGGGCTGCGCGCCCTGCAGGCCGCCTCGCAGCGCTTCGGCTTCGAACTCGACCTGCACCCGATCGAATGGGCCAGTTGCGACTGGTACCAGCAGCACGGCGAGATGATGCCCGCCGACTGGAAGGCGCAGCTCCAGGGCATGGACGCGATCCTGTTCGGCGCGGTCGGCTGGCCGGCGACGGTGCCGGACCACGTCTCGCTGTGGGGTTCGCTGCTGAAGTTCCGCCGCGAGTTCGACCAGTACATCAACCTCCGGCCCGCGCGGCTGTTCGAGGGCGTGCCGTGCCCGCTGGTCGGGCGCCAGGCGGGCGACATCGACATGCTGATCGTGCGCGAGAACACCGAGGGCGAGTACACCAACCTCGGCGGCACGATGTACGCCGGCACCGAGCGCGAGATCGTGATCCAGGAGTCGGTGTTCAGCCGCTTCGGCGCCGACCGGGTGCTGAAGTACGCCTTCGAGGTGGCCGCGAGCCGCCCGCGCCAGCACCTGACGGTGGCGACCAAGAGCAACGGCATCGCGCTGAGCATGCCGTGGTGGGACGGCCGCGCCGACGCGATGCACGCGGGTTATCCACAGGTGACGGTGGACAAGCAGCACATCGACATCCTCACCGCCCGCTTCGTGCTGCAGCCGCAACGCTTCGACGTGGTGGTGGCGACCAACCTGTTCGGTGACATCCTGAGCGACCTCGGCCCGGCCTGCACCGGCACGATCGGGCTGGCGCCGTCGGCGAACCTCAACCCGGAGCGGCGCTTCCCGAGCCTGTTCGAGCCGGTGCATGGCTCGGCGCCGGACATCTACGGCCGCAACATCGCCAACCCGGTGGCGATGGTGTGGTCGGTGGCGCTGATGCTCGATTTCCTCGGGGAACGCGAGGCGCATGACGCGATCGTGCGGGCGATCGAGCAGGTGCTGGTGGACGGGCCGCGCACGCCGGACCTGGGTGGGGCGGCTTCGACGACGGCATTGGGGGAGGCGCTGGCGGCGCGGGTGTGACAGCGCGGGCGTCCGATGGCACAGTCTGCCCCCTGACAATGCAAAAGCAAACAGGGGGACAGCGGCGATGGCCCGTCATCACAACGAAGAAGAAACCAGGTTCTGGCGCATCGATCCGGTGTTGCGCGTCAAGGGCTACGACGCCTCCTGGAAGCTGCGGCTGGAAACCCCCGCGCCGGTCGAGCCTTCGACCGATGACCTGAAGGGCCGACGCCGCTCCGGCAAGGGCCGCACCGACTACTTGTTGTGCATCCACCCTCCCGGCGCGCCTCTGCCGCTGCCGGTCGGCGTGATTGAAGCCAAGGCCGAGAACGCCGACCCGCTCAAGGGGATGCAGCAGGCCAAGGGCTACTACAGCGGCACGGCAGCCCGCCACACGGTGCGCTATGTGTTCAGCACCAACGGCCACCGCTACGCCGAGTTCGACCGCACCACGCAGCAGCCCGGCGACGTGCGCCCGCTCGACGAGTTCCCGACCCATGGCGAGCTGACCGACCGCTATGTGCGGGACAGCGGCGTTGATCTGGCTTCGCCCGGCGCTGCCATCCTGTTCCAGCCCGACAGCCCCGCCTTCGACCGGCCGCGCTACTACCAGGACGCCGCGATCCGGTCTGCGTTCGAGAAGATCCTGCGCAGCGAGCAGGCGGGCGAGCCGGCGCGGGTGCTGATGAGCCTCGCCACCGGGGCGGGCAAGACGGTGATCGCCGCGAACCTGCTGTGGCGGCTGCACGAGGCCGGGCGGTTGGCCAAGCCGGCGCTGTTCCTGTGCGACCGCGACGAGTTGCGCGAGCAGGCGATGGACAAGCTCGGCCGGGCGTTTCCGAAGGGCAGCGTGCGGGCGGTGCGCACCGAGCAGGGCGACAACGCCGCCCGCAACGCCCGCGTCCACATCGCCACCTACCAGACGCTCGGCATCGACGGCGAGCCGGGCAACGACGGCGCGCCGGGGGCCGACAGCTTCCTGAGCCGCCACTACGGCGAGAACGCCTTTTCGGTCATCGTCATCGACGAGTGCCACCGCTCGGCCTGGGGGCGCTGGTCGGAGGTGCTGCGGCGCAATCCGCAGGCGATCCAGATCGGCCTGACCGCCACGCCGCGCCAGTTGCGGGCACCGCGTCAGCACGGGCCGCAGGCGCCGGCCATTGCCGACGCCACGGCCGAGGACGAGCGCATCACCGCGAACAACCTCGCCTATTTCGGGGCGCCGGTCTACGAGTACACGCTGATCCAGGCGCAGGAGGATGGCTACCTCTCGGCCTGCGAGATCGTGCGGCTGAAACCTTCGATCGACGGACGCATCTTCACCCGCGAGGAGATCGAGGCGATCGGCGTGACCGACGTGCGCACCGGGCAGACGCTGCCGATCGAGGAACTCCAGGCCCAGTACGGCGCACGCCAGTTCGACGACGACCTGATCCTGCCCGAGCGCATCGAGGCGATGTGTGCCGACCTGTTTGCGCGGCTGTGTGCCTGCGGCGGGCCGGAGCAGAAGGCCATCATCTTCTGCACCCGTGACCTGCACGCCGACCGCGTGGCCCTGCAGATGCAGCGGCTGTACGCCGACTGGTGCGCGCAGCAGGGGCGGGCGCCGAAAGAGCACTACGCCTTCAAATGCACGGCCAGCGGTGGCGCCGAGTTGCTGGAGCCGATGCGCGGCTCGGGCGAGCGGTGTTTCATCGCCTGCACGGTCGATCTGCTGGCGACCGGGGTGGACATCGAGCGGCTCAACGCGGTGGTGTTCTTCCGCTCGCTGGCGTCGGGCATCCTGTTCTATCAGATGGTCGGGCGTGGCACGCGGCTGCACGAGCCGACCCGCAAGTTCAAGTTCTGGCTCTATGACTACACCGGCGTGACCGACCTGTTCGGCACCGAGTTCCTGACGGTGGCACGCAAGCCTCGTGTGCGTCTGGGCGGGGATGGCGATGGGGACGACGACGAGACAGACGACGACCGCAATGGGCCGCCGCTGCCTGAACTGCGCACGGAAGAAGGGATCACGGTCGATCAGGTCGGGCGTTTCATCCTGCAAGCGCGTGAGGTGGACGGCGTGATGCGTGACGTGAAGGTGCCGCTGGACGAGTACCGACAGGGCATGGTCGAGCGGGTGCTGAAGGAGGCGGCGACGCTGCAGGAGTTCCGTGGCCTGTGGGTCGAGGCACGGCGGCGGCGGGCGCTGATCGACCACCTGCTGGGGGCGCATTACTCGCCCGAGACGGTGCGCGAACTGACCGGCATGAAGGCGTTCGACACCTTCGACCTGTTCGCCCACCACGGCTACCGGGCGCCGGCACTGCAGCAGACCGAGCGGGCGCAGGCGTTCCTCAGTGCGCAGGCACCGTGGTTCGCGTCGATGGACGAAAAGTCCGCGATCGTGCTGCGCGGCTTCGGCCACCAGTTCGCGGCGGGCGGCACGCTGGCGCTGGAGTCGTCCGAGCTGTGGAACGTCCCGGAAATCAAGCGCGCTGGCGGCTTGGCGGCGCTGAAGCCGCTGGGGCGGGCGGCGGAGGTGGTGATGGATGTGAAGATGAGGTTGTTTGGGGTATGAGTGTGGAAATCATGAAGCTGGGTGCTGTGGCCGACATCAATCCGCGCCGAATATCGGCTGCACTCAATGACACGGATGACGTCAGCTTTGTCCCAATGAGCGCGGTCAGCGAAGTGACCGGCACGATCGAAGCGGCAGTTGCCAAACCGTTTGGCGACGTCAAGAAGGGATACACCTGCTTTTCGGATGGAGACATCCTGTTCGCCAAGGTGTCTCCTTGCATGCAGAACGGCAAGCACGCCATCGCATGGGATCTGATCAATGGAGTGGGTTTTGGATCGACAGAGTTTCATGTGATCCGCCCTGGGCCACTGGTCTTGGCGGAGTGGATTCATTACTTCCTGCGGCGGCAAGACACGCTGCAGGCAGCGATAAAAACCTTCAATGGCGCCGTTGGTCTCCAGCGCGTTCCATCCGATTTTCTGGAGTCGCTGGAAATTCCTGTGCCGTCCTTGGACGTTCAACGAAATCAAGTCGATCTGTTGCGGCGGCAGCTTGCGGCGGTTGAAGAGGCGCGGCAGGCGGCGCAGGCGCAGGTGAAGGACGCTGACGCGCTGAAGGCCGCGCTGTATCGATGTGCTTTTCAGGGCGTGGTGCCTGTCGCACTGCCGCTCGACTTGGAAGACGCTCCGGCGGGCTGGTGCTGGACCAAGCTGGCCGATCTGGCCCGACTGGAAAGCGGCCACACGCCGAGTCGGGCACGGCCGGATTGGTGGGGCGGGGATATTTCGTGGCTGTCGCTGACGGAAATCCGGGCGCTGGACGGGCAGTGGGTGAAGTCCACCGAGATTCGCACCAACGAGGCGGGGATTGCCAATTCCTCGGCCCGCATCCTGCCGCGTGGCACGGTCTGCTTTTCCCGCACAGCCTCCGTCGGCTTCGTTGCACTCATGGCCGAGCCGATGGCGACCAGCCAGGACTTCGCCAACTGGGTTTGCGGCGATGATCTCGATCCTGAGTTCCTGATGTACGCCCTGATTCGTGCCCGAACCGAATTGCGGGCACTCGCCACCGGTGCGACGCACAAGACAATCTACATGCCAATGCTGGGATCGTTTCACCTGTGCCTGCCTGACCGTGCAACGCAAGGCGCGATCGTCCGAGCACTGAAGGCGCAACTTGCCGCCGCAGAAGAAGCGCGGCAGGCGGCGCAAGCACAGTTGGACGAGATCAAGCGGCTGCCGGGTCGGCTGCTGGCGCAGGCATTTGATTCAAACCACCCGCAGTGATGGACGTTCCCGAGAGGGCCTATCTAAAGACTCCGCAAGGTTATTGGTCTGACTTGACAAGCCTGTAATAGCCAAGCTGAAAGTGAGGTTCTCGAGATCTTCCGAGTAAATATTGAGGTCTCGCGCAATGTCGGCCAAACGGATGCCTTCTGCTCGTAATTTTTCAAGAACTTTTGCCAATAGCTGGGAAAACTCTGGCCTCATCGGCTCAGGTTCTTGAGTCCGATACCCACTCTTAGCGATATCGATACACAAGCTGCGATATGTCCACTCCGTGAACAGGCCGAGTTGATTCATGCGGAACGCCAAGGCCGCGACTGATACACCCCAAGTTTTTTTTAATTCCATAAGTGTTTTTATGGAAACAAATCTTGGTTTGGAGGCAATGATATTGTTGCTTGGCATCAAAAATGCCGAGGCAAAGGCTTGAGCATCTTTTTCCATTTTTTGAGTATGCTCACCGCCGTGCAGCATGGAATGCCTGTCGCACACCAAATGCTTTAACTCATGTGCGGCATCAAATCGACTATGCTCAGCAGACTTGAAGGTATTCAAGAACACAAAAGGCTTGCCACCATTCCATACACTGTAGGCATCGACTTCCTTGGCATCAATGGCGAGAGAGAAGACCCGGATACCCTTGGATTCGAGTAGATGAATTATGTTTTGAATGGGGGATTCCCCAAGGCCCCAAATCCTGCGTAATGTCTCGGCAGCGATTTCTGGAGGAAGATCACTCAAGTCTGGCAAATCAGCAGTCGGCAAACTAAACCGCTCTTCCATCCACTCATTAAACAGAAATGCGATGGAGCCTGCGGTTAATGCGCTATTTTTCAGTGCGCCGGACATTTTCGACATGGAGCGGAAGCTCGCTGCGTGATCACCTATGATTGGTAAATCATCGCCATAAAAGAATACCACAGGAAATTTGAGTAGTTCGGCAATTTTTTCTAGATTTGCCGGTCCGGGAGAATACTCCCCCGACTCGTACCCTTGAATCGCCCGACTATCGACCCCCAGAGCTTTAGCCAGTCGGGTTTTGGTCCATTGGCGCCTTACTCTTGAAAATTCAATTCTCTTGGGGTTTACGATAGTCATGTGTCACCTTTATTTATCCTGTCTTGCGCTCCACGGATACATCGATCGGCGCTTGCGGCACGTCTGCGATATTAACATTAACCGGCCCATCAGACAAGGTTTCAAGTATTATTCTGTCGCTCCAAGCAATAATTTTTTTGCCTTTGAATGCGGATGGGCGAGACAGCTCTGCACGAATGGTCACGCCACCTTGTTGTTCATCCACATGATAAAGAAAAACCCATATTTGAGTGCCAGAAGGCGGGCGTTTTAATTCGTGCAATGCGCGTGATTCAAACAAATCGTACTGATTGTTCTGCTGTATGGCTGCATCGAGAACAGGGCCTTTGTCGGCTTGATTCTTCGGTTGACCATGCTTTTTTCCTGTGTCTTTGCATCCAGTCATCATCAGGATGGCAATCGACTTGTCAGGAGACACAATCATTGGGCAGTTGTTGTTATCTTTTGAAAGCCATGCTCTGAGCGTCAGAATGGTTCTGAGCGCATGGACCAAGCTGTGCCAATGCAGAGTGCCGGCAGCGGTCGGGGCATGGAGTCGCGTGACTTCTTTGCGTGCTCGAAGCCCGGACCCACTGGCCTCCAGGAAGATCAACTGATCAAGGGCTGGGTCTAACGCCCAGAGGCGGGCCTGAGCCTCGGAGGGATCACTGATGACTTGAGCCGGGCGCGGAGAGGGTTCTATGTCGAACAAGATCGTTCCAGAAGTGTACGAACTTCCGATTGTGCCACCTCAACATGAGGAATGAAAAGCGGAAGTTGTGCTGGCATGCTTTGACGCTTCACCGGTGCGAGAACGCATCGGTGCTGCCTGTCAGGACTGGCGATGCGACTGCATGACGCAGGTCCATCCACGGCTGCTGCGCCTCTAGCGTCTAGTGAGGCAAACTTGCCGACAAATGACAGATCGCTCTGGAGCCTTGATGACCACTCACACACCGATGACCTGTTTGTCGAATGGTGAACTGGCACCCATCTGCCAGCGCCACGGCATCCACCGGCTGTCCGTGTTCGGCTCGCGCTTGAAGGGCACGGCCCGTCCCGACAGTGACCTGGATTTGCTGGTTGAGTTCGAGCCAGGGCGAGTCCCCGGTCTGATCGGCTTGAGCGCCATTGAAATCGAGCTGACCGAGGCACTCGGCATCAAGGTGGATCTGCGCACGGCGCAGGAACTGAGCCGCTACTTCCGCGACGACGTGCTGCGCTCTGTACAGGTGGCCTATGCCGCCTGAAGACCGCAACCGCTCGCACGACGAAGCCGTCGTGGAACTGCTCAAGGCAGACCCAGCCTTGGCAGACGAGTACCTCGCCGTCGCGCAGGAAGAGGCCGAAGAACCGGGCGGGCCTGCCGCGCTGTCGGCTGCCTTGCGCCACGTCGCCGAGGCCCAGAAGACACCCAACGCCGAAACCCTCGCCGCGATGGAAGAATCCCGCACCATCCTGGCCAGCCGCCGAGCGCGTTTCGCCTCAGCCGAGGCGCTGTTCGCCAGCCTCGAACAAGGGCGCGACGAATAACCCGCGCCTCGCACCCCATCGCATTCAGAACAACAGAACCCATGGCCGAACCCCGCCCGAAATCCATCGCCTCGACACCATCCCTCTCCAGCACGGTCAAGTCGATCTGCGACATCCTGCGTCGCTCGAACTGCGCCAGCGCACTGCAATACGTGCCGGAACTGACCTGGATACTGTTCCTGCGCATCCTCGACGCACAGGAAACCCGTGCCCGCGAGGAGGCCGAGGCCATCGGCGACGACTTCACGCCTGCCCTGCCTGCACCGTTTCGCTGGCAGGACTGGGCCGCCCCGTGCAATGTCGAGCAGGAGGCCCGCACGCCTGAAGGCCAACTCGTCGGATGGAAGCGGCAGGCACTGGGTTCGCGCATCGGTACGCTGATCGAGTTCGTCAATAAGGAACTGCTGCCCTACCTACACGGCCTGGACACCTTGCCCGACGGCCGCCCGAATCCATCCGCCACCCCGAAACAGCGCGTCATCGGTCGCATCATGACCGCGGTCGAGCGCGTGCGTGTCGATACGGAAGCCGACTTCATCGACATCCTCGACCGCCTCCACACCATCCAGATTGACCACATCGACGACACACACGTCTTCACGCTGTCGCAGGTGTACGAAGACCTGCTGCTGAAGATGGGCGAGAAGAACTCCGACGGCGGCCAGTTCTTCACACCCCGCGAAGTGGTGCGCGCCATGGTCGCCACGCTGAACCCGGTCTTCGGCGAGACCGTCTACGACCCGTGCTGCGGCACGGGCGGCTTCCTGGCGCAGTCCTACGAATGGATGAGCCGGCGCATGGGCGATCAAGCCACCGGCACCGACCTGGAGCGGCTCAAGCACGACACCTTCTTCGGCCGCGAGAAGGAAAACCTCGTCTTCCCGATCGCGCTGGCGAACCTCGTGCTGCACGGCATCGACCAGCCCAATCTCTGGCACGGCAACACGCTGGCCGACCAGCCGACCTACGCCGGCTTGTTCGAACAGGCTCCGCCCACCTTCGACGTGATCCTGACCAACCCGCCCTTCGGCGGCAAGGAGAGCAGCGAAACCCAGGACCGCTACAGCTTCCACTCCAGCGCGACGCAGGTGCTGTTCCTGCAACACCTGCTGGACGAGCTGGCGCTGCCGAGCGATGAGCAGCCGGGCGGGCGCTGCGGTGTCGTGCTCGACGAAGGCTTGCTGTTCCGCACCAACGAATCGGCTTTTGTGGAAACCAAGCGCAGGTTGCTGGACGAATGCGAGCTGTGGTGCATCGTCAGCCTGCCGGGCGGCGTGTTCTCGACGGCAGGGGCGGGCGTCAAGACCAACCTGCTGTTCTTCACCAAGGGCCGCCCGACCGAGCGCACCTGGTACTACGACCTCTCGCACGTCAAGATGGGCAAGAAGTCGCCGATGACGCTGGCGCACTTCGGCTGGAACCCGGATTTCACGCTGATCACCGACGACGCGGCGCTGCCGGCTTCGCTGGTCGAGGACTGGCACACCCGCGAAGGCAACGAAGGCCGCTTGTTCCCGACCTTCGCCCGTCTGCTCGCGTGGCGTGGTACGCCCCAGGCCGACAGCGATGTCTCGTGGACGATCGACGTTGCCGCCCGCCGTGCCCAGGCCCGTGCCGACATGGCGCCACACGAGGCCGAGGCTGTCCGCTGTCGTGAGGAGGCCGTGACACTCAGGGAGCAGATGGCGGCACTGAAGAAGGCCAAGGCGTCCGAAGCCGCGTGGCTCGCAGTTCAGCAGCAGTGGCAGGCGATGGACAAGGCTGCACGGGATGCACAGGCCCGCGCCGCAGCGATCGACGCGGCGGCGTTTGACCTGAAGGCGGTCAATCCGAATGCCCGCGTCACGCAGGACACCCGTTCGCCATCCGAGATCCTGGCGGCGATCACCGCACATGGGCGGGACATGGTGGCCGCACTGGACCGATTGCGCCGACTGGTGGCTTGAGCCGCTGGCTGCTCAAGCCACCGAGGCTGCCCCATCCAGTACCGCCCCCCACAGCCGGTACACCCAGAAACTCTCCTCCCCCTGCATCCGCTGGCGCAGTTCCTCCGGGCTGAAGCCGGTGACGCGGCGCGTCTCGCGGCACAGGTGCGACTGGTCCGCGAACCCGCCCAGCACCGCGACATCGGCCCAATCGACCGCTCCGCGCTGCTGCGCGGCGAGCACCTCGAAGAACACCACCTCGGTGCGGCTGATCCCTTTGAGCTGGCGCAGCGGCTGGCCGGTCCAGCGTTTGATGCGGCGCTCGAACTGCCGCAGGCTGCGCCCCGGCGCCGACGTGGCCGCCCGCAGCGCCAGCCCCTGCGTCCAGTCGTGCAGCAGCGGACTGCCCAGCACGGCGGTGGACGACGGGCGCGCAGCCTGCCAGCGCGCCTCCAGGAAGTCCTCGATCAGCGCCACACGCCGCTCGTCATCCGCCGCCCGCTGCACCGCCTCGCCCCACGCCAGCCACTCCGGCGGAAGCACCGCGTGTGCCGCCACGGTGCGGTCGATCCAGGCGCTCGGGTCGAGTCCGGTCATCGCGTGCAGCGCGTCCGGCAGCAGCATCAGCATCATCCCGTGGCCCGGCCCGGTGTCGCGGCTGGTGGTCGGGCCGGTCTGGGGGCCGCTGAAGCGCACGGGGTCGGCCGGCATCGGCGCCAGCGTCGGGTCCAGCCATTCGCTGTGGCCTTCGAAAAACCAACTGACCGTGCAGGCCGGCGTGGCGGGGAAGTGGTTGATGCAGCGGGCTTCGGTGGGCGGCCGGTCGAGCGTGCTGCGGCTGAGCACCGCCCGAACGCACGCAGTGAGCGACAGGCGCGGCAGCCACAGGCGGGCTTCATCGGAAGGGCTGACCTCGTGCATGCCGGGCAGTGTAGGGCCGCTCGTCCGGTCGATCGAGCAGGGCGCGTGATGCCCATGCCTGTCGAATTCGTTCAAGACAGCTCACCGTGGCGCGGTGCAACATCAACGCACCATGAACACCAACACCCCCTTGACGACGCCCCTCGCCGCCGTGCCGCGCCCGCCCGGTCCTCCCAGCCCGTGGTGGGGTCTGCCGCTGCTGCGCGCCCTGTCGCGGGACTACCTCGGTTTCGTGCAGCGCCTGCAGCACGCGCACGGCGACATCACCTTCATGCGCATCGGCCCGGAGTGCGCCTACGACGTGTTGTCGCCCGATGGGGTGCGGGCGGTGCTGGTGGAACAGGCCGACCACTTCATCCGCTGGGAGCGTGGCATCGAGGTGTTTGCCCAGGTCTTCGGCCAGGGGCTGCTGACCACCGAAGGTGAGCAGTGGAAGCGCCAGCACCGCCTGTTGCGCCCTGGCTTCGCGCCGCGCCGGGTGGCCGGCTACGCGGCGCTGATGGTGGACGCGGCGCGGCAGGCGCTCGACGACGCCGTGCCCCCCGGTCAGGCGAGCGCCCGCGTCGAGGTGGACGCGCTGATGACGCGGCTGACGATGGACGTGATCCTGCGCACCTTGTTCGGCAGCCGGGCGCGTGACGAAGCCCGCGAGGCGGGGGAGGCGGTGCAGGTGCTCGGTCGTCAGGCGATGCGCGAAATGTTCCTGCCGCTGACGCTGCCGGACTGGCTGCCACTGCCCGGCAAGGCGGGCAAGCGCCGGGCACTGCGCACGCTGCGCGGGCTGGTGGACCGCCACATCGACGCCCGCCTGAACGCCGCGGTCGCCGACCCCGCCACGGTGCCGACGGACGACCTGCTGGCGATGATGCTCGCCGCCCGCGACGACGAGGCCGGCGCTCCCGACGGCACGGGCGCCGGTAGCGGCCTGAGCCGGGCGGAGCTGCACGACCAGTCCATGGTGATCTTCCAGGCGGGCCATGAAACCTCGGCCACGGCGCTGCTGTGGTGGAGCCGCCTGATGGCCGAGCACCCGGAGATCGCCCGCCGCGCCCGCGACGAGGTGGACCAGGTGCTGGCCGGCCGCGACCCGACGCCGGCCGACCTGCCCCGGCTCGACTGGCTGGGCGCTACGCTCAAGGAGGCGATGCGGCTGTACCCGCCCGTTCCCGCCTTGATGAGCCGCCGGGCGGTGAAGGAGGCGCAGGTCGGCCCGTGGCGCATCCCGGCGGGCAGCCTCGTGCGCCTGACGCCGTGGGTGCTGCACCACGACCCGCGCTGGTTCCCTGAGCCAGAGGTGTTCCGCCCCGAGCGGTTCACGGCCGATGCGCCGCCGCTGCCGCGGGGCGCGTGGCTGCCGTTCGGCACGGGGCCGCGGGTGTGCATCGGGCAGCACTTCGCGATGCTGGAGATGACGCTGATCGCGGCGATGCTGCTGCAGCGGTACACGCTGGCGGTGCCACCGGGAGACGACACGCGTCCGGCCGCCGAGCTGAACGTCACGCTGCGGCCGAAGGGTGGGCTGCGGCTGGCCTTCACTCGGCGCTGACCCGCTCACAGGTTCATGGCTGCCCCGCGTACTCGCAGCCACTCCTTGCGCGCGAGGTAATCCGGCAGGATCTTGTCCACCTCATTCCAGAAGTCCGCCGAGTGGTCGCGGTGGTGCCGGTGACACAGCTCATGGACAACGAAGTAGTCGATGATCGTGAGCGGGGCCATCAGGCACTTCCAGTGAAACTGCAGGTTGCCATTGGGCAGGCAAGACGCCCAGCGGTACCCAAGCTCCTTGATGTGCACCGACCCGGCTTGCACACCCACCTTGTCGGCAAAGAAGGCCACCCGCCGACGCAGCCGTGGCAGGCCCTTGTCTTCGTAGAACTGCAGAAATGCCTGCCGAGCCGCTTCAGCACCGCCCTCTTGCACCAGGGAGCGCAACAGACAGAAGCGTCCATCCTTCAATTTCAGCGGTTCATCCTGGTCGTTCACCAGTTGCAGCCGGTAACTGCTGCCGAGATACAGGAAAGACTCACCACTGACCCACTCGCGGGCGACACGGGCAGCGTTGAGTTCCTGCCAGTCGGCCAGATTCCGGTAGATCCACAGCCGCTTGCTGAAAACCGTGTCATCGACCTGCTCGGGCGTCATCCGCTGCGGCGGGCGTACCGTGATCAGGCCGTTGCGCTCGATCACGATGTCGGTGGTCTGACGCTCGGTGCCGGGCAGGAGCTGGTATTCGATGTCCTTGACACGACGAAGCTGCATTCAGGCACTCCCGGTTCGGCCGACACGGGCCGCACGAGTCAGGTCGTCATGGCGGTTCTTGGCCAGCTTCATGATCTCGATAGCCACCCGTTCGCGATGTCGCTTGACCTCGTCGATGGCTGTCCTGGCAATCTCGTCCTTGATCCGGCCGCGCACCCGCTTCTGTTTGTCCGGGTTTTGCCAGAAGTCGATGCTGCCGATCGACTCCTGAAGAATCTCGACCGTGGTTTCCATCAGCGCCCGAAAGCCCGCCTGGTGCTCCGCCGGAATGACACCCTCCGTGAACCCGATCTGGGCAATGTGTTCATGGAAGGTCGTCGCTTCCTTGCCCATGCCCGACTCGCTTTCCTGGCGCCCGGCGCTGGCCTGGGCACGCAGTTTGGTCAGCTTGTCGGCCAGCAGATCCCACTGGCCCTGGTGCTGCTCGATCAGGGCATCCACCTTCTCCGACAGCCGCTTGTAGAAGGCCGGGTCTTCGTCGTGATGCACCGTGCAGTGCTTGCGCAGCGCGTGCTCCATCTCGCTGGCCTTGGCTTCGCCGTTGTCACCGGCATGGGCGGCCAGCTTGTCCAGGAAGTCCTCGGCCAGCAGTTCGACCGGCGCGATCTTGGGGTTGATGCCCAGGCTGATCAGGTGCTCGTTGATCAGCGCCTTGACCTTCTCGCCCGCATTGCCCAGGTCCAGGCTGGCGTCCTTGTAACGCTGCTTCGTGACCTCCAGCAGGTAGCCGAAGCGGTGGGCGGGGACGCGGTAGGGATGGGCGGCTGCGTTCGGCAGCACGATGTCGAGGCTCATCAGGAATTTCTTCAGATGGACCTCGAAGTCGGCCCGCTGTCGTTCGTCCTTCAGCGCCTTGACGGCCTCGTGGACCACCGCCGCGTCGGCCGTCTGGTCGGGCAGCGTGCCGGTGACAAACGCCTTGATCGCCTTGACGCCCAGCGCCGTGAAGTGCTGCAGCAGGCGCTGGTAGCGTTCTTCCAGCACCGGCAGCTCTGACGTGATGTTCTTCATCCCGTCGTGCAGCTCCTGCTGCTCGTCGCTGGCGGCGTACAGCGTCAGCGCCTCGGTCAGGTGGTGGGACAGGCCGATGTAGTCCACGATGTAGCCGCGCTGTTTGCCCTTCTTCACCCGGTTCGTGCGGGCAATGGCCTGCAGCAGAGTGTGCTCGCGCAGCTTCTTGTCGAGGTACATCACCTGTTCGATCGGGGCGTCGAAGCCGGTCAGCAGCATGTCGCAGACGATCAGGAAGGCGATGCCGGTGTGGGTCTTGTCCGGGTCGTCGAGATCGAAGCTGCGGCAGAAGTTGTCTACCGCGTTCATGCGCGCGGCCTGCTTGCGCACCTGCGTGATGATGGCCAGCTCGTTGGTGCCGTCCGACGACACCACCACGGCGGTTTTCAGGAATTCCAGTCGCTTGATCAGATCGGCCTCTGGTGTGGGCCGCGCTTTTTCCTGGGCGATGCGCTCGGCCAGTGCGGCGTCGATGCCCGCCTGGTAGCGCACGCAGGCCAGCTTGGAGTGGCACACCACCTGCGCCTTGAACCCGTTGGGCAGGATGTTGTCCACGTAGTGCCGCACGAGGTCGCGGGCGATGGCGTGGAGGCGCTGTTCGGCTTCCAGGATGTCGCCGGTGGCCCCGTATTTCTTCCTGATCGCCTCCAGCTCCGTCTCGCTGCGGTCGCGGAACAGGTCTTCGAAGGCGTCGTCGAACGCCTGCTTCTCGTTGAGCGCGCTGTCGGCTGTCTTGCCCTCGTAGAGGATCTGCAGCGTGGCACCGTCGTTGACCGCGTCCATCAGCCGGTAGGTGTCGATGTACTCGCCGAAGCGTTTTGACGTTTTTTTCTCGCCGTGCCGTTCGGTGACCAGGGGCGTGCCGGTGAAGGCGATGCGGGTGGCGTTGGGGAAGGCTTCGAAGAGGTTGTCACCGAGGTCGGAACTCTGGGTGCGGTGCGCCTCGTCGATCATCAGGAGGATGCGCTCGGACGTGTTGACCGTGCCGAAGGTCTTGCCCGAGGGGATGGCCAGGTAGGTGCCGAGTGCCTCGGCCACCGTGTTGCTCAGGGCCTGCTTGTGCTCCTGGAACTTGTGGACCATCGCCATGTTGATGTCGGAGCTGTCCGTGGCGAGGTGCTGGCGCAGCGTCTGGCGGCTGTCGATCACGTTGACGCGGCCCCCGATGAGTTTGGCGGTGGCGCCGAGTTGCGCTTCCAGATCCTGCCGATCGTTGACCAGGACGATCTTGTAGTCGTTCAGGTCTTTGCTGGTCCGCAGCATCCGGGCCAGGAACACCATGGTCAGCGACTTGCCCGAGCCTTGGGTGTGCCAGACGACGCCGCTGCGCGCCATCGGGGTGGTGCCGCTGCGCAGGCGCTCGACGATGCGGCCGGCGGCGCGGAACTGCTGGTAGCGGCACACCACCTTGACGCGCGGGCCGCCGTCGGTGTCCATGAAGACCGCGCTGGTGCGCAGGATGCGCAGCAGGTTCGGGCGGGTCAGCATGCCGGCGATGAGCTGCTGCTGGGCGTTCAGCGTCGCCAGGGTGTCATCAGGTTCGGGGTGGAGCGTTTTCCAGGCATAGAAATGCTCGTCGCCCGAGGTGATGGTGCCGTAGTCGGCTTCGAGGCCGCTGCTGCGGATCAGCAGGAGGTTGCTGTGGAACAGGCGGGGTTCGCCTTCCTTGAGTCCGGCTTGAGCCGTCTCGGGGCGGCGGTTCATGTAGCGCTGCAGTTGCACGAAGGCTTCCTGCATCGGATTGGCGCAGGTGACCGAACCCTTCTTGCACTCGACGACGGCCAGCGGGATGCCGTTCACGAACAGCACGATGTCCGGGACGATGAACGCCTTGCCGCTGCCCGGCGTGTCGAGGCGGAACTGGTTGATGGCGTGGAAGTGGTTGTTCTCGGGCGTGTGGAAGTCGATCAGGCGCACGACCGGGTCGGATTCGCCGGTCAGTTCGTTCTGATCGACTTGCGCCTTGAACAGCAGGGCTTGCACCGCCTCGTTGGCTTCGAGCAGCGTGCGGTTGGGCTGGCGCAGCAGTTGGGTGCGCAGGTCGTCGAGTTGTCGCGGGGTCAGCCAGGGCTGGCCGTCGTCGGTGCGGTTGAGGTGGCGCACTGCCTCGTCGAAGACCGACGGCAGCAGCCACTGGCGGAAGTGTTCGCGCAGGCTGGGCGCGGCGCTTTGCGGGATGCCCGTGCCCTGGTCGATGACGGTCCAGCCCTGGGTGGCGAGCTGGTGCAGGAAGGGTTGTTCGACTTCGGTGTATTCGGACACGGTGTAGCGGAGGTCAGTGTTCTGGAGCGCCCGCCAGATCGGGTTGGTCGCGGGTCAATCGATCCAGCGCGATCCCCAGCGCCCGGTCATCAAACAACCGGTCCTTGCGCGCTGCTGCGCCGGGGCCGCCCTGCCAGCGGCGCAGGCCCTCGCGCACGGCCGGCACGGTGGGTTCCACGCCTTCACGGGCCAGCAGCCAATCGACCGTGGCGAGCAGTTCCATGCCGAACGGCGACTCGAACCCGTCGATCAGCCCGGCGGTGTGTTCGAGCGCCTGCGCCCACGGTTTGGCCTCGGTCTGCAGATAGGTCTGAAGGAAAGTCTGGCGCTCGTCGTCAAACCAGATCACGTCGAGCGGGTCGGCGTCGCTGATGCGCTTGTCGCAATGCAGGTAACTGCCGTCCAGGTTGTTGAGCAGGTGGTCGAGGCGGTTGGCGTAAGGACCGTACTTGTGGGCAACGAACTTCAAGTTCAGCGGATTGTTGTCCGGAGAAAAGCGCTCGATGGCCCGTTCGGCGAACCATGCCAGCTTCTGGATTTCCAGCAGGCTGCATTCCATGCCGAGCACCCAGTAACGGCGCACCAGTTCGGCGATCAGGGCGCGGGCGGGGGTGAGTTTCTCGACGCCGCTGCGTTTGGCCACATTCTGGTATTGGCGGGTGGGCTCGAACACCAGGATGTCCAGATCGAGATCGCCCAGGGCAGCCTCGATCTGGGTACGCACGTCGGGCCATTCCAGTCCGCCATTGCCGGCACCCAGCGGGGGAATCGCCACCGACCGGACTTGTTGTTCGATCAGGAAGCGGCCCAGATCCTGCAACCCTTCGATCACCCATTCCATCCGTGATGGGGAACGCCAGTGCTGCTTGGTCGGAAAATTGACGATCCAGCGGGGGCCGTCGAGTTCATGCACTTCGGTGACGAACATGCGGCCGGTCTGCACTTGGCCGGCCTTGCAGGCGGCGGCGTAGCGGCGGAAGTTGTCGTCGAAGCGATCCTTGAACATCAGGGCGATGCCCTTGCCCATCACACCCACGGTGTTGACGGTGTTGACCAGGGCTTCGGCCCGGGTTTCCAGCAGATTACCTTGTGTGAACGTGATCATGGAAAATACCACTTTGGCCTGACATGAACGTCCAGCGCCAGTTTTCTGACTTGTGCATGGGCATCCAGTGAATCCTTGACCTCTTGCGTGTAGCAAACAACTCCGAGCAATCCTGATATGGGCATGTGTCGATGAATCAATGCTTCGGCTTGATACCGCTCGATTTGGGCAGGATCATCTGGATTGCGTGCAAAATTTCGAGCCTGCAACAGCGGCCAATCCACTTCGCCGATGTGCTCCATCGAATTAAAATAGCGCGAGGCCCATGTATAAGCGTGGCGATCAGTAAAAATAAACTCTTGACCCAGTTCTTGCATTTTCGGCAGGCTTGAGACGAGAATGCAGATTTCTTCGTTCGATCGTTTTATGATGCCGCTGCGCCCAGTATAAATATTATACATCATGGGCGAGAATGGGGTGAAATAAAAGGGGATATAGTCGGCCAGTGTTCCGCCCGGTGCAATCGGGATTTCCCTGTGGGCGCGCCGGCTGATCAGGTCGGCGTTGCCAATGGCGACATAATTCACCGACCGGATCGGCGATTTCTCGCAGTGCAGGCCGTTATCCAGAATCCAAGGCAGGTTGTCGCGGTGGACGATGCGCCAGATCAGCGCCTTTTCGGGGTTCAGATTCCGATAAGGGCCAGCCATGCTCACGCCTCCTGCTCAATAGGCGCATCCACCTTCACCGCCACTTCGCCGGTGAGCAGGTCGTGCATCAAGCCATTTTTCTGACTACGCATTTTCTCTGCTTCGGTCTTCAGCGCCTGTATGCGCTGATTCGCACGAGCCAATGTGGCGCAAATTCTCCGCTGCTCTGCAACATCAGGCAACGCGATCGGATAATTTTTTAGCTGCGTTGAATTGATGGATGCAAGATTTGTAGACTGCTTGGAGCTAATCAGAAAGTATTTCTTGCCAAACGATGACTCCGAATACAGCGCCAAGTAATTAGGCAACATGAATTCTTCATCCACACGAACCCGAAAAACATGATTCTGATGGACGCAGTTTTCTATTTCGCCTGCCCACACCGCACCTCGGCCGAGCTTGTCAAAGTCTCCGCCCTCATTCATCAGAACGTCTCCGGGTTGCAGTCGGAGATCATTCAATGTGTTGCGCGAAATACGGACGGTTTTGATCTCGGCAAGATCAAGGTAGCCATCTTGCACATTCGCCACTCGAAGATATGGCGCTTCAATTGTGTCGGAGGGGCTTTCCTTGGCGCCCAGCGTTACCCCTGAGGCAATTTTTGCCATCGTCTCCAGCTTGGATATACCCCACTCCTTTGGAACCCACCCAATCCCCGTCTCCCGATACAACTCCGGCGCCTGCTCCCGCGTCGGCCGCAGTTTACCGTCGGGCAGCACGCCACGGGTGAACAGGTCGTGCATCAAGCCGGCCTTGATCTGCTGGTATTTTTCGATCAGGGCTTCGGTTCTTTCGATAGCAGTGTCTATGCCATCCAACATGCCGGCAATTTTATTTTGCTGGGCCAGCGAAAATTTTGGCACTGGAATTTTACGAATGTCTTCCGACGAAACAGCCGCAAATGTGGAGCCTTGGCTGCGTCGATGCAGATACCCTGAATTTAACTCAACGGCGTGCTTCAAAAAAACTGAATTGGAAAGCGATGGATTCGCCTTGAAAGCGGCCAAACCACGCCCTACGCAATAGTCTTGATCCGCGTAATTCATGGTGCCAACAGGCGCACGCACACTAATCAAGACTGAACCAGCCTTCGCAGTCCGCACAGCGGACTCACAGAAAACCATCGCCCTCGGATTTTTCTGCCCGAATTCGGCGCATCCTTGCAGAAATGGCAACCCCTGTTCATTTGTATTACAAAGCGCCGAATCCGGTGATTGACCCATCGTGATGTCCGCAAGCGCAGCCAAAGTTGTGAATGCCAATTCACTCATAGCCTAGCTCCACCAAAAACGCCTGCAACTCCCGCGCCGCTGCATCCCGCTCGGCCTCGATCTGGCGGGCCGTGACCGCGTACTTGCGCCAGAGGTTTTCGATGGCGGCGACACAGGCGCGCTGGTCGGCGCGCAGGTACTGGCGGTAGCTGTCGAGCAGCAGCCGGCGCAGGCGGGCGACGATGACCTGGCGGGCCTGGTCGGCGCTGATCTTCAGGCGCGCCTGGGCCACCAGCTCGTCACGGCTCTTCTCGGTGGTCTTGATCAGCGACCGCAGCGTGCGCACCTCGTCCTCCAGCGCCTTGTGGCGGGCCAGCCTCGCCTCGATCTGCGTCACCTCGCGCTGCAACGCCGCCGCGTCCCCCTGACTGCTGTCCCGCTTCGCCAGCTTCACGCGACCCTTCGCGTCCTTCAGACTCGCCTTGAGCACCTTCACCTCGTCCGGTGGCAACACCCCGCTGTCGTCGCTGTCCTCGAAATCCTCCTCGCCCGCCGCCGCGAACAGCGCCTTCAGCTCGGCCAGCCGGCTGTGCTGCTGCTCCAGCTCCGCCAGCACCTGCGGAAACTCGCTCTGCAGGATCTCCTCGTCCGGGATCAGCTCCGGCCCCCAGCCACTCGCCGCGATCGACTTGAAATCCGCCGTCAGCCGGTTGTAGTAGTTCGCGAACGCCCCCCGCACCTGGAACGGGTTGAGCAAATGCTGCCCCGCCAGCGCCCGCGCAATGCTGTCCAGCAGCGTGGCCCGCATCGCGTACACGTTGCGGCTGGTGGCGTTCCGGTTCGTCGCATCCGGCGCCAGCGCCTCGACGATCGGCAGGTGCGTGGCCCACCACGACTCCAGCCCCGTCATGAACGCCTCGTGCCGCTCGCGCACCCCCGCATGCCCGTTCACATGCCCCGCGATGGTCCGCAGGTCCGTCAGCACCGGGCCGAAGTCGGCGTAATGCGTCCCGTGTTCCGGAGAAGCCCGTGGCACGAAACAGCTCTCGCGCAGCCCCGCGTAGTTCTGCCAGAAATGCCGCATCGCCTCGGCATCGATCTCCGCCAGCGGCACCCCGCCCTGCAGATGCGCCCGCACATCGTGCGGCTCCGGCGGCGGCGCGTTGTCCACATAGCGGCGGATGTTGCAGTTGTAGCCCTCCGCCTTGATCTCGCTCACCGGCACCCGCCGCGCATAACCGGGAATGTCCCGCCCCGCCCGGTAGGCATGCACCACCTTGTCGATGTCCTCCGGCCGCAGGTGGTTCTGCGCCTTGCCCTCGCGGTACTCGCGGTCGGCGTTGATGAACAGCACCGTGTCGCGCGTGGTGTGCCCCGCCTTGTTCAGCACCAGGAGGCACGCCGGAATGCCCGTGCCGTAGAACAGATTCCCCGGCAGCCCGATCACCGCCTCCAGGTAACCCTGCTCGATGAAGTGCTGGCGCGCCTCCTTCTCCTCGCCGCCCCGGAACAGCACGCCATGGGGCATCACCGTCGCCAGCCGCCCGCCCGGCTTGAGCACCGCCAGCATGTGCTGCACGAACATCAGGTCCGCCTTCTTGCCCTTCTCCGGCATCCAGACCGGAAAGCGCCCCGGGAACTTCATGTCCTTCTTCTGGTAGTTCTGGCTGAACGGCGGATTGGCCAGCACGCGGTCAAACCGCAGGAGCTGCCCGTCCTCGCCCAGGTGCTGCGGCTCGCGCAGGGTGTCCTGCTGGCGGATCACCGCGTGCGAGATGCCGTGCAGCAGCATGTTCATCTTGCAGATGGACCACGTCGTGCCCATCTTCTCCTGCCCGTACAGCGCCAGCTCCGACGCGTCGGCACCGCACTCGCGCAGGTAGTCCCGCGCCTGGATCAGCATGCCGCCCGAGCCGACCGTCGGGTCGTACACGCTCATGCCTTCCTGCGGGTCACAGACCTCGACGCAGATCCGCACCACCTCGGCCGGCGTGTAGAACTCGCCCGCCTTCTTGCCCGCCGAGTCGGCGAAGTACTTGATCAGCCACTCGTAGGCGGCACCGAGCAAGTCCGGGAACTCGAAGTCCGCGTCATGCAGCGGGATCTTCTCGAAGTTCTGGATGAAGTTGACCAGCGTGTCGTCATCGAGCGTGTTCTGGCCGATCTTCTTGTTGAAGTTGATGTGCTTGAGCACGTCCTGCAACGCATCAGGATTGGCTTCCTCCAAGGCTTCCAGCGCCTTGTTCAGCATCGAGCCGACATCTTCCTTGAGGTGCTTGAGCGCCGGATGACGCTCCCCCTTCTCGCCGGTCCAGCCCTCGTTCCAGCGCGCCCGGGGCGGCACGAAGAAATACTTGCCGGAATACTGGTCCGGGTCTTCCAGGCTGTAGGCGGTGTCTTCTTCGCTGGCCTTCTGTGCGACACCTTCCTGGCGGATCTCGGCGCGACGCTCGTCGAACAGGTCGCTGGCCCGCTTGAGGAACAGCATGCCGAAGATGTATTCCTTGTACTCGCTGGCATCCATGTTGCCGCGAAGGTCATCGCAGGCAGTGAGCAGGAGGTGTTCGAGGCGGGCGAGGGTCAGTTTCTGGGGGGCGGACATGGGCACAGGCAGGCGAGGGGACGGCTGAAGCAGCACGTCAGGCGCCGGATTCTTGATTCCAGGGTCGAATCAAGCAAGTGCTGGCCAGGATTCGGACGAAAAAAAGCCCGGCCGAGGCCGGGCTTGAATCGATCCCTGCAGAGCAGGCACCGAGGAGACAATCGTTAAGAACCTGTGGTGCAGCGCGTCAGCGCGGCAGATCAGCGGCGCTTGGTGGCGGCCTTGGTGGCCTTCTCGGCGGTTTCGCCAAGGTTCTTCAGGTTGGTTTCCGCCAGGTTGGTGGCTTGCTGGGCTGCCTTTTGCACGCTGTCGAACGCGGTCGAGGCGTTGGTCATGGCGGTCTTGACCATGGCCATGACGGTTTCGCTGCCTTGCGGGGCGTTCTTGGTGGCTTCTTCGACCAGCGTGCTGAACTGGGTCTTGGCGGCAGCGATCTGGGCTTCGGCCATCTTCGTCACTTCGGCTTGCGTCGCGGTGGCGATGTCATGGACCTGGCGGCCGTAGGCCATGGCCTTTTCCTGCGCCGGCTTCAGGAAATCCTGTTGCAGGGCGGCCAGTTCTTGCGGACCCTTGACGGTCAGCACCGCCTTGGCCTGCTCGACGGATTGCTCCAGCGAGTCGCGGGCAGCTTGCATGTTCAGCTCGACCAGCTTCTCGACGCTGGCGAACGCCTTCTGGGTCAGCTCGACCAGGGTGTCCAGGTTGGCTTTGTTGGCGGCGGCCAGTTGCTCGGGGGTCATCGTCATGGTGGTGCTCCAGAAAGTTTTGCTGCGCTGCAGCATGGAATGCAGTATAGGACCGCCAGCCGGGTTTGCAAGGGGCTTTGTTGCAGTGCAGCATTCATTGGTGTGCAAGCTCTAATGCGGGCGATCTCGCCACGCCCGTCCATGCCGCCTGCACGCGCTCGACCATCGGCGACGCCCCGCAGGCCGACAGCACCAGCGCATGCGTGGCCCGCGTCATCGCGACATAGAGCAGCCGCGCCGCGTCGTCCATCGACTCGCCGCGCCATGGCAGCGCGTGCAGCCCGGCGACGACGACCAGCGCGAACTCCAGCCCCTTGGCGCTGTGCAGCGTCATCAGCCGGATGCGCGGCTGCTGCCAGTCGAAGTGGCGGAAATCGGCCGCGCCCATCGACTCCACGGGCCAGCCCCGCCGCTGCAGCGCCTGTGCGATCGGCCCGAGCTGTGCCCGCGTGCGGCACAACACGGCCATCTCGCCCCACGCCACGCCGCGCGCATGGGCCGCGCCGAGCTGGGCGGCGATCTGCTCGGCTTCGTCCGCCGGCTCGCGGGCGAGCAGCAGCACGGGTTGCGGGCCATGGCGGCCGGAGCTGGTGGGGGTGATGGTGGGGACGGCATCGTCATCCGGCGGGGCTGCGGTGGGTCCAGTCGGCAGCAGCGGTGTACGGGTGCAGGCCAGCGCCAGCGCCAGCACTTCGGCGGTGTTGCGGTAGTTCAGCCGCAGCACGCTGGTGCGGCCTTGCGCCTGGATGCCGACGCTGGCGAAGCGGAAGCGTCGCCGGCTTGTCTGGTAAATGGATTGCGCGTCGTCGTAGAGCACGAGCAGACTGCGCGTATCCGGCGACACCATGCACGCGGCAGTGCGCAGCCAGTCGTCGTCGAAGTCGTGGGCTTCGTCGATGAGCACGGCGCTGTACTGGCCCGTCGGTACCCGCCCCTGCTCCACCGCCTGCGCGACGACCTGCGGCAGCTCGGTGTAATAGGCGTCGCTGCCTGGCTCGGCCTGCACGGCGAGCTGGTGCCGGCGCACTTGCTCCTGGCACCAGCGGTGGAAGGTGCGTACCTGCACCTGATCACCCACTGGCCGCTGGTGGATCAGTGCCGCCAGCCGATCCGCCAGCGCCCGGTTGTAGCAAAGCACCAGCACGGGCTGCGCGGCCGTGGCGGTGGCCGCCAGCATCTGCGCCCGCAGCACCAGCACCATCGTCTTGCCCGAGCCGGCCGCGCCGTGGATGACGCGGTGCCCGGTGCCCAGCGTGCGCGCGATCTGTTCCTGGGGGAGGTCCATCACCTGCAGCAGATCGGGGATGGGGGACGGCTCGACGCCGGGCGCGTCCACCGCCGGCGCGGCGTTCAGGCGCAGCGCGGGGAAGAGGTGCCAGCGGATGCGGTCGCGCTGCGCGGGGGTGAGCGTGTGCGGGTAGTGGACGGTGAACAGCCCGCGCAGCCGCTGCTGGAACACCTCCGGATCGACGCTGTCGTCGAGGTCATCGCGCAGCAGGGTCTGCGCGGGTGGGAAGAGGGCGTCGAAGCCGGGACGCTGCTCGACCTCGCTGCGCCGCATCCCCGAGAGCACGGCGCCCCAGCCATAGGGAAACAGCAGCCGTCCCTGGTGCGGCCCGTCGTCGTGGACCAGGGCCGGGTCGCGCTGCATCAGGGTGGCCAGTGCCATCGCGTAGTCGCGGGCCTGGCGCAGGGGGTGGTGGTCGGTGACGGGGCCGCGCTCGGTGTGCAGCGTCACGGCGTCGGGCGTGGCCTGCAGCAGCGTGCGGCAGCGCCAGTCCTTGACCTCCAGCAGCAGCACGCCCCAGTTCCGCCCGAGCACGACGAAATCCGGCTGCCGCGCCTGCGGGCCGACGGGGACGTTGTGCCAGACGAGGTGGCCGTCGTCCAGACACTGCTTCAGTTGCTGCAGCACGCGCCGCTCGCCCGCGTTGCAGCGTTGCTCGATTTGGCGATACCCCTGGGGAAACTGCGCCATCACATTCCTGTCGTTCCGGTACTGGGAAAATCGAGCAGTCTGACAGGGCTGTGCGCCGGGCGGTTCTGCGAGAAGATGGCAACGTCACCACGCTTTGCCACGCTGAAGGGGATTCCACATGAGCACCGTCGCCCAGATCCTGCTGTCCAAGCCCAGCCATGCCGTCCACACCGTCGCGCCCACGGCGACGGTGCGCGAGGCGATCGAGCAGATGGCGCACCGGCGCATCGGCGCCCTGCTGATCGTCGAGGGCGAGCGCATCCTCGGGATCTTCACGGAGCGCGACTACGCCCGCAAGATCGAGGTCCGTGGCCGCACCTCCGCCGGCACGCCGATCCGCGACGTGATGACCGCCGACGTGATGTTCGTGACGCCGGCCACCACCACGCAGGAATGCATGGCGCTGATGACCGACAAGCGCCTGCGCCACCTGCCGGTGCTGGACGGTGGCCAGCTGGTCGGGCTGGTCTCGATCGGCGATCTGGTGAAGGAGATCATCTCGGAGCAGCAGTTCGTGATCGCACAATTGGAGAGCTACATCCACAGTTGACACCGCGCCCCATGCCCACCCCGATCGCCGCCACCGCCCACCTCGCCACCGATCCCATCACTGTTCGCGAGGTCGGCCTGCGCGACGGCCTGCAGAGCATCGCCCGCACGCTGCCCACCGCCCACAAGCTCGACTGGCTGCACGCCGCCCACGCGGCGGGGCTGCGCGAGATCGAGGTCGGCTCCTTCGTGCCGGCGCGGCTGCTGCCCCAGTTGGCGGACACGGCCGAACTCGTCGCCGTGGCGCGCACGCTGCCGGGGCTGACCACCTCGGTGCTGGTGCCGAACCTGCGGGGTGCCCAGGCCGCGCTCGACAGCGGCGCCGACCTGATGCTGCTGCCGCTGTCGGCCAGCCACGCGCACAGCCTGGCCAACCTGCGCAGGACGCCCGACGAGGTGATCGCCGAGATCGGCCGCATCCGGGCGTTGCGCGATGCGAGCGGTTCGCGCTGCGTGATCGAGGTGGGGCTGAGCACGGCGTTCGGCTGCACGCTCCAGGGCCGGGTGGACGAGGACGAGGTGATCCGGCTGCTGCAGGCCGCGCTGGATGCGGGTGCCGAGCGGGTCGGGCTGGCCGACACGGTGGGCTATGCCGATCCGCTGCAGGTGGCGCGGGTGTTCGAGCGTGGCTTCGCGGCGGTGGGCGACCGGCTGGCCTGCGGGCATTTCCATGACACGCGCGGTCTCGGCATGGCCAACGTCTATGCCGCATGGCAGGTCGGCGTGCGCCGCTTCGACGCTTGTCTGGCGGGCATCGGCGGCTGCCCGCACGCGCCGGGGGCCAGCGGCAATGTCTCCACCGAGGACGTGGCCTACCTTTTTGCCAGCATGGGCGTGCCGACCGGGGTGAACTTTGACGCCCTCATCGCCCTGCGCCAGCGCCTGGCAGAGTGGCTCGCCGGCGAACCCCTGCACGGCAGCCTCTGGCGCGCCGGCCTCCCGAAAACCCTGCTGACCGCATGCGCATGAACCCGAAGACCACGATGACGACGTCCGCCCACACCCCGCCTCAACCGCTTGCCGGCCTGCGTGTCGTCGAGTTCACCCACATGGTGATGGGGCCGACCTGCGGCATGGTGCTGGCCGACATGGGCGCCGAGGTCATCAAGATCGAGCCGATCGACGGCGACCGCACGCGGCGGCTGCTCGGCGCCGGGACGGGCTTCTTCCCGATGTTCAACCGCAACAAGAAGAGCATCGCGATCGACCTGCACCACCCGGAGGGGGCCGAGGTGGCACGCCGTCTCGCGGCCAGCGCGGATGTGGTGGCCGAGAATTTCAAGCCCGGCACGATGGGCAAGTACGGACTCGACTACGCCAGCCTGAGCGCCGTGAATCCTCGGATCATCTACGCCAGCCACAAGGGTTTCCTGCCCGGCCCGTACGACCACCGCACCGCGCTCGACGAGGTGGTGCAGATGATGGGCGGCCTGGCCTACATGACCGGCCGGCCGGGCGACCCGCTGCGCGCCGGGACCAGCGTCAACGACATCATGGGCGGGCTGTTCGGCGCGATCGGCGTGCTGGGCGCCTTGATCCAGCGCGGCATCAGCGGGCGCGGCATGGAGGTGCAGTCGGCGCTCTACGAGAACAACGTTTTCCTCGTCGGCCAGCACATGCTCCAGTACGCGATGACCGGCAAGCCTGCTGCGCCGATGCCTGCCCGTGAAAGCCCCTGGGCGGTCTACGACGTGTTCACGGTGCAGGGCGGCGAGCAGATCTTCCTGGCGGCGGTGAGCGACGCGCAGTGGGGGACGTTCTGTGACGCGCTCGGTTTCGCGGACCTGAAGGCGGATCCCGCGCTGGCGCTGAACAACCAGCGCGTGCGGGCGCGGCCGACGCTGATGCCCGCGCTGCGCGAGCGGCTGGCGCACCGCAGCGCGGCGGAGCTGTCGGCGCTCATGGAGCGGGTCGGTCTGCCGTTCGCGCCGATCCGCCGGCCGGAAGACCTGCTGGATGACCCGCACCTGCTGGCCACTGGCGGGCTGGCCGACATGAAGCTGCCGGACGGCGAGCGGGCCGGGCAGTCTGTCAAGACCACGCTGTTTCCGATCACGATGGACGGCGAGCGGCTGGGCGTGCGGCTCGACCCGCCCCGGCTCGGCGAGCACACGGCCGCGCTGCTGGAGAGCATCGGCTACGACGCGGCGCAGATCGACGCGCTGCGCGCGCAGACCGTGATTGCCTGACCACGACCCAGACCCAGACCCAGACCCGGACCAACAACCACACCGGAACACCGGAGACGACACCATGATCCACACCACCCGCCGCGACACCCTGCGCCAGTTCGGTGCGCTGACTCTGGCCGGGCTGGGCACGGCGGCGACCCGCGCGCTGGCGCAGTCGGACAAGCCGATCCGCATCGTGCTGCCGGTGGCCACCGCCTCGGGCGTGGACACCATCACCCGCGCCGCACAGGGCGCGCTGAGCAAGGCGCTAGGCCACCCGGTCATGGTCGAGAACCAGCCCGGCGCTGGCGGCATCCTGGGAACGACCACGCTGGTCCGCTCGGCGCCGGACGGTTTCACGCTGAGCTTCGTCTCCAACAACCACGTCATCTACCCGAGCGTCTACAAGTCGCTGCCCTTCGATCCGATCAACGACATCACGCCGATCGCCATCGTCGGCTCGACCCCGCTGATCGTCGTCGTCAACCCGAAGGTGCCGGCGAACAACGCCCGCGAGCTGGCCGCGTTGCTCAAGGCCAAGGCGGGCGACATGACCTACGGCTCGTCGGGCAACGGCACGATCCTGCACTTGGCGGCCGAGATGTTCGTGGACGAGGCGGGGGCGACGGCGCGCCACATCCCCTACAAGGGGGTCGGCCCGATGCTGACGGACCTGATCGGCGGGCAGGTGCAGATCGGCGTGGCGGCGTTGCCGTCGGTGCAGCAGCACATCAAGAGCGGCGCCTTGCGGGCGATCGGGACCGGCGCGGCGCAGCGTCTGGCCGCCGCGCCGGACATCCCGACCCTGGTCGAGCAGGGCATGCCGGGGTATCAGGTCGAGGGCTGGTTCGGTCTCATCGGGCCGAAGGGGCTGCCGGCGGCGGACGTGAAGCGCCTGCACGATGCCGTGGCGGTCGCGTTCGCGGCGCCGGACGTGGTGGAGGCGATGGCCAGGCAGGGCAACACCATCAATGTCAGCACGACCGAGTACGCGCAAGCCTTCTTCCGCAGCGAGATGGCCAAGTACGCCAAGCTGGTGAAGAAGGCTGGGATCGAGCTGCAATGATCCGTTTGGCCCCGCGTGTGCTGTGCCTGAGCGCCGATCCGATCGCGCTGGACGCGCTGCTGGCCGAGGCACAGCGCATGCCCGACACGCCGACCGCGCCCGCCTTCGCCTTCGCTCAGGGCTTGAGCGCTCGGGCGAAGGTCTGGTCGGCGAGCTGCACGAGGTCGGCCGGCCCGGCGGTCGCAGTGAAGGTCACACACTTCTCGTAGGCTGTCGATACCGACACGCACACCCGCGTGGTCGGTTCGTCGCTGCGGTGCAGCCACTGTGTCTGTACCGTGCCGTCCTCCTGCAGCACGACCGAGGTCTGCAAGGTCATCTGGCCGGGCAACGCGAAGAAATGCACGGCATGCAGTGCATTGAGCAGCGCCACCAGCGTGTCGCGCTGCCCTGCCACCGCTCCCGACAGCACGACACTGCGCGCCGCCGAGCCAGCCACCTGTCCCGCCCCGCGTTCCAGCCGCACCCGCAGATCCTCGATGCGAACGCTGCGGGGCGGGGCCGCCGTGGCAGGCTCGGCCGTGGTGGCCGCATCGGACAGGCCCGTCAGACTGGCACAGAGCACGAGCAGGCTGAGCGCGGTCAGAACACGGGGGCATCGGGGCATGGGGCGGGGTTCAGGCGGTGGTGGTCAGGGTGCGGCGCCGCAGGCAGCCGATGACGCCCAGTCCGGTGAACATCAGCGCGAAGCTTGCCGGCTCCGGCACCACGGCGGCGACGGTGTAGCCCAGATCCTGCATCACGCCGATTTCGATGGCACTGTAGTTGCGCGCGCCGTTGCCGGTGCCGACGGAGTGCAGCATCATCGTGCTGGCATAGGCAGGGTTGTCGGTGTCGATGTGGGAGATGCTGCTGCCGCCGTTCCAGGTGGTCGGCGAGTACAGGCCGACGAGCTGGTTGCCATTGGCGGCCACCGCGTGCGCGCCGTTGAAGAACATGCCCGCGGCCGGGCTGGCACCGCCGATGCTGGCGGTGTTCCACACGCCAGCGTTGATGTCGAAGGTGCTGTGGTTGACGGCGGCGTTGCTGTTCTTGTCCACCAGGAACTGGTCGTAGATGCCCCAGTGGCCGGCGGTGCTGCTGCCGAACAGGTCGGTGCCGTTCTGTTGGACCAGCGAGGAGAAACCCAGCGCATGCGAGAACTCGTGGAAGGCAACGCCGTAGAAATCGAACTGTGCGCCGGAGACCGGGGCATTGGCGTCGAGCTGCCAGTTCTTGCCGAAGTTGAAGTTCACCGCACCGTCTGCGCTGACACTGTTGAGGTCCACGCCGGTCTGCAGCTTGGTGCTGATGACGCCTTGCAGGTTGAAGCCTGCCGGCGCGCCGCCCGCCAGCGAGAGCTGGCTGCCGGCGGAGGCCAGGTTGCCGTTCAGGGGGTCGTCGGTGGCCGTGGCGTCGAGCACGACGGTGCCCGAGTTGCTGAAATGGCTGCCGAACATCGTCGAGAACAGGCTGGCCGCGTTGTTCAGCGCGCTCTGGCGTGCGGCACCGGTGGTGGCGTCATTGAAGCCGGTGCCGGCGCCGTCGAGGAAGTTGAACTGGAAGCTGATCGCCGCGTGGGCAACCGAGCCGAACGACAGACCGCTGGCCAGCAGACCGCCGGTGAGCAGCGCGCGGGCCAGGGTGTGGCGCGACTTGGGTTGAATGGACATGGAAAACCCCGCAAGAAGTGGACATGGACCGGTGTGGAAAAGATCGCCAATTGCCGAGTGCCCGTGGAGTCGGGGACGAAAATGGCGAATGTGATCTTTTCATATGGGGCCAGTGGAGGCGCACCACAGATGAGGGGGCGGATGCGTGCGGGGGGGGTCGGGGCCGGATCCGGTGGCCCCTTGTTCGAAGGGCGTGCGGGCTTGGATGGACGCCTGGACGGCGGTGCGGCTGGCCGTCCAGGCGTCAGCGTTGTTGGGCCATGAACTCGTCCAGTTCCTTGCAACTGGGTGCGCAGACCTTCTGCGGCCGGCCCAGCACCTGCTTGCTCTTGAGCATGGCCTGCGGCCGGTGTTTGCCGCAGAGCAGGCAGGACATGGTGCCGCCCACGAACGCGCCTTTGCCGCCGAAGGGCGAGCCGGCGGATTTGCTCTTGTAGCGCAGCCCCTTGGGGTCGATCACGGTCTTTTCGTCGTCGTCGTCGAGCATGGTGATGGAGCGCCTGTTGCCGGTGGTGTCAGCCCCATTGGACCACGCCCGCCACGGCGCGACATCCCGGGGAACTCAGAGAAAACGCCCCATCAGCTTGCGCGAATGCCGGTCCAGCGCGGCCATGTCCCGCACCGAAAAAACGATGCCGTGCCCGCTGGTGATGAGCAGCCGGCCGCGCTCGGGCAGGCGGCGGATGTCCTCCTCGACCTTCAGCACCAGCGTGGTCGGGCCGCGGTCGGTCTCCACGGTCCAGGTGCTGGGCGTCGAGAAGGTGGACACCTCCACCACCCGCCGGATCTCGGGCATGAACTCGCGGTGGGCCAGCTCTTCCTCGATCAAGGTGCGCTGGCGCTCGGGCAGGGCGCCGAGCCGGTCGATCCAGACCAGCTCATGCCCTTCGGCGCTGACGAGGGACAGGCCCGCGTCCGGTGCGGTGACGGGAAAGGCGCGCACGGGGGTGACGCCGTGGTGGGAGGCGCCGTCTTCGCCGGTGTAGACGAGGCGGCCGCTGGGGTGGCGTTCAAGCAGGAACATGGGGCGGCTCGGCGGGTTCAGGAGGTGGCTTGGCCGTGGGCGGACGGCTGCGGGAGCTGGTGGGCGAGCAGGTTCTGGTCGTGCTCGGAGTCACCGTCTTCGTCGGCGGCATCGGTGCGGCGCGCCTGGGCTTCGTAGAGGCGGAAGTAGTGGCCTTCGGCGGCCATCAGCTCGTCGTGCGTGCCGACCTCGACCACCGCGCCGCGGTCCATCACCACCAGCCGGTCGGCCTTGCGCAGCGTGGACAGGCGGTGGGCGATGGCGATGGTGGTGCGGCCCTGGACGAGGTTGTCGAGCGCCTTCTGGATCTCGCGCTCGGTCTCGGTGTCCACGCTGGCGGTGGCCTCGTCGAGGATGAGCAGGCGCGGGTCGATCAGCAGCGCCCGCGCGATGGAGATGCGCTGGCGTTCGCCCCCGGACAAGCCCTGGCCGCGCTCGCCGACCAGCGAGTCGTAGCCTTGCGGCAGCCGCAGGATGAAGTCGTGCGCGTGCGCGGCGCGGGCGGCGGCGATGATCTGCGCGCGGGTGGCGCCGGGCAGGCCGTAGGCGATGTTCTCGGCGATGGTGCCGAAGAACAGGAACGGCTCCTGCAGCACCAGCCCGATGTGGCGGCGGTAGTCGGCGACCTTGAAGCGGCGGATGTCGGTGCCGTCCACGCGGATCGAGCCGTCGGTCACGTCGTAGAAACGGCAGATCAGGTTGACCAGCGTGCTCTTGCCCGAGCCCGAGTGGCCGACCAGGCCGATCATCTCGCCGGGCCGGATGTCCAGGCTCATGCCGCGGATCACCGAGCGGCTGCCGTAGCGGAAACCGATGTTGTCGAGCCGTACCGCGCCCTGCAACTGACCGGTCGGCACTGGCTGATCGGGTTCGGGGACGTTGGAGACGTGGTCGAGGATGTCGAAGATGCGCTTGGCGCCGGCGGCGGCTTTCTGCGTCACCGAGACGATGCGGCTCATCGAATCGAGCCGCCCGTAGAAGCGGCCGATGTAGGCGAGGAAGGCGGTCAACACGCCGACGGTGATGTCGCCCTTGCTGACCTGCCAGATCCCGAAGCCCCAGACCACCAGCAAGCCGATGTCGGTCAGCAGCGTCACCGTCGGCGTGAACAGGCTCCAGGTCTTGTTGAGCTTGTCGTTGACGGCGAGGTTGGCGGCGTTGGCTTCGTGGAAACGCTTCGATTCGCGCGCCTCCTGTGCAAACGCCTTGACCACGCGCACGCCGGGGATGGTGTCGGCCAGCACGTTGGTCACGTCGCTCCAGACACGGTCGATCTTCTCGAAGCCAGTGCGCAGCCGGTCGCGCACGAGGTGGATCATCCAGGCGATGAAGGGCAGCGGCAGCAGCGTGACCAGCGCGAGCCAGGGGTTGACCGAGAACAGGATCACCGAGGTCATGCCCAGCATCAGCACGTCGGTGGCGAAGTCGAGCGCGTGCAGCGACAGGAACACCGAGAGGCGGTCGGTCTCGGAGCCGATGCGGGCGATCAGGTCGCCGGTGCGCTTGGCGCCGAAGTAGTCGAGCGACAGGCCGAGCAGGTGGTCGAAGGCGGTGGTGCGCAGGTCGGCGGCGATGCGCTCGGAGACGATGGCCAGCAGCCAGGTCCGCGCCCAGCCCAGGCCCCAGGCGAGCAGGCCCGCGCCGAGCAGCCCGAACAGCAACTGCAGGACATAGGCGGGGTCGATCTTGTGGCCGTTCTGGAAGGGGATCAGTACCTTGTCCATCAGCGGGATGGTCAGGTAGGGCGGCACCAGCGTCGCGGCGGTGGACGCCAGCGTCAGCAGGAAACCGGCCAGCAGCTTCCACTGGTAGGGTTGGGCAAACCGCCACAGCCGCAGCAGCACCCAGGTGGACGGTGGCGTGGACAACTCGCGGGTGCAGACGGCGCACTCGTCGCTGTCGGGGGGCAGCGGGGCGTGGCAGGTGGGGCAGGTGGTGGGGTCGAGGTCGTCTTCGGGGAGCGGGGCGGCGGGGTTGCGCAGCACGGCGCATTGGCGCTCTAACTGCCGCACCAGCCGCAGCGCCTGCACGTTCTGCCCCAGGGTGAAACGCCAGACGGCGCGCAGGCTGTGCGGATCGTGCAGTTCGAGCGTGCCGACACCGGCGTGGTCGTGGTGGCGCAGCGACAGCGGGTCGTCGAGCGGCCAGGTGCCTGCCCAGTCTGTGGCCCCGGAGCGCGCCCACAGCAGGCGGCGATTCGTCAGGATCAGCGTGCTGCGGGTGAAGTGCAGGGCATCGTCGAGGTCAACCTCCAGGGTACACAGGGCGTTCTCTTCAGGGAGAAATCGGGTCGGAAGGTCGGCCATGGGGACATTGGCAGTGTGTGAGTGCATGGGGTCTTGTTCTCGGGGATGCCGAATTCTGGCGCAAGCCGCCCAGGTGAGATTTCTTCAGATGAACGCCACCCTGAATCAACGGACTGCCTCGGCGGAACGATGACTTCGTGCAAGAAACGTTGGGCACAATGGTCCCCTTGAGCCCAACACCAGCTCCGCAGGACATGACCAAGAAAGAAAACATCACGCTGCAGCGCATCACCTACCTGCGCGGCCCCAATGTCTGGACCTACCGTCCGGTGCTGGAGGTCTGGCTGGATCTGGGTGAGCTGGAGGATTGGCCCTCGCACCAACTGCCCGGTTTCAACGACCGGCTCACGGCGATGCTGCCGGCACTGATCGAACACCACTGCGGGGTCGGCGAGCGCGGCGGCTTCCTGCAGCGGCTCGAAGAAGGCACCTGGATGGGCCATGTGCTCGAACACGTCGTCATCGAGCTGCTCAACCTGGCCGGCATGCCCACCGGCTTCGGCCAGACGCGCAGCACCTCGCAGCACGGCGTCTACCGCATGGTGTTCCGCGCCCGCGACGAGCAGGTGGCGCGCACGGCCCTGGCGGAAGGCCACACGCTGCTGATGTCGGCCATCAACAGCGAGTCCTTCGACGTGGCGGCCGCGGTCGAGCGGGTGCGCGAGAAGATCGACGACTGTTACCTCGGCCCGAGCACCGCCAGCATCGTCGGCGCCGCCACCGACCGCCGCATCCCGCACATCCGCCTGAACGACGGTAACCTCGTCCAGATCGGCTACGGTTCGGCCCAGCGCCGCATCTGGACCGCCGAGACCGACCTCACCAGCGCGATCGCCGAAGGCATCGCGGGCGACAAGGATCTGACCAAGACGCTGCTGAAAGCCTGTGGTGTGCCGGTGCCGGAAGGTGCGGTGGCGGGTGACGCCGAAGCGGCCTGGGACGAAGCGCAGGACATCGGGCTGCCGGTCGTGGTCAAGCCGACCGACGCCAACCACGGCCGCGGCGTCAGCCTGGACCTGAACACCCGCGAGGAGGTCATGGCGGCCTGGGCCGTGGCCGACGCCGAGGGCAGCGAGGTCATCGTCGAACGCTACATCCGTGGCGACGAACACCGGCTGCTGGTCGTCGGCGGGCAGGTGGTCGCGGCGGCACGGGGCGAGAGCCTGTGGATCACCGGTGATGGTGTGTCGAGCGTCACCCAGTTGATCGACCGCCAGCTCAACACCGATCCCCGCCGCGGCGACGCCGAAGAATTCCCGCTCGAAACCATCCGCCTGGAGCGTGACCCGGTGACGCGGTTGTTGCTGGAGCGGCAGGGGCTGGTCGGGCCGGACGCGGTGCCGGCCGCCGGGCGCGCGGTGCTGATCCAGCGCAATGGCAACGTCGCGATCGACTGCACTGATGTTGTCCACCCCGATGTGGCCAGCCTGGTCGGGCTGGCGGCGCGCGTGGTGGGGCTGGACATTGCCGGCGTCGATCTGGTGACGACCGACATCCGCCGCCCGCTGCATGAAACCGGCGGCGCGATCGTCGAGGTCAACGCCGGCCCCGGCCTGCTGATGCACCTCAAGCCCGCCGAAGGCATGCCGCGTCCGGTCGGACGCGACATCGTCAACCACCTCTTCGACGACGACGACAGCGGCCGCATCCCCGTGGTCGGTGTGGCTGGCTCCCACGACACCGCCGACATCGCGCAGCTCGTGGCATGGCTGGTCCACCTGAGCGGCAAGCACGTCGGGCTGGCCTGCCGCGACGGGCTGTTCCTGGCGGGGCGCCGGGTCGGCCGCGGCGACTGCGCCAACTGGGCGAGCGGCCACCGGCTGCTGATGAACCGCGAAGTGCAGACGGTGGTGATCGAGAACGGCGCGGCCACCATCCTCGACGATGGCCTGTCTTACGACCGCTGCCACGTCGGTGTCGTCACCGATCTGGGCGGCGCCGAGACGCTGGCGCGCCACGACCTCCGGGATGTCGAGCAGATGCCGCGCGTGCTGCGCACCCAGGTGGACACCGTGCTGCCCGAGGGCGCGGCCGTGCTGAACGCCGACGACGAGCGCATCGCCGACATGGCCCGCTTGTCCGATGGCGAGGTGCTGTTCTACAGCCAGCTCGCCGGGGACAACGAGACCGTGGCCGCCCACCGCGGGCAGGGCGGACGGGCCGTGCTGCTGCGGTCGTCGCGCGTGGTGCTGGCCACCGGCGGGGCCGAGGTGGTCTGCGTCGATCTGCAGCGCCGCCGCATTGCGCTGGCGCCGTCGGTGGTGCTGGCGGCGGTCGCTGCGGCCTGGGCGCTGGGCATTGCGCCGGAGCTGATGGCCGCCGGACTCGAAACCTTCGCATCGAGCCCGACGCGCTCGTGATCCTTTCTTCTGACCGGACGTGACCCACTGATGGACGTTTCACGCATTCGGGCCTTGCGCGGCCCCAACCTCTGGAGCCGCCACACGGCGGTCGAGGCCATCGTTTCGTGTGCTGAAGACGAGCGCGCGATTGCCCAACTGCCCGGCTTCGAGTCCCGTCTGCGTGCCCGGTTCCCCGGCATCGGTGCGGTGCCGGCGGGTGCGCAGCGCGGCGACATCGCGCTGGCGCATGTGCTGGAAACCGCCACGCTGGCGCTGCAGGCGCAGGCTGGCTGTCCGGTCACGTTCAGCCGCACCTCGGCCACGGTCGAACCGGGCATCTACCAGGTGGTCGTCGAGTACAGCGAGGAGGACGTGGGCCGTCTGGCGCTCGAACTCGCCGAGCAGCTCATCCAGGCCACGCTCGCCGACACCGCCTTCGACGTGACCGCGGCCATCGCCCGGCTGCGCGAGATCGACGAGGACGTGCGCCTCGGCCCGAGCACCGGCGCGATCGTGTCGGCGGCGGTGGCCCGCGGCATTCCGTACCGGCGTCTGACGCAGGGCAGTCTGGTGCAGTTCGGCTGGGGTTC
>NZ_JAAFKF010000034.1 GCF_013299175.1 Sphaerotilus sp.
CCTACCACTGGATGGGCGCCATCTTCGCCGGGTTGCTGATGCGGGCGCTGCCGGCGCTGCTCAACGACCACGGCGTGGACGGCAACCTGGCCAACGCCTTCTATGGCTTCGCGCTGCTGGTGTCGCTGATCCAGGGCCGCACCGGGCTGGCCGGCCAGCTCGCCGATTTCTACAAATTCGTGCGCGTCAGCCGCATCGTCGAGGGCACGCTGTCCTGGGGCCTGATCGCCGCGGGGCTGGCGCTGGCCGGTTCGCTGGGCGGCTGGGTCGGATTTGCTGGCGCCTTTTTCATCGTGCTGATCGCGCTGCTGTTCCGGATGGCGATTCCCGGCGTGTGCTGGCTGCTGCTGGGGTTTGTCGGCAAGCGGCTGCAGGACCGGGTCGAGGCGCTGGAGGGCCGGCTCTCGCTGCGGCTGGCGCGCCAGTTCGAGTCCCGCGGCTGGCTGCCCGACCACCGCCTGATCAAGCGCGTGCTCAACACGCTGTTCATCGGCCTGTTCGTCGCCTGGGTGGCGTGGGGTGTGTTTGACGTGCCGTACCCCGTGGGGCTGGCGCTGGTCTGGCTCGCGCTGGCGGCCAAGTCGGGGCTGGAGCGGGCGCTCTATCCCTGGGTGCTGCCGCTGCGCCAGCGCATCGACGCCCAGTTCCCCAAGCCGTTCGCGGCCTACCGCTGAGCCGACCGCCATGATCGACATCGACCACCTCACCGTCCAGTTCGGCGGCGTCAAGCCGATCAACGACCTCAGCGTTCGGCTGGAGTCCCCCGTCGTCGGCCTGATCGGTCCCAATGGCGCGGGCAAGACGACGCTGCTGAACGTGCTGTCCGGCTTCGTCACCCCGGTGAGCGGCACGGTGCGGGTGGACGACCACCGCCTCACCGGCGTGCCCGCCCACCGCCGCGCCGCCCTCGGTCTGCGCCGCACCTTCCAGACCGACCAGATCGCCGACGACCTGACGCTGTGGCAGAACGTGCAGGCCATCGCCGACCACGCCGGCTACCCGAATGCAGCCGAGGCCAACGCCGCCGTCGCGCAGGCCATCGACTACGTGGGGCTGACCCGGCGCCTCCACCGCCGCGGCAGCGCACTGTCCACCGCCGAACGCCACCTGGCCGAGATCGCCAAGGCGCTGATCGGCCGGCCCCGGCTGGTCATGCTGGACGAACCCGGTGCGGGCCTGTCCGAGTCGGAATCGACGCACCTGGAGCAGGTGATCCGCGGCATCCCCGCGCACTGCGGCGCCCAGGTCTTCCTGATCGACCACGACGTGGAACTCATCTCGGCCTGCTGCGACACCACGATGGTGCTGGACTTCGGCCGGCTGCTGGCGATGGGGCCGACGGCGCAGGTGCTGGCACAGCCGGAGGTGCGGCGCGCCTACCTCGGCGACTTCGAGACCCTGGAGGCCGCGGCATGATGCACATCGACAACCTCGTCATGGTCCGCGGCACCAAGCCCGTCGTCCACGGCATCCAGTTGCGCCTTGCCCCCGGCGCCATCACCGCGCTGATGGGGCCGAACGGCGCCGGCAAGACCAGCACCGTGCTGGGCATCGCCGGGGTGATCGAGCCGGCGTTCGGCCAGATCAAGCTCGACGGACTCGACCTGAAGGGCCTGGCGCCGGACGCCATCCGCCGCCACGGCGTGGCCACCGTCCCGGAAGGGCACCAGGTGCTGCGCGAGCTGACGGTGCGCGACAACCTGCGCGTGGCGGGCAGCGGGCTGGGGCGCGGTGAACTCGACGCGGCGCTGCAGCGAACGCTGGACCTCTTTCCCGAACTGAAGGACAAGCTTGCCCAGCCGGCCGGCGATCTCTCGGGCGGCCAGCAGCAGATGGTGGCGCTGGCGCAGGCGCTGGTGGTGACGCCGCGTTTCCTGGTGATCGACGAGCTGTCGTTCGGGCTGGCGCCGACGGTCGTGGCGCGGCTGGTGCCGGTGGTGCGGCGCATCGCGGCCCAGGGCATCGGCGTGCTGCTGATCGAGCAGTTCACGCAGCTCGCGCTCGGCCTGTCCGACCACGTCTACGTCCTGTCGCGTGGCCGGGTGTCCTACGACGGCACGCCCGACCGGCTGCGTGCCGACCCGGACATCCTGCACCGCGCCTATTTCCCGGTCAGCGACCGGGAAGCCGTCGGCCTGACTTGATTTGCGTTGATCTGCTTTGATGTGATTTGACCAAGGACACCCCATGGACACCCGAGTCGCCAAGAAGAAGCTGGGTCTCAAGGACCGCTACGCCGCCATGACCCGTGGCCTGGACTGGGAGACGACCTACCAGCCGCGGGACAAGGTCTTCCCTCAGGACCAGTACGAGGGCATCAAGATCCACGACTGGGACCAGTGGCAAGACCCGTTCCGGCTGACGATGGACGCCTACTGGAAGTACCAGGGCGAGAAGGAAAAGAAGCTCTACGCCGTCATCGAAGCCTTCGCGCAGAACAACGGCCAGCTCGGCATCAGCGACGCCCGCTACGTCAACGCGCTCAAGCTGTTCATCCAGGGCGTCACGCCGCTGGAGTACTACGCCCACCGCGGCTTCGCCCATGTCGGTCGGCAGTTCGGGGGCGCCGGGGTGCGCGTGGCCTGCCAGATGCAGGCGGTGGACGAGCTGCGCCACTACCAGACCGAAACCCACGCGCTGTCGCACTACAACAAGCACTTCAACGGCCTGCACAGCCCCCACCACTGGTTCGACAACGTCTGGTACCTCTCGGTGCCGAAGTCCTTCGTCGAGGACGCCTTCAGCAGCGGGCCGTTCGAGTTCCTGACCGCGATCAGCTTCTCGTTCGAGTACGTGCTGACGAACCTGCTCTTCGTGCCGTTCATGTCCGGCGCAGCGCACAACGGCGACATGTCCACCGTGACCTTCGGCTTCTCGGCGCAGTCCGACGAGTCGCGCCACATGACGCTGGGCATCGAGTGCATCAAGTTCATGCTCGAACAAGATCCCGCCAACGTGCCCATCCTGCAACGCTGGATCGACAAGTGGTTCTGGCGTGGCTACCGGCTGCTGACGCTGGTGGCGATGATGCAGGACTACATGCTGCCCAAGCGCGTCATGAGCTGGAAGGAGGCGTGGGAGATGTACGCCGAGCAGAACGGCGGCGCACTGTTCAAGGATTTGGCCCGCTACGGCATCCGCGAACCGAAGGGCTGGAAGGACGCCTGCGAAGGCAAGGACCACATCAGCCACCAGGCGTGGGCGACCTTCTACCAGTACAGCCACGCCGCCGCCTTCCACACCTGGACGCCCAGCGCAGGCGAGATGCAGTGGCTGGCCGAGAAGTACCCCGACACCTTCGACACCTACTACCGCGCCCGCTTCGAGCACTGGGCCAAGCTGCACCAGGGCCACGACCGCTGGTTCAACCAGGCGCTGCCCATGCTGTGCCAGGTCTGCCAGGTGCCGATGTTCTTCACCGAACCGGGCGACGCGGGCCAGATCGCCTTCCGCGAGTCGAGCCACCACGGCATGAAGTTCCACTGCTGCAGCGACCACTGCAAGGAGATCTTGGACAACGAGCCGGTCAAGTACGCCCAGGCGTGGCTGCCGGTGCATCAGATCTACCAGGGCGCGTGTTACCCGCCGGACGTGAACCCGGCCTCGCCCGGCGACAGCCCGGTGCGCGAGGTGCTGCGCTACTACGGCATCACCGGGGGCGAGGACAACGGCGACTTCGCCGACAGCCCCGACCGCCGCCACTTCGCCGCCTGGCACGGCCAGCCCACGCCCCCCGCCGCAGGGTCCACGCCATGACCCCCACCTCGACCGCCTCCGGCCACCAGATGCCGACGCTGGGCGACTACCCGCTGCGCATCGCCGACACCGAGGACCGCTTCCACGGCAACCGCCTGGTCTACCTCGCTTGGGAGAACCACCTGATGTACGCCGCGCCGCTGTGCCTGCCGCTGCCGCCGTCGCTGCCGTTCGGGGCGCTGGTGCGCGACGTGCTGCCCGAGGTCTACGGCGAACACCCCGAGTTCGAGCAGATCGACTGGCAGCGCACCCTGTGGTTCGACTCCGGGCGGCGCTTCCGGCCCGACTTCGGCAAGTCGCTGGACGCCCACGGCCTCGGCCACAAGTCGCTGATCCGCTTCGTCACCCCGGCCCTGACCGGCATCCGGCGCCAGCTCGCCCCTGGCCGACTGGCCTTCTGAACCTCCGCATCGACGACATGAGCTACCAACTCACCATCGAACCGCTTGGCGCCACGATCGACATCGAGGACGGCCAGACCATCCTCGACGCCGCGCTCCGGCAAGGCATCTACATTCCCCACGCCTGTGGCCACGGCCTGTGCGGAACGTGCAAGGTCCAGGTCTGCAGCGGCGAGGTCGATCACGGCCACGCCAACCCCTTCGCGTTGATGGACTTCGAGCGCGACGACGGCAAGACGCTGGCCTGCTGCGCGACGCTGCTGGACGACGTGACCATCGAGGCCGACGTGGACGAGGAGCCGGATGCGCGGATCATCCCGGTGCGCGACTTCGCGGCCACGGTCGTGCGCCTCGTCGCGCTGACGCCGACGATCAAGGCGCTGCACCTGAAGCTGGCCCCATCGGACGCCTCGGATGCCTCGCCGATCGACTTCCAGGCCGGGCAGTACGTGCAACTGGAGATCCCCGGACTCGGCCAGTCACGCGCCTTCTCCATCGCCAATGCCCCCGCCGACGTGGCCCGCAGCGGCGAGATCGAGCTGAACGTGCGCATCGTCGCGGGCGGCGCGGGCACGGCCTACCTGCACGAGAAGCTGCGCGTCGGCGACCGGCTGCGGCTGTCCGGTCCCTACGGGCGCTTCTTCGTGCGGCGCTCGGCCCGCCTGCCGATGGTGTTCATGGCCGGTGGCTCGGGGCTGTCGAGTCCGCGCTCGATGGTGCTCGACCTGCTCGGCCAGGGCGCCACCGAACCGATCACCCTCGTCTACGGCCAGCGCAGCCGCGAGGAGCTGTACTACCACGACGAGTTCACCGCCCTCGCGGCGCAGCATGCGAACTTCACCTACGTGCCCGCGCTGTCCGACGAGCCTGCGGGCAGCGGCTGGACCGGCGCCCGCGGCTTTGTCCACGACGCCGCCAAGGCGCACTTCAAGGGCCAGTTCGCCGGCCACAAGGCGTACCTCTGCGGCCCGCCGCCGATGGTCGAAGCCTGCATCGCCACGCTGATGCAGGGCCGGTTGTTCGAGGACGGCATCCACACCGAAAAATTCATCTCCGCCGCCGACGCCAACGCGCAGCGCAGCCCGCTGTTCAAGCGCGTCTGAAGGCACAGGGCCACACGATGTTCGACTTCCGCCCCAAGGTCACGGTCCATGTCGTTCAGACCGGCGAGGAATTTCCCTGCGCCACGACGGAGAGCTTGCTCAACGGGATGCTGCGGCTCGGTCGCAAGGGCATCCCGGTGGGCTGTGTCAACGGCGGCTGCGGCGTCTGCAAGGTGCGCATCGTCGAAGGCGAGGTGACGGTGCTCGGTCCCGTCAGCCGTGCCCATGTCAGCGCCGAAGAACAAAGCCAGGGCTGCACCTTGGCGTGCCGGGTGGCGCCGACCACCCCGGTGCGGCTCGAAGTGGTCGGCAAGTTCGAGAAACCGTTTTCCCGCGGGCATGCCTCGGCGTCATGCCCCGCTTCGCCACCGCCCCCTCAATCCCCTCAAGTCCCTCAGTCCCCCCAACCCAACCCCTAGGAGACAAGTCATGGGTGTCATGCGAATTGGCCACATCAGCCTGAAGGTGATGGACATGGCCGCAGCGGTCAAGCACTACGAAAACGTGCTGGGCCTCAAGACCACGATGGAAGACAAGCACGGCAACGTGTACCTGAAGTGCTGGGACGAGTGGGACAAGTACTCCATCGTGCTGACGCCTTCGGATCGGGCCGGCATGAACCATGTCGCCTACAAGGTCCGGAGCGATGCCGACCTCGACACGCTGCAGGCCAAGATCGAAGCCCGCGGCATCCCGACGACCGTGCTGCCCGAAGGCACGCTGCCCGCCACCGGCCGGATGCTGCAATTCCAACTGCCCAGCGGCCACGACATGCGGCTGTACGCCATGAAGGAGTGCGTCGGCACCGGCGTAGGCTCCATCAACCCGGACCCCTGGCCGGATGACGTCAAAGGTGCGGCGGTCCATTGGCTCGACCACGTCCTGCTCATGTGCCCGTTCGACCCCGGTCAAGGCATCAACAAGGTCGCGGAGAACAGCCAGTTCTTCATCGACGTGCTCGGCTTCTTTCCGACCGAGCAGATCACCGTCGGGCCGGAGGGAGCCTTCCAGTTGGCCTCCTTCGTTTCGTGCTCCAGCAAGCCGCACGACATCGCCTTTGTCGGTGCCCCGACGGCCGGGGTCCACCATGTGTCGTTCTTCCTCGACTCGTGGCACGACATCCTGAAGGCTGGCGACGTGATGGCCAAGAACAAGGTGCGCATCGACGTGGCCCCCACCCGGCATGGCATCACCCGCGGCGAGACGATCTATTTCTTCGATCCGAGCGGCAACCGCAACGAGACTTTCGCCGGCTTGGGCTACCAGGCGCAGCCGGATCGTCCGGTGACGACCTGGACCGAGGACGAGGTCGGTCGCAGCATTTTCTACCACACGGGTGTCTTGCCAGGTTCGTTCACCGACGTGTACACCTGAGCGGCTGCCCTGCGCACCGGCTGCCCTGCCACCCCTGACCCGACCTCACCTTGTCTGCACCATGAAACAGTACCCGAACTTCATCAACGGCGAATTCGTCGCCACGTCCAAGACCTTCGAGAACCGGGCGCCGGTGGACAACCGGGTGCTGGGGCTGGTGCATGAGGCGGGGCAGGCTGAGGTCGATGCGGCGGTCGCAGCGGCCCGTGCGGCGCTCAAGGGCGACTGGGGCCGGATGTCGGTCGTCAAGCGCACTGAGCTGCTGCACGCGGTGGCCGACGAGATCAACCGCCGCTTCGATGATTTCCTGCAGGCCGAGATCGCCGACACCGGCAAACCGCTGAGTTTGGCCTCGCACATCGACATCCCGCGCGGCGCGGCCAACTTCAAGGTCTTCGCCGACATCGTGAAGAACGTGCCGACCGAGAGCTTCCAGATGACCACGCCGGACGGCGGCACGGCGGTGAGCTACGCCGTGCGCTCGCCGCTGGGGGTGATCGCGGTGGTGTGTCCGTGGAACCTGCCGCTGCTGCTGATGACGTGGAAGGTCGGCCCGGCGCTGGCCTGCGGCAACACGGTGATTGTCAAGCCGTCGGAGGAGACGCCCGCCACCGCCACGCTGCTCGGCGAGGTCATGAACGCGGTGGGCATCCCGAAGGGCGTGTACCAGGTGCTGCACGGCTTCGGCCCCGGCTCGGCGGGCGAGTTCCTGACCAGGCACCCCGGCGTCAACGGCATCACCTTCACGGGGGAAACGCGCACGGGTGAAGCGATCATGGCGGCGGCGGCCAAGGGCGTGCGGCCGGTGTCGTTCGAGCTGGGCGGCAAGAACGCGGGCGTCGTGTTCGCCGACTGCGACTTCGACAAGGCGGTGGCCGGCATCACGCGCTCGGCGTTCGAGAACTGCGGCCAGGTCTGCCTCGGCACCGAGCGGGTCTACGTGCAGCGGCCGATCTTCGACAAGTTCGTGGCGGCGCTGAAGGAAAAGGCCGAGGCGCTCAAGGTCGGCCCGAGCGAGATGCCCGGCGTCGGCCTCGGCCCGCTGATCTCGGCGGAGCACAAGCAGAAGGTGCTGGGCTACTACGCCAAGGCGGTGGCCGACGGGGCGACGGTGGTGACGGGCGGCGGCGTGCCCGAGATGCCCGAGGCGCTGGCGAACGGGCACTGGGTGCAGCCGACGATCTGGACCGGCCTGCCCGAAAGCGCCCGCGTGATCCAGGAGGAGATCTTCGGCCCGTGCTGCCACATCGCGCCCTTCGACACCGAGGAAGAAGCCATTGCGCTGGCCAACGCCACCGACTACGGGCTGGCGACGACCGTGTGGACGCAGAACCTCGGCACCGCGCACCGCATGGCCGCCGCCATCGAAGTCGGGCTGTGCTGGATCAACTCGTGGTTCCTGCGGGATCTGCGCACGGCGTTTGGCGGGGCGAAGGCCAGCGGGATCGGGCGCGAGGGCGGGGTGCATTCGCTGGAGTTCTATACCGAGCTGCGCAACGTCATGGTCAAGCTCTGAACCACCGCGGTATATCACCGCCCCACCCCCTCCAGCGCCTCCCCCACATACCGCCGCACCGTCGGCACCTCCTGCCCCAGATGAAACGCCAGCCGCTGTGCCCGCAACTGGATGTCATCGGCGGTGAACCGCTCCTGGCGGCGCAGGTGCTCGACCCAGGTTTCATCGACGAAATACTCGACATAGCGCCCCGGCCGTTCCGTGTCGCGGAACAATCCCCACGACAAGGCACCTTGCCGCAGCCGCGCCTGCCGGGTGGTGCGCATCACGTCGGCGAACGCGGCAGCGCGGGCCGGGTCGATCCAGTATTCGACCGTGACCATGACCGGCCCTTCGTCCGGGCCGATCTCGATGGCCGGGTGCGGCGTCTGGCTGGGTGACGCCGGGCGCAGGTCAGCGTCACCGCCCCCCGACACCGTGAAGCCCCGCACCAGGAACAGCACCAGCGGCCCGCATACCGCGGCCACCACCAGACTCTCCGGCACCGAGCCGAGCAGATCCGCCGCCTGCCCCCAGACCACCGCCCCCGACGCCGAGCCACCCATCAGCGCCATCTGGTAGGTGGACATGCCCCGCGCCCGCACCCAGTTGGGCAAGGCGAGCTGGGCCGACATGGTCAGCGTGTTGGCGCAACTGATCCACGCCATCCCGCCCAGCGCCATGCCCAGTGCGCTCAGCCACAGCCACGGCGACAGCGCCACCAGCAGCGTCATCGCCGACACCATGAGCGACGCCACCTGCACGATCAGGTCGCGGCTGTAGCGGTCGCGCAGCGCTGGAATCACCATCACGGCCACCATCGCGCCCAGGCCCATGCAGGACATCAGCAGGGTGAAACTGCCCGCCCCGCCGCCAAGCCGGCGGGCCACCAGTGGCATCAGCGCAGTCAGCGCCGTGCTCAGGAAAAAGAACACGAACACCCGCAGCAGCACGGCGCGCATCCGCGGGTTCTGTGCCACATGCTGCACGCCGACGCGCATCGCGCCGACAAACCGCTCGCCCGGCAAGGCGCTGATGCGCGGCTCGGTCCTCCAGCGCAGGATCTGCACGAACGCCAGCAGCGACAGCACCGCGTTGAGCACGAACACCGCCGCGCTGCCCGCCGCCGCCAGCAAGGCACCGGCCAGCACCGGCCCGATGACCCGCGAGAGGTTCATGGCCATGGCCTGCAGCGCCAGCGCACCGGAGAGCTTTTCCGCCGGCACGATGTCCGGCACGATCGCGGCGAACACCGGCCAGCGCGCCGCCAGCCCGATGCCGTTGGCGAAGGTCAGCACCAGCAACAGCGGCGCCGTCAGCCCACCCCCCAGCGAGAACAGCGCCAGCACCGTGGCCACGGACGCCACCCAGAGCTGCGTGGAGGCGAACCAGCGCCGCCGGTCCACGATGTCGGCCAGCGCCCCGCTCGGCAGTCCAAGCAGGAACACCGGCAAGGTGGAAGCCGCCGACACCAGCGCCACCATGGCCGCGCTGGTGGTGAGCTGCGTCATCATCCAGGCGGCGGCCACGTCGTTCATCCACATCGTCAGGTTGGCGGCGAGCCACGCCAGCCACAACATGCGGAAAACGGCCATGCGCAGCGGCTGCAGCGCGGCGGGCAAACGGTCAAGGTCCAGCATCCAGAATGCTCCGAAACGAAAAAGCCCCACCGCAGAGGGTGGGGCTTCGAGGGTAGCCGGACTCGGGGAGTCCTGCGACCGCAGGCTCATTCTTCCTGGAAAGCCTCTTCGCGCTTGTTCTTGATCGACGGCAGCATCACCACCACGACCATCGCGAACGCCGCCAGCAGCAGGCCCGCCGACAGCGGACGCGTCATGAACGTGCTCCAGTCACCGCGCGACAGCAGCAGCGCACGGCGCAGGTTCTCTTCCATCATCGGGCCGAGGATGAAGCCCAGCAGCAGCGGCGCCGGTTCACAACCGATCTTGTAGAAGATGTAGCCCACCAGACCGAAGCCTGCCGCCATGTACACGTCAAAGTTGTTGTTGTTCAGCGTGTACAGCCCGATGCAGCAGAACACCAGGATCGCCGGGAACAGGAAGCGGTACGGCACCGTCAACAGCTTGATCCAGATGCCAATCAGCGGCAGGTTCAGGATCACCAGCATCAGGTTGCCGATCCACATCGAAGCGATCAGGCCCCAGAACAGCTCGGGGTTGCTGGCCATGACCTGCGGACCCGGCTGGATGCCCTTGATCGTCATCGCGCCCACCATCAGCGCCATCACGGCGTTCGGCGGGATGCCCAGCGTCAGCATCGGGATGAAGCTGGTCTGCGCGCCGGCGTTGTTGGCCGATTCGGGACCGGCCACGCCGCGGATGTTGCCTTGGCCGAACGGCACTTCACCGGGACGGCCACGCACCTTCTTCTCGACCGTGTAGGCCGCGAACGAGGCCAGCAGCGCACCCCCACCGGGCAGCACACCCAGGATCGAACCCAGCGCGGTGCCACGCAGCACGGCGGGGAAGGCGTCCTTGAAGTCCTGCTTGGTGGGCATCAGGCCCGTCACGTTCTTGGTGAAGACCTCGCGCTGCTCGGCCGGCATGCCCAGGTTGGCGATGATCTCGCCAAAGCCGAACACGCCCATGGCGATGGTCACGAAGCCGATGCCGTCCGTCAGCTCGGCCACATCGAACGAGAAGCGCGGCACGCCCGAGATCACGTCGGTGTTGATCTGGCCCAGCAGCAGGCCCAGCACGATCATCGCGATCGCCTTGACCAGCGAGCCGGAGGCCAGCACCACCGCGCCGATCAGACCCAGCACCATCAGCGAGAAGTATTCCGCGGGGCCGAACTTGAACGCGAGTTCCGTCAGCGGGGGCGCGAAGGCCGCGATGACGATCGTGCCCACGCAACCCGCAAAGAACGAACCCAGGCCGGCGGCGGCCAGCGCGGGACCGGCGCGGCCCTTGCGTGCCATCGCATAGCCGTCGATCGCCGTCACCACCGAGCTGGACTCGCCGGGGACATTGATCAGGATGGCTGTCGTGGAACCGCCGTATTGCGCGCCGTAGTAGATGCCGGCCAGCATGATCAGTGCCGGCGTGGCGTCGAGTGCATAGATCGACGGCAGCAGCATCGCGATCGTCGCCACCGGGCCGAGTCCGGGCAGCACGCCGATCAGCGTGCCGAGGATGGAGCCCATCAGCGCGTAGAACAGGTTCTGGAAGGTCGCGGCGGTCTGGAAGCCGAGCGACAGGTTGTGGATCAGGTCCATGGTCGTGGCCGCCTCAGGTGCCTGCGCCGAACATCGTCGGCAGCAGGGGGATGGTCAGGCCGAGGCCCTTGGAGAAGATGCCCCAGGACATCACGGTCAGGATGGCGGCGTTGAGCGCGGCATCCTTGATGGTGAACTCTTCGCTGGCCATGGCCGACAGGATCACCAGCACGGGCAGCGTGATGAACAGGCCCAGGCGGGGCAGCAAGGCACCGAACAGGGTCACCGCCACCAGGATCACCACCAGGGGGCGCCAGGCGAAGGCGCCGATCGGTTCACCGTCGGGGGTGTCCTTGGTCAGGGACGTGAACAGCACCATTCCGCCCAGGATCGCCATGAGCACGCCCAGACCGAAAGGGAAATAGGCGGGACCAGGTCGGGCCGAACTGCCGAAGCTGTATTCCAGCGAGCCGATGGCGAAGGCCGCCCCGACACCCAGGAACATCAGTCCCGACCAGAAGTCTTTCTGGCTCTTGATTTGCACGAGTTCTCTCCTCATCGATCAACAAAACGGATGACCAATTCTAGGAAGCGCCCCCATGCAATCTGCTGTGGATTCCACTTAGCGGACGAAAATCACGTCTCCCAACCGGGCGTCGAGCGCAGCACCTCGTCGAGCGTCGTGCGCCCATCGGCGACCTGGCGCAGGCCGGCGCGGCGCAGCGGCTGCAGCCCGTCCGACAGGCTCTGCCGGCGCAGCAAGCCCAGGTCCGGCACCTCGCGCACGGCGCCCCGCACGGCTTCGTTCACCGTGAGCAGCTCGAACAGCCCGCGCCGGCCCCGGAAACCGCTCTGCCGGCACGCCGGGCAGCCGACCGGGCGGTGCGGCTGGAAGGGTTCGTGCTCGGCCAGCACCGGCACGCTGGGCAATGCGGCTTGCAAGGCGGGCAGTGTCAGCGCCAGGTCCGGCTGCTTGCACGCCGGGCACAACTGCCGCACCAGCCGCTGTGCCAGCACACCGATCACCGTCGCGCTGATGAGGTAAGGCGCCACCCCCAGGTCCAGCAGCCGCGTGATGGCGCTGGCGGCGTCGTTGGTGTGCAGCGTCGAGAAGACGAGGTGGCCGGTGAGGGCGGCCTGGATCGCCATGTCCGCGGTGGCGAGGTCGCGGATCTCGCCGATCATGATGATGTCCGGGTCTTGCCGCATCAGCGTGCGCAGGCCGCTGGCGAAATCGAGGTCGAGCGCGGCCTGGACCTGCGTCTGGTTGAACGCCGGCTCGATCATCTCGATCGGGTCTTCGATGGTGCAGACGTTGACCTCGTCGGTCGCCAGCCGCTTCAGCGTGGCGTAGAGCGTGGTCGTCTTGCCGCTGCCGGTGGGGCCGGTGACGAGGACGATGCCGTGCGGCTGGGCGGTGAGGTGCTGCCAGCGTTGGGCGTCCTGCGCCGTGAAGCCAAGTCCTTCGACGGGCTGCACGGCGGTTTCCGGATCGAAGATGCGCATCACCAGCTTCTCGCCGAACGCGGTCGGCAGTGTGGACAGGCGCATCTCGATCTCGTCGCCCTTGGGGCTGCGGGTCTTGATGCGGCCGTCCTGGGCGCGGCGGCGCTCGATCACGTCCATGCGCCCCAGCAGCTTGATCCGCGCTGTCACCGCCGCCATCACCGTCTGCGGCAACTGGTAGACGGTGTGCAGCACGCCGTCGATCCGCAGCCGGATCACGCACTGGTCGCGGCGCGGCTCCAGGTGGATGTCGCTGGCGCGCTGCTCGAAGGCGTAGGTCCAGAGCCAGTCCACCACCTGCACGACGCCCTGGTCGTTGGCGTCGAGCTGCTTGTGCTTGCCGAGTTCGACGAGCTGCTCGAAGTTGACCGCAGCACTCACCTCGCCCGTCTTCTGGGCAGCACGCACCGAGCGGGCGAGGTTGTAGAACTCGACCGTGTAGCGCGCGATGTCCAGCGGGTTGGCGACCACCAGCCGCACCGTCTTGCGCGTGTGCTGGGCGATCTCGCTGATCCAGTCCACCACGAACGGCTCGCTGGTGGCGACGACCACCTCGGCCGCCCCCACCTGCACCGGCAGCACGCGCCGCCGCTCCGCATAGCCGACCGACATCACCTCCGTCACCTTGGCCACATCGACCTTGATCGGATCGATGCGCAAGTACGGCAGGCTCACGCGCTGCGCCAGCCAGCGGGTCAGGGTCTCCAGGTCGAGCGGGTCCAGCGTGCGGGTGTGGCGCAGCCCGGCATTGGCCAGCCGCACCAGCGGGTGCTGCGCGCTGTCGCCCGCGCCGAGCCGCTGGGCCAGCAGCGCGGCGTCGCTGGCGCGCACGATCTCGTCTTCCACCAGCCAGTGCAGCAGGTCGCGCCAGGTCAGCGGTCCCTGGTGCGACTGCAGGCTGGGAGCGGGGCGTTGGGGGGTGAGGCTCATGGCGTGGGACTCCCGGCGGCGCGGCGCCGCGGTAGCGGGCCGATCAGACCCAGCCAGCGTACCGCCTTCAGGCCGCAGCGTTCGGTGATCTGCGCGGCGCGCTCGCGCAGCACGGTGTCGTCGGGGCGCTGCCCATCCTTGAGCGCGACCACGATGGTGTTGCCCTCCTCGGTCGGCGCGAGCATCAGCACCTGCCCGCCGCCCGGCGAAAATGCGGCGTCGATGCGGCGGGCGCTGCGGGCAAAGCTGGCGTTGCGGCCGAACAGGTTGACCACCAGCAGTCCGCCTTCGGCCAGCACGGCGTGGCAGTCGCGGTAGAACGCTTCGTCGTCGAGCACGGGAGCGGCAGCCTGGTGGTCGTAGAGGTCGATGCTGAGCACGTCGGCGCTGCCGTGGTGAGCGGGATCGACGACCCAGGTGGCGGCGTCCGCCTCCACCACGTTCAACCGCTCGTCGTTGGCGGGCAGGCGGAACCACTGGCGGCAGGCGGCGATCACCTGCGGGTTCAGCTCGACGGCGGTGGTGTGCAGCCCGAGTTCGGTGTGGCAGAACCGGGTCAGCGCCGCAGCACCGAGGCCGAGCTGCACGACGCGGGTGGCGTCCAGCGTGTCGGGATCGCGCAGCAGCAGCCAGACCATCATGCGCTGCACGTACTCCAGCTCCAGCGCATGGGGCTTGCGCAGCCGCATGGCGCCCTGCACCCACGGCGTCTCCCCGAGGTGCAGGTAGCGCACGCCATCGAATTCGGAGATGGAGGCCGAGGGCAGGGTCTTGCGTCGGGCGCGGGCAGGTTTGGCGGCTTTGGTGGATTGGACGGCAGGGAGGTCCGGGAGATCGTCGGGCAGGTGGTGCGAGGTCATGCCCGATCGTAAGGCGCAAACCTGCTGTGCCACCACTGTGCCAGCCGCGGCAAGGCGGCGCAGGCGTTGGCCGAGGTGATCGCCGCGGTCTCCTCCAGCGACCAGCCGCGCAGCGCCGCCAGCGTCTCGGCGATGCGCGGCAGCTCCGCCGGCTCGTTGCGGCTGGTCAGGCCCCGCGCCCGCTCGTCGGCGGTGCGGTAGCGCCAGTGCGGCGGGATGTCGGGCGCATCGGTTTCGAGCACGATCGACCCGGCCGGCAAGGTCTGCGCCAGCCGGCGGATCTGGAGAGCGCGCTCGAAGGTCATCGTGCCGCCAAAACCAAGCCGGAAACCCAGGTCGATGAACGCCTGCGCCTGCTGCACGCTGCCGTTGAAGGCGTGGGCAATGCCGCCGCGCACGCCCGCACGGCGCAGGTGCTTGAGCAGCCCGTCGGCGGAGCGGCGCACATGCAGGATCACCGGGAGATCGGCGCTGCGGGCCAGGGCGAGCTGTGCGGCGTAGAAACGCTCCTGGATGGCCCAGTCCAGACCCGGCACGAAGCCGTCCAGGCCGATTTCGCCGACCGCGACGAGGCGTTCGTCGCGGCGGTGCGTGTCCAGCGCCTGGGCCAGTTGCGCCAGCGCATCGGCGGGCTGGCGGTGGACGCAGAGCGGGTGCAGGCCCAGGGCGTAGGTGTTGCCGGTCGCGTGGGCGAGGGTCCGCACGCGGTCAAAGTGCGCACATTCGACCGCCGGAACCACCAGCAGCGACACCTCCGCCGCACGGGCACGCTCCACCACGGCGGGGCGGTCGGCGTCGAATTCCGGGGCGTCGAGGTGGCAGTGGGTGTCGATCCAGTGGGGCACCGGGGTTCAGCGCGTGGCGGCTGGTTGAACGATGTGGTGCGAGAGCTTATCGCGCGCCTGGCGCATGGCGCTGCGCACCTGCTCGGTGTCGAGGTCGAGCGCGTGGTGGTAGCGGTCAAGCACGTGGGTCAGCGCGGCGGGCTGGTCGGATTGGGCCAGCTCGGTCACGGCCACGATCTCGTTGGCACAGCTCGCCACCAGCTTGATCCAGCCGCTCGGCGTGCTCGGACTCAGGATGCGCCGGTCCAGCGGGATCGGCTTGATCCGCTGCCGCAGCGCGTCCTCCAGCCCCCACAGCCGCAGGAACGACAAGCACAAACCCGGCAGATCCACGCCCAGCACGGCCAGGGCCGCCGTGTCCTCCTCGACGGGCTGGCCGCTGCCGACATCCCCGGCGGTCTGCAGCCGATCGATCTGCTGCAGCTCTTCGGGGAAGTGGTAGGCGGCCAGCAGGCGGCCGAGGTGCTGGAGCTGGGCGGCGAGCAAGGCGGCTTCGGCATCCATGCCCGGCGGAGCGAGGTGTTCCGCCAGGTGGCCGGCCAGCAAGGCGCGGTGCATCGTGGTCTCGAACACGCGCGCAGCGGTCGGCTTGAGCATGCCCGGCCACGCTTTCATGCCCGCCGCCACCCGGCGCAGCCCGGCCGTGCCCATGAGCTGCAAGGCACGGTTCACCGTGAGCACCGGCTCGTCCAGCGTCACGGCGGCGGCGTCGGCGGCGTTCGCCGAGCGCAGCATGCCGAGGCTCAGCCCGATGTCTTCCAGCAACACATCCACCACGACATCGAGCCGCTGCTGTTCCATGGCCGCGATCTGCGTGACCCGGCTGGACAGCATCGGCCGCGCCGGCAGGTGGCCACCGCGCCGAATGCGCTCGGCCAGCATGTCGTCGAAACCCTCGCCGTCCTGCAACTGGGTCTGCTGCCAATGGGCCAGCACGCGCTCGAAACTGCGGGCGTGGACGAAGCGCCTCTGGGGGTGGAGGTCGGTGGCCCGGTTGATGATCAGGCGCAGCGAGACGGGCACAGGCTGTGGAACGTGGGTCGGCAGGCGCAGGTCGGCGACATGGATCCGGGCCAGCAGCGTGGGCATGTCCGGCTCGTCCAGGGGCGCACGGCCGAGCAGCCAGTGCTGGATCAGGAGTCCGCAGGCCGCGATCTCGCGGGACAGCAGCGTGCCCAGACCCAGGCCCGGTGCAGGTACCGGTGCCAACGCCATCCCCAGGCCACAGCCCCACAGGCGCAAGCGCCCCGCAGCATCGACCACCACCGTGTGCTGGCCGATGTCCCCGTGGAGCATGGCCGCCTCGTGGACATACGACAGCCCGTCGAGCAGGTCGTGTCCGCGGCGCACCAGATCGCCAAGTCCCAGCACAGTCGTGGCGGCAGGCCCAGCCTCCCCCTCCCCCGGTTCGGCGTCGCACACCACATACGGGAACCGGTCCACACACCCCACCTGGCGCACCGGCACCAGCCGGGGATGCACCAGCCGTGCCGCCCGTTGCGCATCCTCCACACAGCGTGCGCGCACGGCGGATGCCTGCACCGGCTGCGTCGAAGCCAGCAGGCGCACGACCTCGCCCGTGCGGTGGTCGCGGGCGAGCCAGGCGATGGTCAGCGAGCTGCGCCCGAGCAGGCGCAGCAGTCCGAAATCACCAAAGGTTCGCAGGACAGGCGCAGGGGCTGCAACGGCATCGGTCATGGTGTGGCGATCGAGAGTCAGAAGTCGAGGAATGCGAAAGCAACGAAAGCAGCATGGGCATCGCCCCCATTGGAGCTGCCGGCACCCAACGGTCAACGGCGAAAATACCCTGCATTTCCAAGGCGTCTCCGGTGGAGCCCCAGGGTGCAGACAGGCACTTGCTCGGGCGGCTCTGCACAGGGTCTGCCGGGTTCATGCCAAAATCGTCGCCATATCGCCACCGGCCGAAAATCTTTCGGCCTTTTCCCTTTCGACGGAACTCTCATGAGCAGCCACCTCATCGCCCACATCTCCGACAGCACGTTCGAGTCGGAAGTCATGAAATCCGACAAGCCCGTCCTGGTTGATTTCTGGGCCGAATGGTGCGGCCCCTGCAAGCAGATGGCCCCCAGTCTGGATGTGCTGGCCGAACAATTGGACGGCAAGCTCAAGGTCGTGAAACTGGACGTGGACAGCAACCAGCTCACCTCCAGCAAGTTCGGCATCCGCGGCATCCCGACGCTGATGCTGTTCAAGAACGGACTGCCCGTGGCGACCAAGGTCGGCGCCGTGGCCCTGATCCAGTTGAAGGCGTTTGTCGAATCTCATCTATAATTTGACCAGAGATGCCAGCCGCACTGTGCAGGCATCCCCGCAAATGCCACTGCGCGCCAGATGTCGCAGGAGATGCTCCACCAGCAGACCCTGAAGCGCGCGCAGCGTCGGCCACCCTACTCCCCGCGCTGACACCGATCAGACCTGCTTCCAGGGTCCGCACCCATGCATCTTTCCGAACTCAAGGCCCAACACATCTCGGCGCTCATCCAGATGGCCGAGGCGCTGGAGATCGAGTCCGCCAGCCGCCTGCGCAAGCAGGAGCTGATGTTCGCGATCATGAAAAAACGCGCCCGCCAGGGTGAGCAGATTTTCGGCGATGGCGTCCTGGAGGTCTTGCCCGACGGTTTCGGCTTTCTGCGCGCCCTGGACACGAGTTTTCTCGCCTCCACGGACGACATTTACCTGTCCCCGAGCCAGATCCGGCGCTTCAACCTCCACACCGGCGACATGATCGAAGGCGAAGTGCGCGTGCCGAAAGACGGCGAGCGTTACTTTGCCCTGGTCAAGGTGGACCGCGTCAACGAGCTGACGCCCGAGGAGAGCAAGAACAAGATCATGTTCGAGAACCTGACACCGCTCTTCCCCAAGGAGCAGTTCAGGATGGAACGTGACATCAAGGGTGAAGAAAACATCACCAGCCGCATCATCGACCTGATCGCGCCGATCGGCAAAGGCCAGCGCGCCCTGATCGTCTCGCCGCCCAAGAGCGGCAAGACGGTCATGATGCAGCACCTCGCCCACGCCCTGGTCGCCAACCACCCCGAGGTCCACCTCATCGTCCTGCTGGTCGATGAGCGTCCAGAGGAAGTGACCGAAATGCAGCGCACCGTGCGCGGTGAAGTCATCAGCTCGACCTTCGACGAGCCGGCTGCGCGCCACGTGCAGGTCGCCGAGATGGTGATCGAGCGCGCCAAGCGGCTGGTCGAACTCCGCAAGGACGTGATCATTCTGCTGGACTCCATCACCCGGCTGGCCCGCGCGTACAACAACGTGCTGCCTTCGTCCGGCAAGGTGCTGACCGGCGGTGTCGATGCGAACGCCCTCCAGCGCCCCAAGCGTTTCTTCGGCGCGGCCCGCAATGTCGAGGAAGGTGGCTCGCTCACCATCATCGGCACGGCGCTGGTCGATACCGGCAGCCGCATGGACGAGGTGATCTACGAGGAATTCAAGGGCACCGGCAACTGCGAGATCCATCTGGACCGCCGCATGGCCGAGAAGCGTGTCTACCCGTCGATCCTGCTCAACAAGTCCGGCACGCGCCGCGAGGAGTTGCTGCTCAAGCCGGAGATCCTGCAGAAGAGCTGGATCCTGCGCAAGCTGCTCTACCCGATGGACGAGATCGAGGCGATGGAGTTCATCCTCGGCAAGATGAAGGCCACGAAGAGCAACGTCGACTTCTTCGACATGATGCGGCGCGGCGGCTGAAGCGCAGGCCACGCACGCTATAATCTTCGTTTTCCGCTGTCGGAAAGTGCGTCTGCATGGTGCAGAGTGGCTCCCGGCACACAGCGAGGACTCCCCCATGAAAGACGGCATACACCCGAACTACCGCGACGTCTGTTTCGTCGATCTGTCCAACGGTTTCCAGTTCGTGACCCGCTCGTGCGCCCCCGGCCGCGAGAAGATCACGCTGGCAGACGGCCGCGAAATGCCGCTGTTCAAGCTGGAAACCACCAGCGAAACGCACCCGTTCTACACGGGTACGCAGAAGAGCATCGACAGCCTGGGCGGCCGTGTCGAGAAGTTCCGCAACAAGTTCAAGGTCGGCATCAAGAAGTAATCCAGCCCCCTGGAACCACGCACACCGCGTGCGCAAGAAAAGGCAGCCCGAGCTGCCTTTTTTTTCGCCTCTGCGCCGGCGCATACGGCGGCCATCTCCTTCTCCACTGCCTCTGCACCCGTGTCTGCACACTTTCCCAATCCAGCCCTTGTGACCCAGCGTGCCGTGCAGCGCCTGCCACGGCTGGCGTTGCTGCTGCTGTGTGCGGCGTATGTCTTGCCGGGCGTGTTCGGCCGTGACCCGTGGAAGAACGCCGATGTCACCGCATATGGCTACATGACCAGCCTGCTGCGTGGCGAGTCGTCCTGGCTGCGCCCAGCCACCGCGGATTGGGGCGGCAGCGAAGGCGGCGTCCTGCCGTACTGGATCGGTGCAACCTGCATGAAACTGCTGTCACCGTGGCTGGACCCGGCGCTCGCGGCACGTCTGCCGTTCGCGCTGCTGCTGACCGCCACGCTGGCCCTGGTCTGGTACGCCACGCTGCACCTCGCCCGCACCGAAGCCGCGCAACCCCTCGCGTTCGCCTTCGGTGGCCAGGCGCATCCTGTGGACTATGCCCGCGCCGTGGCAGACGGGGCACTGCTGGCATTGATGGCCAGTCTGGGTCTGCTCCAGCTCGGCCACGAGACCACGCCGGAGCTGGTCCAGCTTGCCGGCACCGCGCTGCTGCTGTATGCACTGGCCGCCATTCCCTACCGTCCCGGCCACAGCCGCGTGGCCGCCGTGGTCGCGCTCACCACGCTGGCCGCCAGCGGCGCCGCCACCACAGGTCTGTTGATGGGACTGGCGGGCAGCGTGGTCTGCTGGCGCTCCAGCTACGCGGCCTCGCGCCAGCTCGTGCCCTGGCTGCTGGGGGGATGCGCCGTCGCGGCCGGTGTCGGCACGCTGCTGGACGCCTGGGTGTGGCGGGTGGTGCCCATGGAAGAGGTGCTGGCGCTGCCGAAACTCATGGTCTGGTTCACCTGGCCGGTGTGGCCGCTGGCGGGCTGGACGCTGTGGCGCTGGCGCCGCCAGTTGCTCAAGCGCCATCTGGCGGTGCCGCTGGTGCTGGTGCTCGTGGCCTTGCTGGTGAGTGCGTCGATGGGGGCGTCCGACCGCGCGCTCATGCTGTCGCTGCCGGCGCTGGCCGTGCTGGGGGCGTTCGCGTTGCCAACCCTGCAGCGCAGCCTCAGTGCGGCCATCGACTGGTTCTCGGTGTTCTTCTTCACCCTGAGCGCACTGGTCATCTGGGTGATCTACATCGCCATGCACACCGGCGTTCCAGCACAACCCGCCGCCAACGTGGCACGTCTGGTGCCGGAGTTCGTGCCGCAGTTCAATCTGATGGCGCTGGGCATCGCGCTGGCAGGCACGGTCGCCTGGCTGGCCCTGGTGCGGTGGCGCACGGGACACCACCGCCATGCACTCTGGAAAAGCATGGTGCTGCCGGCCGGTGGCGTGGCGCTGAGCTGGCTGCTGCTGATGACGCTGTGGCTGCCGCTGCTCGACCATGCGCGCAGCTACCGCCCGCTGGTGCAGCGCCTGGCCACCCACCTGCCGCCCACCGGCTGTGTGGCGACGCAGAATGTCTCGCGCAGCCAGTTGGCGGCGCTGGAGGTGCATGGCACATGGCGCCTGTCGCTGGACCCGCGGGCCACCGACTGCCGCTGGCTGTTGATGGGCTACAAGGAACCCCGCAACCTCCCCGAGGCACAGCAGCAAACCCCCGAATTGCCGGGCTGGACGCTGGTCGCCCGTGAGCGACGCCCGGCCGACCGGGACGAAATCATGCTGATCTACCGGCGGCCCTGACCGTTGCGCAAGCGCACCCGCGCAGCCGGAAACGTGATGCGGAACACCGAACCCTTGCCCGGCTCGCTGTCCAGTTCCAGCTCGGCACCGTGGCGCTGGGCGACGTGCTTGACGATGGACAGGCCCAGTCCGGTGCCGCCCGTCTCGCGCGAACGGCTGCCATCGACGCGGTAGAAACGTTCGGTCAGGCGCGGCAGGTGTTCGCGGGCGATCCCGATGCCGCTGTCGCGCACCTCGAACGTGCCGCCCCCCGAAGGCCGCAGCGTCCAGGACACCGACACCCGCCCGCCTTCCGGCGTGTAGCGCACGGCGTTGCTGGTCAGATTGGTCAGTGCGGACAACAACTCGGAGCGGATGCCAGCGATGTCGGCCGCCTGCGCCCGCAGCGTGTCCTCGTCGGGGAACTGGATCAGGTGCCGGCCGCGCGAGAGTCCGCGCGCCTCCACCTCGACCTGCGCCAGCAGCTCCTGCGTCGAGATCCACTGGTCGGCCGAGGGCTGCGGACTGCCCTCCAGTTGGGCCAGTGTCAGCAGATCGGCCACGAGGGTCTGCATCCGGTGGGTCTGCTGGCCCATCAGGCCGAGCAGGCGCTGGCGCTCGGACCCGTCCAGCGGCAGGCTCGCCAGCGTTTCGACAAACCCGACCAGCACGGTCAGCGGCGTGCGGATCTCGTGCGACACATTGGCCACGAAGTCGCGCCGCATGGCCTCGGCCTGCAGGCGCTCGGTGACATCCTGTGTCAAGAGCAGGCGCTGGCCCTCGCCGTAGGCCCGCACCAGCAAGGACAGCGACAACCGCGACTGGTAGTGCGGCAGGCTGATGGCCTCGCTGCTCTCCCCGGCCTGCAAACCTGTCACGAACGCGGGGGACCGCACCAGGTTGGTGATGCGCTGGCCGAGGTCGCGCTGCGGGTCCAGCCCGAGGTGGACGGCACCGATCTGGTTCAGCCAGAGAATCTGCTCCTCGGCATCGAGCAGGATGACGCCATTGGGCGACGCCTCGATCGCCCGCAGGAACTCGCCCAGGCGCTGGCGCTCGGCCGCCAAGGCGCGTTCGCGCTGGCGCAGGGCGCGCTCGGTGCGGTAGGCCATCTCGCCCCAGAGCTGGCCATCGCGTGGAGCGTCGCCGTCGAGGTCACTGCGCAGCCAGGACACGAGCCGCCCCGCCCGGCGTGCGTCCCGCCAGCCGGCCAGCAGCACCCCCAGGAACGCCCCGACCCAAGTGCCGAGCACCGGCGCGTGCAGCCGCAGACCCACCAGACCACCCACCATCGCCAGCAGACTCATGAGCAGCAGCGTCGCGAACAAACGCCGCAGAACCAGGCTCATGGCGCGCCCTTGTGGGTGATGCGGTAGCCCATGCCCCGCACGGTCTCGATCCACTGCGCGCAATCCACCGGCTGCAGGGCCTCGCGCAGGCGCTTGATGTGGACATCGACGGTGCGCTCCTCGATGAACACATGGTCGCCCCAGACGCGGTCGAGCAACTGCGGACGGCTGTGGACATGCTCGGGGTGGGTCATCAGGTAATGCAGCAGCTTGAACTCGGTCGGCCCGAGGCGGCACTCGGTCGTGCCATGGTGGACACGGCGGGTGCTGGGGTCGAGCCGCAGGCCCGCCATCTCGATGACCGTGTCGCTCGCCATCGGTGCCCGCCGGCGCAGCACCGCGCGGATGCGCGCCAGCAACTCCCCCGGCGAAAACGGCTTGATCAGGTAGTCGTCCGCACCCGCGTCAAGACCGGCGATCTTGTCTTTTTCTTCGGCACGGGCGGTGAGCAGCAAGATGGGCAGCTCCCGCGAGCGCGGCGCCTGCCGCCAGCGCCGCGTCAGCTCCACACCGGTGGCGCCCGGCAGCATCCAGTCCAGCAGCACCAGATCGGGCAACACGGCGTCGAGGGCCGCTTGTGCCTGCTCGGCCGAGGCCGCGAGCACCGCCTCAAAGCCGGCGTGCCGCAGGTGGATCGCGATCAGCTCGGCAATCGCCGGCTCGTCCTCGACCACCAGCACCCGCACACGGACCATGTCACCGCACCATGTTGGCCACCGCATCGGGCGTGTTGTGCCGCACGTCGGTGCCCTTGACGATGTAGATGATCTGCTCGGCCAGGTTCTTGGCATGGTCGCCCACGCGCTCGATGGCCTTGGCGACGAACACCAGATCGATCGAGACCTCGATGGTGCGCGGGTCTTCCATCATGTAGGTGATGAGCTTGCGCAGCAGGCCGTCGAACTCGCGGTCGATCTCGTCGTCCTGGCGGATCACCTCCAGCGCCTGGTTCACGTCGAGGCGCGCGAAGGCGTCGAGTGCCTTGCGCAGCGAGGCCGTGGCCAGACTGGCTTCGACCGACACGTCCGACACCGGGAACCGCAGCCGGCCCAGCACGCCCGTCTGGATCAGCCCGCGCACCGTGCGCGCAATGCGGGCGGCCTCGTCACCGACGCGCTCCAGATTGCCGATGGTCTTGGAGATGGCAATCAGCAGGCGCAGGTCACGGGCCGTGGGCTGGCGCCGGGCGATGATGGTGGAGAGGTCGTGGTCGATCTCCATTTCCATCTGGTTCACGCGCTCTTCGGTGCGGATCACCTGGTCGGCAATCTCCCCGTCGAATTGCGTCAGCGCGAGCATGGCCTGCGCCACCTGGGATTCGACCATGCCGCCCATTTCGAGCACGCGCGTGGAGATGCCGCTCAACTCGGCGTCGAACTGGCTGGAGAGATGCTTGTCCATGATGAGAAAACTCCGGCGATGTAGGTGCCAACAGTGTGCCGTGCGGGCGTCAGCCGAATCGGCCGGTGATGTAGTCCTCGGTTTCCTTTTTCCGGGGCTTCATGAAAATATCAGACGTCGGACCAAATTCGATCAGATCACCCAGGTACATGTAGGCGGTGTAGTCCGAGCTGCGCGCGGCCTGCTGCATGTTGTGGGTGACGATGACCACCGTGTAATCGGATTTCAGCTCGTCGATCAACTCCTCGATCTTGCCGGTGGAGATGGGGTCGAGCGCCGAACACGGCTCATCGAGCAAGAGCACCTCGGGCTTGATCGCGATGCCGCGGGCGATGCACAGCCGCTGCTGCTGGCCACCCGACAAGCCGGAGCCGCTCTTGTCGAGCTTGTCCTTGACTTCGTTCCAGAGCGCAGCCTTCTTCAGCGCCCATTCGACCCGCTCGTCCATCTCGACCCGCGGCAGGTTCTCGAACAGCTTCACCCCGAAGGCGATGTTGTCGTAGATCGACATCGGGAACGGCGTCGGCTTCTGGAACACCATGCCGACGCGGGCGCGGATCAGCGAGATGTCTTCCTTGCTGGTCAGGATGTTCTGGCCATCGAGCAGGATTTCGCCCTCGGCGCGCTGCTCCGGGTACAGCTCGAACATGCGGTTGAAGGTGCGCAGCAGCGTGGACTTGCCGCAACCCGACGGCCCGATGAAGGCCGTGACCTTCTTTTCCGGGATGTCGAGGTGGATGTTCTTCAGCGCATGGAAATTGCCGTAATAGAAATTCAGGTTCCGCACGGCCACCTTGATCTTTTCGGCGGTCGGCGTGGCGACTTTGGCGTCCATCGGGGTGTCCTCGGTGTTCAGTGTTTGTTGCGCAGCAGGGTGCGCGCGACGACGTTCAGGGCCAGCACACCCACGGTGATCAGGAACACGCCCGCCCAGGCCAGCTTCTGCCAGTTCTCGTAAGGACTCATGGCGAACTTGTAGATCGTCACGGGCAGGCTGGCCATGGGTTCGTTCAGGTTGCTGGTCCAGAACTGGTTGGACAGCGCCGTGAACAGCAGCGGTGCGGTTTCACCGGAGATGCGCGCCACGGCCAGCAGCACACCGGTCATCACCCCGGCGCGGGCCGATTTCAGCGTGATCGACAGGATCACTTTCCACTTGGGCGTCCCCAGGGCATAGGCGGCTTCGCGCATCGCGTTCGGGATCAGGCTGAGCATGTTTTCGGTGGTGCGGATCACGACCGGAATCACGATCAGCGTCAGCGCCAGCACGCCCGCAAACCCGGAAAACGTCTTCAGCCGCGCGACCCAGACGCCATAGACGAACAGGCCGATCACGATCGACGGCGCCGACAGCAGGATGTCGTTGATGAAGCGCGTGGCCCGGCCGAGCCAGTTGGTCTGGCCGTACTCCGCGAGGTACACGCCAGCCATCACCCCGATGGGCGTGCCGATCAGCGTGGCCAGCCCGACCATGGTCAGCGAGCCGAAGATCGCATTGAGCAGGCCGCCAGTCTCGGCCTGCGGTGGCGGCGTCATTTCGGTGAACGTGGCCAGCGTCAGCCCGCCCAGTCCCATGCGGATGGTTTCCACCAGGATCCAGATGAGCCAGAACAGCCCGAAGGCCATCGCGGCCATGGACAGGGTCAGGGCGACGGTGTTGACACGCTTGCGGTGGCGGTGCATGGCCAGCCGGGAGGCATGCGACGCAGTGGTGGTGGCAGCGGGATGCATCAGCGTCCCTCGCTTTTCTTGAGTTGCGCCAGCAGCACCTTGGACAAGGACAGCACGACGAAGGTGATGAAGAACAGCACCAGCCCGAGGTAGATCAGCGACGCCTGGTGCAGGCCCTCGCCCGCTTCGGCGAACTCGTTGGCCAGCGCCGAGGTGATGCTGTTGGCCGCCTCGAACAGGGACACAGAGTTCAGTTGGTTCATGTTGCCGATCACGAACGTGACCGCCATCGTTTCCCCGAGCGCACGCCCGAGGCCGAGCATGATGCCGCCCACGGCACCGGTCTTGGTGTAGGGCATGACCACCTTCCACACCACTTCCCAGGTGGTCGCGCCGAGTCCGTAGGCCGACTCCTTGAGCATGGGCGGCGTCACCTCGAACACGTCGCGCATCACGGACGCGATGAAGGGAATGATCATGATCGCCAGGATGATGCTGGCCGACAGGATGCCAATGCCCACCGGCGGGCCGGACACCAGCTCGCTCAGCACCGGCACACCGGCAAACACCACCTGCAGCGGCTGCTGGACAAACTGCGCCAGGATCGGGCCGAACACCATCAGCCCCCACATGCCATAGACGATCGATGGCACGGCCGCCAGCAGCTCGACCGCAATCCCGAGCGGCCGCTTCAGCCACGCCGGGGACAATTCGGTCAGGAACACGGCGATGCCGAAACTCACCGGCACCGCGATCAGCAGCGCGATGAACGAGGTCATCAGCGTGCCGTAGATCATCACGAGACCGCCGTAGCGGTTTTCGACCGGATCCCAGTCGCTGCGCCACAGGAAGGACAGACCGTACTCGCGGATGGCCGGCATCGCGCCACCGACCAGCGAAACGAGGATGCCCGCCAGCAGTGCCAGCGTCAGCCAGGCGCACAACTGCGCCACGCAGGCGAACAGCGCGTCCGCCCACGGACGGCGAACAGCAGCGCGACGCCCCTCTGATCCAGATCTTTCAGCCATGTTCAATGTGGTTTCCAGCGAATGTGCCGGGAGTGTAGCGGCCATGGGTGCTCCTCAGGACAGGCGGACAAGGCAGTGCGCCCGCTGCGGGTCCACCGACCACCAGCGGGTACAGCAGGCCATCTGGTGCTTCGGTCCGGTGCCTTTATTTGTAGGCGATCGGCTTGCCGGAAGTGTCCTTGAGGTCGCCCCACTGCTTGCGCACGAGCGCCTTGAGCGTGTCCGGCAGCGCCACGTATTCGAGGTCGCTGGCCTGCTTGTCGCCGTTGGCGTAGGCCCACTCGAAGAACTTGAGCGAAGCCGAGGCTTGCGCCGGCTTGTCCTGCACCTTGTGCATCAGGATGAAGGTGGCCCCGGTCAGCGGCCAGGCGTCCTTGCCCGGCTGGTTGGTCAGCACCTGGTAGAAGGTCTTGGACCAGTCCGCACCAGCCGCTGCGGCCTTGAAGTTGGCGTCATCCGGCACCACAAAGTTGCCAGCGGCGTTCTTCAGCGCCACATGCGCCATCTTGTTCTGCTTGGCATAGGCGTATTCGACGTAGCCAATCGAATTTGGCAGGCGCTGCACGAAGGCGGAGACACCCTCGTTGCCCTTGCCACCCGCGCCCGTCGGCCAGTTCACGGCCGTGCCTTCACCGACCTTGGTTTTCCACTCGGCATTCACCTTCGACAGGTAGTTCGTGAAGAGGAAGCTGGTGCCCGAGCCATCCGCACGGCGCACCACGGCGATCGCCGCATCCGGCAGCGGCACGCCCGGATTCAGCGCCACGAGCGCAGGATCGCTCCACTTGGTGACTTTGCCGAGGAAGATGTCCGCCAGCAGCTCACCCGACAGCTTGATCTGACCCGGCTGGATGCCCTTGATGTTGACCACCGGCACCACACCACCAATGACGGTCGGGAATTGCACCAGACCGTCCTTGGCCAGTTCGTCGTCGTGCAGCGGGGCATCCGTGGCCCCGAAATCGACCGTCTTGCCCTTGATCTGCTTGACACCGGCGCCAGAGCCGACCGACTGGTAGTTGATGCGCGCACCGGTGGCCTTGTTGTAGGAATCGGCCCACTTGGCATAGACCGGCGCGGGGAACGAAGCACCGGCACCCGTGGCGTCCTGCGCTGCGGCGAGGCTGGCGGCGGCGGTCAGGGTCAAGGCCAGCATCGTCTGGCCGATCGTGCGAATGTTCATGTAGCTTCCTCTGGTACGGACCACGGCACGTTGCCGATGGGGGCGATCCTAGGGATGGATTGTGACAAATTCATGACGACGTTCAGGCCCGCCGACCGCCAGATGTGCGTCACGGAACCGTCACACAACCCAAGAAGAATGTGCAGTTCGTTGAACGAGGAGCTTGCATGAACAGACACAAACGTCTTTGGTTGTTGGCGATGGCCGGTGTGAGTGCCTGGACCTTGTCCGGCTGTGCCGCACTGGGCACGCCCCCTTCGATCGCGGCCACGCTGGCGTCCACGCCAGAGCTGTCCACGCTGTCGCGACTGGTGCAGCAAGCCGGTCTGACCGACGCCCTGAATGGCGAAGGCCCGCTCACCGTGTTCGCGCCATCGAACGAGGCATTCCAGTCGGTGCCGGCCAAGACCCTGGAGGCCCTGGGGCGTGACCCGGCGGGGCTGAAGGCACTGCTCTCCTACCATGTGGTGCCCGCGCGCTTGCCGGCGGCGGCCATCACCAATGGCAAGGTCACGTCGCTCGAAGGCTCGGCGCTGACCACCTCGCGCGCCGGAGAGTTCGTGACCATCGAGGAAGCACTGGTCACGCGCGCTGACATCGCAGCACGCAATGGCACCATCCACATCGTGGACCGCGTGCTGGTACCGCCGAAGCGTTGAACCGACAAGACTGAAACCCGTCGGAGCGCCACTGACTCGACACACAACCCGGCGGATCTGCCGGGTTGTTCATGGTCGGTCAGGCGGGATTCAGGCTTGGGCCACCAGATCGGCCAGTCGCTGCGCGCAGCGGCGTGCCACGTCGGCGTCTTGCGCCTCCACCATCACGCGCAGCAGGGGTTCCGTGCCCGACGCCCGGATCAGGACGCGGCCGGTGTCACCGAGTTCCGCGTTGATGCGTGCCTCCTCGGCGAACAGGGCCTGGTTGCTCTTCCAGTCCTGACCGGGCGCCAGCCGGATATTGAGCAGCGTCTGCGGGAACAGCTCGACCCCGTCCAGCAGCTCCGCCAGGGACTTGCAGGAACGCTGTTGCGCCTGCAGCACCTGCAGCGCGCTGACGATGCCGTCGCCCGTCGTGTGGCGGTCCAGTGCCAGCAGGTGGCCGGAGCCTTCGCCGCCAAGCTGCCAGCCGCGGCGGGACAGCTCTTCGAGGATGTAGCGGTCCCCCACCTTGGCGCGCACGAACTCGATGCCCTTGCGCTTGATCGCCACCTCGACGGCCATGTTGGTCATCAGCGTACCGACGACACCCGGCACGGTTTCGCCATGCGCCAGCCGATCGACCACCATCACGTAGAGCAGCTCATCGCCGTTGTAGAGGCGCCCGGCCCCATCGACGACCTGCAGCCGGTCGGCGTCACCGTCGAGGGCAATGCCGTAGTCGGCGCGGTGCAGCTTCACGGCATCGACCAGCGCCTGCGGTGACGTGGCGCCCACACCGTCGTTGATGTTGTAACCGTCCGGCTCGCAGCCGATGCGGATGACCTCGGCGCCCAGCTCGTGGAACACGTCCGGCGCGATGTGGTAGGCCGCCCCGTTGGCACCATCGACCACGATCTTGAGACCCTTGAGCGACAGATCGTTCGAGAACGTCGATTTGCAGAATTCGAGGTAGCGGCCCGGCGCATCGTTCAACCGGCGGGCGCGGCCGAGTGCGCTGGAGTCGGACCAGAGCGGTTCGGCGGCGAGTGCGGCCTCGACCTCCTCTTCCCAGGCGTCCGGCAGCTTTTCGCCGCGGGCCGAGAAGAACTTGATGCCGTTGTCGGCGTAGGGGTTGTGCGAGGCACTGATGACCACGCCCAGACTGAGCCGCAGCGCGCGGGTCAGGTAGGCAACGCCCGGCGTCGGCAGCGGGCCGGTCAGCATCACGTCCACGCCCGCCGAGTTCAGCCCGGCCTCCAGCGCCGACTCCAGCATGTAGCCGGAAATGCGGGTGTCCTTGCCGATCAGTACCACAGGACGCTCATGGGTCGCCCGCAGCACACGGCCGACGGCGTTGCCCAGCCGCAGCACGAAATCCGGCGTGATCGGATAGGTGCCGACTGCGCCGCGGATCCCGTCCGTCCCAAAATACTTTCTGCTCATGTCGATCCCGTCCCGTGAGGCAATTTCAGTTGAATCGCCGATGTTACCGAGGCTTGACGACATTTCCTTAATGCAGCACAGGGATGGGAAACACCCATCACAGCAAACCGGCGGCTCTCCACACTTTGAGCGCGTCAACCGTCGCGTCCACATCGTGGACACGAAGGATCCGTGCGCCGCAGTGGGCCGCTGCCAGCGCCGCTGCCACGCTGGCGCTGAGACGGTCCTGCGCACCCTTGCCCGTCACGGCGCCCAGCGAAGACTTGCGCGACCACCCTGCCAGCACCGAATAGCCTAGCGCCAACAGATCCCGCTGACCGCGCACCAGCGCAAAGTTGTCCTCCACGCGCTTGCCGAAACCGATGCCCGGATCCAGCACGATGCGGTCGCGATCGACCCCGAGCGCCACCAGGGCAGCCGCGCGCTCGGACAGGAAATCGCGCACCTCGGCGACGACATCGGCATGGCGCGGTGCTGCCTGCATCGTCTGCGGCACGCCCGACATGTGCATCAGGCAGATGCCGCACTGCGGATGACGGGCCACCACCTCCACCGCCCCCTCGGCCCCCAGCGCATGGATGTCGTTGACGATGTCGGCGCCCAGGTCCAGCGCCCGTTGCATGACCTCGGGCTTGCAGGTGTCGATCGACAGCGGAACGCCCAATGACATGGCGGCCCGCAGCACGGGCGCGATGCGCTGCCACTCCTGCGCCCACGGGATGGATTCGGCCCCAGGGCGGCTCGATTCACCTCCGATGTCCAGCAGATCCGCTCCTTGGCGCAGCAGAAGCTCGCCATGCGCCAGCGCCTCGGACGCACAGGAACGCCCGCCATCGAAGAACGAATCGGGCGTGACGTTGACGATGCCCATGACGCGCACGGTCTGCAGGTCGATCGCGAAGCGGGTGGTGGTCCACACTGGACCAGTGGACGTTGAGGCGGGTGAAGGCGGTGTCATCGTGGAATGCAAAACGGGGCTTTCGCCCCGTTTTTTCGGTGTGGATCGGTGTTCAGCTCAAGGTTCAGGTCAGGCCGGTGCTGTCGCGTTGCCGGAGCTGATGGACGGATTCGACGGCCCGCCCGGTGGCTTGTTCACCGACGGAACCCAGTCCTTCGGCGGCTTCGGCGGGCGACCATTCATGATGTCCTCGATCTGGTCCGCATCGATGGTTTCCCACTCCAGCAGCGCCTTGGCCATGACATGCATCTTGTCCTGGCTTTCCTCGATCAGGCGACGGGCCAGTGCGTACTGGTTGTCGATGATGCGGCGGATCTCGGAATCGACCTTCTGCATGGTCTGCTCGGACATGTTGGTGGTCTTGGTCACGGAGCGGCCCAAGAACACTTCGCCTTCGTTGTCCGCATACACCATCGGGCCGAGTGCATCCGTCATGCCGTAGCGCGTCACCATGTCGCGGGCGATCTGGGTCGCACGCTCGAAGTCGTTGCTGGCGCCAGTGGTCATCTGGTTCATGAACACCTCTTCCGCAATGCGACCCCCGAACAGCACGGAAATCGTGGACAACATGCGGTCCTTGTCCAGGCTGTAGCGATCGCCTTCGGGCAACTGCATCGTGACCCCCAGCGCACGGCCACGCGGGATGATCGTCACCTTGTGGACCGGATCGGTCTTGGGCAGCAGCCGTGCGACCAGCGCATGCCCCGCTTCATGGTAGGCGGTGTTGCGGCGCTCTTCCTCCGGCATGATCATCGACTTCCGCTCGGGGCCCATCATGATCTTGTCCTTGGCCTTCTCGAAGTCCACCATCTCCACCACCCGGCCATTGCGGCGGGCAGCGAACAGAGCGGCTTCGTTGACCAGGTTGGCCAGATCGGCGCCCGAGAAGCCAGGGGTGCCACGCGCGAGGATGTCGGCGCGGATGTCCTGCCCGATCGGGATCTTGCGCATGTGGACGTTGAGGATCTGCTCACGACCACGCACGTCCGGCAGCGTCACGTAGACCTGACGGTCGAAGCGACCCGGACGCAGCAGGGCCGGGTCCAGGATGTCCGGCCGGTTCGTGGCCGCCACGACGATCACGCCGAGGTTGGTCTCGAAGCCGTCCATCTCGACCAGCATCTGGTTGAGGGTCTGCTCGCGCTCGTCGTTGCCGCCGCCCAGGCCGGCACCACGGTGGCGACCGACGGCGTCGATTTCGTCGATGAAGATGATGCAGGGCGCATTCTTCTTGGCCTGCTCGAACATGTCACGCACACGGGCCGCGCCGACACCAACGAACATCTCCACGAAATCCGAACCGGAGATCGAGAAGAACGGCACCTTGGCTTCGCCCGCGATGGATTTCGCCAGCAGCGTCTTGCCGGTACCGGGAGGGCCGACCATCAGCACACCGCGGGGAATGCGGCCACCGAGCTTCTGGAACTTCTGGGGATCCTTGAGGAAGTCCACCAGCTCCTTGACCTCTTCCTTGGCCTCGTCGCAACCGGCCACGTCGGCGAACGTCACCGAGTTGTTGGTGTCGTCGAGCATCCGGGCACGGCTCTTGCCGAAGCTGAAGGCGCCGCCCTTGCCGCCGCCCTGCATCTGGCGCATGAAGTAGACCCACACGCCGATCAGCAGCAGCATCGGACCCCAGGACACCAGCAGGCTCGTCAGCAGCGACGGCTCGTCACGCGGCTTGACGCGGAACTTGATGCCGTTGTTGATGAGGTCGCCCACCAGCCCGCGGTCCAGGTAGGTGGCCGTGGTGCGGATCTTCTTGTCGTCGGTCGTCAGCGCCTCGATTTCGGCGCCGCCGGGATTTTCCTGCAGCACCACCTCGCGGATGCGCTTGGAGCGCACCTCTTCAAGGAACTCGGAGTACCCGATCTGGTTACCGGCCGTGGCCGTGCGGTCAAACTGCTTGAATACGGTGAACAGCACCAACGCTATCACCAGCCACACAGCTACTTTGGAGAACCATTGATTGTTCACCGCGGCTCCTTCTTAGATTCGAACACGCCCCGGGTCGGGGCCTTGCGTGCCGCTTGGTACGCACCTACGCGGTAGATGAGGACGATTCTAGTGCAGTCAACCCCCCGCCAAGCTGATGTTTGCGGGGCAACCCTCACCTTGAACAGGGCGTATGTGTACATGTGTACATTCACACCCGAACCCGACTTCGCCTCAACTTCGCTTGCCAGCGTTTTTCAGACCCAGGCCCACCAGAAAGGTTTCGGCCGATTTGTCACGAGACGCTTTGGGCTTGATGGGTTTGACCACCCGGAAATGGTCCTTGAACAACTGTACCAGTTGGCTATATCCACTCCCGTGGAACACCTTGCACACCAGCACCCCGTCCGGCCGCAGATGTGCCTGTGCAAAGTCGATGGCCAGCTCGATCAGGTGGGCGATGCGCGCAGAGTCCGACACCTCGATGCCCGACAGGTTCGGCGCCATGTCCGACACCACGACATCGACCGCACGCCCACCCAGCACGTCCACCAACTGCTGCAGCACGGCGTCTTCGCGGAAGTCCCCCTGGATGAAATGCACCCCCTCGATCGGCTCGAATTCGAGCAGGTCCAGCGCGATGATGGTCCCGTTGAGTTCGCCTGCCGCCGCGCCGCCCGTGCCCGCCTCTTTCGGCGCAAACCGTCGCCGCAGGTACTGGCTCCAGGCGCCAGGCACGGCCCCCAGGTCCACCACCACCTGCCCCGGCCGGAACAGGTGGAACGTCTCGTCGATTTCCTTGAGCTTGTAGGCGGCGCGGGCGCGGTAGCCGTCGCGTTTGGACTGCCGGACGTAGGGATCGGTCAGGTGCTCGTTGAGCCACGCCTTGTTGATCTTCTTGCTTTTACTGTCGATCTTCATTTTTCAATCCCAAACCTGACCCCAGCCCCAACCCCAACGATAATGGCGACATGGCTGCCATCCAATTGACCCCGGCCCAGCGCAAGGAACACCGCGCTGAGGCCCACCACCTCGACCCCGTCGTCATGATCGGGTCCGAAGGACTTACCCCTGCCGTTCTCAAGGAGATCGACTCTGCCCTCAATGCCCACGGACTGATCAAGGTCCGCGTCTTCAGCGACGACCGCGCAGCGCGTGAAGCCCTGCTGACGTCGCTGGCCGATGACCTGGAAGCTGCACCGATCCAGCACATCGGCAAACTGCTGGTGCTCTGGCGCCCGCTGCCCGCCAAGGAAGAACGTGCCCTCTCGGCCGACCGGCGTGCTGCGGCACCCCGCGTCGTCAAGCTGCTGACGTTCTCGAAAAGCGGCTCGCAGCGCGCCCAGGTCAAGAAGCTCACCATCTTCGGCAACCAGCGCCTGACCGTCGGCGGCATCGTCAAGCGGTCCAAGAAACGCCTCATCGGCACCAAGAAGCGCGCCCAGAGCAGCGAGTGACCGTCCCCGGAAGCGCCCGACCTGCGGCGCTTCCTTCTTCCCGCTGCTCAGTGCGCCCCGGCCCCGCGCCAGACCAGCGCCAGCAGCAGCAACCCCTTCAGCGCGAACAGGGCACTGGAGAATCCGTGCAGGGCGCCAAAACTCCACCGCCCCTGGCCTGCCCGTGCCGCTTCCATCATCGGCTGCAAGGCGAAGTAGCCCAGCACCGTGCAGAACAGCGCACCCAGCACCAGCAGCACATTCACCGACAGCACCGAGCCTTGACCGGCCTGCATCCGCAGCGCCGCCAGCCGCCGCTCGGCCAGGAACAGCACCACCGCCAACGCCAGCGCAGCAAGGGCCTCGATGCGGAACATGTGGCCCGCCAGCCGTCCGGCGTCGGCGCGCTCCAGCCCGGCAAACAGCACCGGCGCCGCCACCGCGGCCAGCGTCAGCACCAACCCCAGCCACACTGCGGCCACCAGCGTTCGCACCTGTCTCAGCATGGTCGTCATCCGGCTCAGGTGTAGCGGACTTCGATGACTTCATAGTTCTTGGCGCCGCCCGGTGCATTCACCACCGCGACATCCCCGGCTTCCTTGCCGATCAGCGCCCGCGCGATGGGCGAGCCGACCGAGATACGGCCGAACTTGATGTCCGCCTCGTCCTCGCCCACGATCTGGTAGGTCACGGCGTCGCCGGACTCTTCCTCTTCCAGATCCACGGTGGCGCCAAACACGACCCGGCCCCCTGCATTGAGCGTGCTCGGATCGATCACCTGCCCAACGGCCAGCTTGCTCTCGACCTCCAGGATGCGACCTTCAATGAAGCCCTGCTTGTCCTTGGCCGCTTCGTACTCGGCGTTCTCGGACAGATCGCCCTGCGCGCGTGCCTCGGAGATCGCATTGATCACCCAGGGACGCTCCACGGTCTTGAGCCGGTGCAGCTCGGCTTTGAGCAGCTCGGCGCCGCGCTTGGTCAACGGAATCGTGGCCATGGTTTCTCTAACTCTCTCGGTCGGTGGTCGATTGCAGGGACAAAAACGCGCCGCCGCCAGCTTCCCTGCGGAAGGCCGGCGGCGGCGGAACAGCGCGCGGAGTTTAGTTCAGTTCGGCGTGCAGCTCTTGCAGGGAGACCACCGTCAGGCCGTCCTGGTGCTTGAGTGCCTCGGTGGCCGCTTCGCAACCCGCCATCGTCGTGTAGTAGGTCACCCGGTTCGCCAGCGCGGCGGTGCGGATGTGGCGCGAATCGGCGATCGCCGTGCGCGTTTCGTCCACCGTCGTGAAGACGAGCTGGATGTCGCCGGACTTGATGATGTCGGCGATGTGCGGCCGGCCATCCTTGACCTTGTTGACGACCTTGACCGGGATGCCGGCGGCCGAGATGGCCCCCGCCGTGCCCTTGGTCGCCACGATGCCGAAGCCCAGCGCGTGCAGGTCACGGGCGATCGCCACCGCGCGGACATGGTCCTTGGTCTTGACCGAAATCATGACATTGCCACTGCGCGGCAAACGTGAACCCGCGCCAAGCTGGCTCTTGAGCATCGCCTCGGCGAAGGTCTTGCCCACGCCCATGACTTCGCCGGTCGAGCGCATTTCCGGGCTGAGGATCGGGTCCACGCCGGGGAACTTGTTGAACGGGAAGACGGCTTCCTTGACGCTGAAGTACGGCGGAATGACCTCATGCGGCACCTGGCCGTTCGGGTCTTTCTGGTCCGCCAGCAACTGCCCGGCCATGCAGCGCGCGGCGATCTTGGCCAGCGGCTGGCCGGTTGCCTTCGACACGAAAGGCACGGTGCGCGAAGCCCGCGGGTTGACTTCCAGCACGTAGACGGTGCAGGCATCCAGCCCGGCCGTCACGTCGCCCTGGATCGCGAACTGCACGTTCATCAGGCCGATCACCTTCAGCGCACGGGCCATCAGCGCGGTCTGGCGGCGCAGTTCGTCCTGCAGCACGCTGGAGAGCGTGTACGGCGGCAGCGAACAGGCCGAGTCGCCGGAATGGACGCCCGCCTGCTCGACGTGCTCCATGATCCCGCCGATCATCACCGCGCCGCTGGCGTCGGCGATGCAGTCCATGTCCACCTCGACGGCATCGTCCAGGAAGCGGTCCAGCAGCACCGGCGACTTGTCGGAGACGCGCACCGCTTCGCGCATGTAGCGTTCCAGGTCCTTGTCCCCGTGGACGATTTCCATCGCCCGGCCACCCAGCACGTAGCTCGGGCGCACCACCAGCGGATAGCCGATCTCGTTGGCCAGCGCCAGCGCCGCCTCTTCGGTGCGGGCGGTGCGGTTGGGCGGCTGCTTCAGGCCGACGGCGTGCAGCAGTTGCTGGAAACGCTCACGGTCTTCGGCGATGTCGATGCTGTCCGGGCTGGTGCCGATGATGGGCACGCCGTTGGCTTCCAGGTCCAGCGCCAGCT
>NZ_JAAFKF010000035.1 GCF_013299175.1 Sphaerotilus sp.
GCTGACCTGCACGGTCACGTTGTAGACGTTGTCTGCGCCAACATCATTCGGTGCTTCGTAATCGGGCGCCGCGACGAAGTGCAGCGCACCCGTCACCGCATCGACCGAGAACCTCGCCGCATCCGCACCACCCGCAATGCGGTACGTCAGCGTCTGCATCTGCACGGGCTGGTCCGCGTCGATCGCCGTCACCGTGGTCACGGCCGTGGCGTTCTCGGCCACGCTGACTGCGCCGCCCGAGGTGATCGCCGGCGTGTTGTCGTTGACCGCCTTGACAGCCACGGCGAGTGCCTGCGTATCCGTGAGCAGGCCATCGCTGACCTGCACCACCACGTCGTACACGTTGTCCGCGCCAGCATCGCCGGGCACTTCGTAGTCGGGTGCCGTGACGAAACTCAGTGCGCCCGTCACCGCGTCGATCGAGAACCTCGCCGCATCCGCGCCACCCGCAATGCGGTACGTCAGCGTCTGGCTCGGTGCATCGGCATCCGTCGCCGTCACCGTGGTCACGGCCGTGGCGTTCTCGGCCACGCTGATTGCGCCGCCCGAGGTGATCGTCGGTGTGTTGTCGTTGACTGCCGTGACAGCCACGGCGAGTGCCTGCGTGTCTGTCAATGCACCGTCGCTGACCTGCACGGTCACGTTGTAGACGTTGTCTGCGCCAACATCATTCGGTGCTTCGTAATCGGGCGCCGCGACGAAGTGCAGCGCACCCGTCACCGCATCGACCGAGAACCTCGCCGCATCCGCACCACCCGCAATGCGGTACGTCAGCGTCTGCATCTGCACGGGCTGGTCCGCGTCGATCGCCGTCACCGTGGTCACGGCCGTGGCGTTCTCGGCCACGCTGACTGCGCCGCCCGAGGTGATCGCCGGCGTGTTGTCGTTGACCGCCGTGACAGCCACGGCGAGTGCCTGCGTGTCCGTGAGCAGGCCATCGCTGACACGCACCACCACGTCGTACACGTTGTCCGCGCCTGCATCATTCGGGGCTTCGTAGTCCGGCGCGGCAACGAAGCGCAGCCCGCCGGTCGCAGCATCGATCACGAACCGCGCTGCATCCGCACCGCCCGCGATGCTGTACGTCAGCGTCTGGCTCGGTGCATCGGCATCCGTCGCCGTCACCGTGGTCACGGCCGTGGCGTTCTCGGCCACGCTGAATGCGCCGCCCGAGGTGATCGCCGGCGTGTTGTCGTTGACCGCCGTGACGGTCACGGCGAGCGTCTGCGTGTCGGTATGCAGGCCGTCGCTGACCTGCACCACCACGTCGTACACGTTGTCGGCGCTGGCATCGCTCGGCGCTTCGTAGTCCGGTGCCGCGACGAAACTCAGCACGCCCGTGGCCGCATCGACCGCGAACAACGCGGCATCGGCGCCCCCTGCAACCGTGTAGTGCAGCGTCTCCGCGGGCAGGTCGGCGTCCGTGGCCTGCACCTGGGTCACGGCGGTCTGGCCTTCCTGCATGGCCAGCGCGGCGCTCGCGCCACCGCCATCGGACGTGATGGTGGGCGTCGCACCGTTGACCGCCGTGATGGCAATGGTGAACGCCGACACCACGCTGCTGCCATCGGCCGACGTGGCACGCAGGAGGATGTCGCGGGTCGCCACGCCCTCTTCCTGCACGGTACGCGCCAATGTCACGACGCCCGTACTGGCGTTCACCGCGAAGCGCCCGCCCGCCGAGTCATCGAGCGTGTAGGTCACGGTATTGGTCGTGACATCCGCATCGACCGCCAGGCCCTGTACCCCGACCACGGTACCGACCGTGGCGTTTTCCAGCACGCCATCGGGCTGCCCATCGGCATCCACCAGGCTGGTCAGGTCAAACTCGTCCACGTCCGTGACCATGAGGGTGAAGCTCAGGATCTGCGCGCTGCCGTCGCTGGACAGTGCCTGCACGGTGATGCTGTGGACCTGTGCCGTCTCGGCATCCAGCGCACGGGCCGTGGTGACAACACCCGTGCTGGCGTTGATGGCGAAGCGCCCGCCCGCATCGTCGAGCAGCGTGTAGCCCACGTCGTGGTTCGTCGCATCGCTGTCCACGGCCCGCGCGGTCACACCGACAGCCGCACCAACCGAAGCGTCTTCCGGCACGAGGTTCGCCTGAGGATCGGTGTCCACGATCGGAGTAACACCGAATTCGTTCACGTCCTGCACGGCAATGGCTACGGCCAGCACGGTCGTGCTGCCATCGGCGGACGTGGCGCGCACCACCACGTTGTGCGTCAACGCGACTTCCGCGTCCAGCGACACAGCCACGGTGAGCACACCCGTGCTGGCGTCGATCGCGAAGCGCCCGCCCGCCGAGTCGTCGAGCGTGTAGGTGACGGCGTTGGTCGTGGCATCCGCATCGACCGCCAGGCCATGGAACCCGACCACGGTGCCGACCGCGGCGTTTTCCTGCACGGTGTTGGCGGTACTGTCGGTGTCGATCAGGGCGCCAATGGCGAATTCGTTGACATCGGCGACCGTGATGCTCAGCGCCTGGGTGTCGGTGAGCAGGCCGTCGCTGACCTGCACCACCACGTCGTAGACGTTGTCGGTGCCAGCATCACTCGGTGCTTCGTGGTCGGGCGCCGCGGCGAAGCTCAGCGCGCCCGTCGCCGCGTCGATCGAAAACCGCGCCGCATCCGCACCGCCCGCGATGCTGTATTGGAGCGACGATCCACCGAGGTCCACGTCGCTGGCCGTGACGGTCCCGGCGGCGGTGGTGTTTTCCGCGAGGGAGAGCGTCGCCGTGGCCACACCGCCCAGGCTGGTGATCACGGGTGCGTCGTTGACCGGCATGACCGTCAGGGTGCCGACGATGGGGGCGATGCTGCCGCCGTCGCCGTCGCTGAGGTCGATCTGCACCGTGCGGACGGCACTGCCCGGATCGTCACTGGTGTTGCGGTAAGTGATGTTGCGCAGCAGGGCTTGCACGGCGGTCGGCGTGGCGCTGGTGTTCAACTGGATCTGCAGCGGCGTGCTGCCCGTGACCGGCCCGGTGTAGGTGCCGATGGCCACGCCGCCGAACAGCACGTCCAGCCCGCCAGGTCCGCCCAGACCGATCTGGCCCGCGCCCGTGCCCTGGTCGCGGATGGCGAGTGCGTCACTGGCGGTGCCGTTGGCGGTGATCGCGTAGGTGAGGACACCACCGCCGAAGTCGGCCGAATCGACATCCGAGACGGTCGCCCCGGCATCCAGGATCGCGGGGGCGTTCTCCACATAGGTGCCGCTGGTCGCCGACACCGTGACCGCCGGGGCGTCGTTGACCGCCGTGAGCACCACCGCGGTGTGGCCGGTGGCGCCCGCGCTGCCGTCGGAGAAGCTCCAGTCGATCTGCACCGCGGCGGGCGGCGTGTGGCTGGCGTTGGCGTAGGCGATCTGCTGCAGGGCCGCGTCCACCAAAGCGTGGGTGGCGCTGGCGTCGAAGGCGAGAACCAGCGTGCCGGCCGCGTTGGCCGTGACGGTGCCGATCGCCGTGCCACCGACCACGAGCGGGCCGCCTGGGGTCAGTGTGCCCAGCGTGCCGGTGGCACTGAACTGGTCGTCCACGCTGGCGCCGCCGTTGCGGGCGAGCGTGAGGGTGGCGCCGCTGAAACGGTTGGCGGCGTTGTCGCCAAGCTCGGCATCGAAGACACGCGCGCTGCCGCCCAGCAGCACGGCCGGCCCGTCCTCGGTGAACGCCGCCGCCGCATCGACCGCCACCAGGCGGACATCGTCGAGGAGGAGACCGCAACCATCGCCCGTCCCAGGCGCCCCCCCGGACTGTGAACCCAGCGACGTGATGCGCAGGGTCGAGGTGGTGGCGGTGGCGGTGAAGACCGCGGCGTGCGAGGCCCAGGTGGTACCCGTCGTGAAGCGCCCGACCTCGACGCCGTTGACGCTGAGCTGGCCCATGTCGGTGACGTTCACATCGGCGCGGGTGACGGCCGCCAGGCTGAACACGTAGGTCTGGCCGATCTCGGTCGTGACCGTCTGTTCGAGGAAGCTGGGCACGGCGGTGGTCCACCAGCCTTCGACCTCGGCGAAGTGGCTGCCGTCCGGCGGTGCGGCGACGCTGTACAGGCCCGGATTGGTGGCGATTTCCAGACCCGAGTTGCCCGTCCAGGCACTGCTGCCGCTGCCCGCCTCGAACGAGCCATCGACGACGAGGTTCGTGCCGCCCAGGGCGAGCACTGGCGCATCGTTCACCGCCGTCACTTGGACAGTGATCGTGTTCGGTGTGGCGTCGGTGTCGGTGCCGCCGTTGGCGGTGCCACCGTCATCGATCACCTGGAACGTGAACGCAGCGAACGGGGCGCCGTTCCAGTCCGGGTTGGGCACGAACCGCAGGTTGACGAGGTCCACTGCTGCCACCACCTGACCCGCGACCACCGCCGTGCCCGCCAACTGGAGCGCGCCAGCCGCCGGCAGCGTCGTCAGCTTGACCGCCTGCAAGGCATGGCCATCGACATCGGAGAAGCCGAACTCCGCAGCCGTGAACGTGTGCGACCCGTCCTCGGCGAGGGTGAGGGTGCGGTCTGAGCCTGAAGGCGCGTCGTTGCGGGACAGGATCGCCACCGTGACGCTGCCGACGGTGCTCAGCGGGCCGCCCGTGCCCTGTGCGCCGGTATTGCCATCGGCCAAGGTCCAGTCGATCTGCACGCTGGCCGGGGGGGTGTCGCTGGTATTGGCGTAAGCGATCTGCTGCACCGCCGCGTTCACCAGCGCCTGCGTGGCCGTGGCACCGAAGGTGAGCACCAGGGTGCCGGCCGAATTCGTGTAGGTGCCAATGGTGGTGCCGCCCACCACCAGGTTGCCACTGACCACGGTGATGGAACCCAGCGTGCCGGTGGCGCTGAACACATCTTGCGCATCGGTGCCGCCGTTGCGCACCAGGGTCAGCGTGGCGCCGCTGAAGTTGTTGGCAGCGCTGAGTTCGGCGTCCCACACCAGCACATCGCTGTCCAGCACCGTAGCTGCGCCGCCTTCGGTGTGGACGGGCATGCCGTCCAGCGAGTTGGTGCCCCCGACGGTGTCCAGCGAGCCGTTGGCGTTGTAGCGCACTACGGCGATGGCATAGCTGCTGCCGTTCCAGCTTCCGCCCGTCACCACGATTTTCCCGTCTGACTGCACGGTAGCACTCTTGGCGTAGTCGTCGCCGCCGCGAACGTCGGTGGTGACGATGCCGTTGACGCCAAAACTGGTGTCCAGGGTTCCGTTGGCTTCATAGCGCACGGCTGCGAAATCGTTGTGGCTGCCGGGTCGGCTCTGGCCAACCACCACAATCCGGCCGTCGACCTGCTGGATGACACTCGCGCCATAGTCGAGGAAGCCAATGTCGGTAGTCACCGTCCCGCCGCTACCGAAGCTGGCGTCGAGTGTGCCGTCGGTGTTCAATCGTGCGACCGCGAAGTCGTAAGGAAAGGGACCGACGGTCCCGGCCAACAGAATCTTGCCGTCAGACTGCAAGACCATCTGCCCCGCCGGCCCCGGCCAGATGGCGACCGTCTGCATGCCACTGGTGCCGAAGCTCGAATCCACAGAGCCATCGCCGTTGTAGCGCACCAAGCCAAAGGCGCCATCGGCACCTCCGGCCACCAGGATCTTGCCGTCAGATTGCACTGCAACGCTGGTGGCGATGTCGTTGCCGACGCTGATCGAGGCCATGAGCGTGCCGCCGCTGCCGAAGCCGGTGTCGAGCGAGCCGTTGGCGTGGTAGCGCACCAGGGCGAAGTCGTCGTTGCTGCCGTTGAAGCTGTATCCCGCCACCAGGATCCTGCCATCAGATTGCAGCGTGACGCCTCGGGCACCGTCGTTGCCAGTGCCGATGCCGGTGGTGACGATGCCGTTGGTGCCAAAGCTGGTGTCCAGCGTGCCGTTGGCGTTGTAGCGCACCAAGGCGAAGTCGCCGGAGGATTGTCCGGCCACCAGAACCTTGCCGTCGCCTTGCACGATGACGCCATAACCGGCGCCACCGAATACCGACACCACCTGGCCGGTGCCGTTGAACGTGGTGTCGAGCGACCCGTCGGTGTTGTAGCGCACGAGGGCAATGCCGATGTCAGTTGTTCCCGCCACCAGGACTTTGCCATCGGCCTGCACAGTGACGCTGTTGCCGATGGCATCGCCTGAGCCGACCGCAGTGGTGAGCATCCCCGTGCCGCCGCCGAAGCCTGGGGGCAGGAACGTCGGTGCGTCGTTGAAGGCGGTCACAGTGACCGCCACCGTATCGGTGTTGACGCTGAAGGCCGTGCTACCGCCGCAGGTGCTGGTGTCGACCTTTGTGCCGGCGCTGCCGCTGGTGGTGTCCCAGGCACGCAGGATGAGCGCGGCATTTTGGGTGCCGGCGTGGTTGGCGTTGGGGGCGAAGTACAGCCGCGTGTTGGCGTTGTCGGCCAAGAGCAGCGCAGAGGTGTTGCTGACCGCGCCCACCGCAGCCCAACTGACGCCGCCATTGGTGCTGTAGAACCAGGTGCCGTTGGTTTCCACGGTGGCGGTGATGGCGATGCCCTTGACCGCGGCACTGTCAGCGTCGGTCATGCCACCGGTGAAGGCACTGATGGGTGAACCCACGGCGCCCGACGGCACGCCGGCATCTTCGGCCACGGTGATCGACAAGGCGGTGTTGGCCAGCACGGGCGCATCGTTGACGGCAGTGATCGCCACCGTGACGCTGCCGACGGTGCTCAGCGGGCCGCCCGTGCCCTGTGCGCCGGTATTGCCATCGGCCAAGGTCCAGTCGATCTGCACGCTGGCTGGGGGGGTGTCGTTGCCGGTGGCATAGGCGATCTGCTGCACCGCCGCGTTCACCAGCGCCTGCGTGGCCGTGGCACCGAAGGTGAGCACCAGGGTGCCGGCGGCGTTCTGCGTGACGGTGCCGATGGTGGTGCCGCCCACGGACAGATTCGCCCCTTGGGTCAGTGTGCCCAGCGTGCCGGTGGCGCTGAACTGGTCGTCCACGCTGGCGCCGCCGTTGCGCACCAGCGTGAGGGTGGCACCGGCGTAGCTGTTGATGGCGGCCAGCTCGGGGTCGAACACCTGCACGTCCGCATCCAGCACGGTCGCGGCACCGCCTTCGGTGTGGGTGGGGGTGGCGTCCAGTCCGGTGAACGCCGGCGCCGAGTTCACGGCAGTGATGGCCACGGTCGTGCTGCCGCTGGTCGAGCGCGCGCCGCCGCTGCCTTGTGCGCCGGTGTTGCCATCGCTGAAGAGCCAGTCGAGCTGGACGCTGGCCGGTGGCGTGGCGCTGGTGTTGGCGTAGGCGATCTGCTGCAGCGCCGCGTTCACCCGCGTGCCCGTGGCGCTGGCGTTGAAGCTCACCGTCAGCGTGCCGGCGGCGTTGGCGGTGACGGTGCCGATGGTGGTGCCACCGACGACCAGCGCCCCGCCCGGCGTGAGCGGGCCGAGCGTGCCGGTGGCGCTGAACACGTCCTGGCTGCTCGCGCCCCCGTTGCGGGCGAGCGTGAGCGTGGCGCCACCGAAGTGGCCGGCCGCACCCAGCTCGGCATCCGACACCAGCAGCGCGCTGTCCAGCACCACCGCCGCACCACCCTCGGTGAACGACGCAGCAGCAGACACAGACACCGCGAGCACCGGCGCATCGTTGACCGCCACCACCGCCATGCTGACCACGAAAGGCGTGCTGGTGCCGCCGCTGCCGTCGGACACCGTCAGGCGGATGCTGCGGGTGGCCGTGCTCGGGGTGTCGCTGGTGTCGCGGTAGGTGGCATTGCGCAGCAGTGCCTGGGCGGCGGCCACGCTGGCGTTGCCGTTGAAGGTGACGACCAGCGGCGTGCTGCCGTTGCCGAAGCCGGTGTGGCTACCGATGACCACGCCACCATAGGTCACGTCGTTGCCGGACAGCCCGATCTGGCCCGCGCCGGTGCCCTGGTTGCGCAGGCCCAGCTCGTCGGTGGCGGTGCCGTTGGCGGTGATCTGGAACGTGAGGTTGCCGCCCGTCAGGAAGGCGTTGTCCGCGTCGGTCAGCGTGGCGGTCGGGTCGTACAGGGGCGCGGCGTTTTCGGTGTAACTGCCGCTGAAGCCGGTCAGCGCGAGCACCGGCGACGCATTGAACATCGCCGCCGCCACGTTCATCGCGAACTCGGAGGTGGCGCTGTAGGTGCTCGCCCCGGTCTTGAGCGTGGCGGTGGCGCTGACCCGGTCACCGACGGCGGGCGCCATGCCGGTCAGGGTGACATCCAGCGCGGCGTGGCCGGTGGCGTCCGTGGTGACATCGGTGGTGCCGAGATAGACAGCACCCTCCCCGTAGCCGGTCGGGTCTTCCGTGCCGAGCGGGCTGGAAAAGAACTCGATGCGCAGCGTCTGGCTGGCGGCGGTGTCGATGGCGCCCTGTATCCGGACATCGGCACCCTGGATCACCGCGCTGTAGAGCACGGGGGTGTTCAGCAGCGTGTTGGCGCCGGTATCGACATCGCCGGCGTCGTTGGCGGTCAGACCATCGTTGCCGAGGTCGATCGCCAGGCCGGTGTTGTCGTGGAAAGTGTTGCCGAGCACGGTGGTCGGTGCGCTGGTGGTCAGCACGACGACACCCGCGCCGGTGTTGCCGGCGATGGTGTTTCCTTCCCCGACACCCGTGCCGCCGATGCGCACGCCGGCGCTGCCGTTGTTGACCACGATGCCGCCGCTGACCCCCGCGCCGCCGCCGTTGCCCAGCAGCCCGCCGCCGGTCGCTGCCACGCCGATCTGGTTGCCCTGGACCGTCACGCCGTTGGCATAGAGGTAGATGCCGCCGCGGGCCGCGCTCCAGCTCGTGGCCGTGTTGCCGGACAGGACGTTGCCGGCGATCGTGGTGGACGCGGCCTGCAGGTCCACCACCACCGCGAAGCCGCCGTTGGTCAGTGCGGCCGAACCCGCGGCGTTGACGCCGATCCAGTTGGACAGCACCGCGTTGCCGCTGGTGTTCGCGTCGGAGAGGAAGACGCCGTACTGCGCATTGCCGGAAATCAGGTTGCGGTAGGCGCTGCCCGCGCCGCCCACCGTGTTGCCCGACGCCCCGGCCCCGAGGCCGATGCCCACGCCCACGTTGCCCAGCGCGGCCGTACCTGCCAGGTTGGTGCCGATGAAGTTGCCCTGGATCTGGTTGCCGGTCGAGCCGGTGCCGCTCAGGTTGATGCCGTCGTTGGTGTTGCCCGAAATCAGGTTGCGCGTGGTCGCCGTGGTGCCGCCGATGACGTTGTTGGCGGAGTTGTCCACCACGATGCCCCAGGTGTTGCCGGCGGCGGCGGTACCGGCGGCGTTGGTGCCGATGAAGTTGCCTTCGACCGTGCTGCCACCACCGCCGCTCAGGTACAGCCCGTAGTGCCCGAAGTTGCGGATCACCAGGCCCCGCACGGTGCTGTTGCCGGCGGTGATCGCCAGGCCGTCGGCCGAACCCGCCGCGGCACTGCCGTTGAGCACCACCACGGGCAACCCGCCCGCCGCCGCCCAGTCGGCGTCCGTCGTGGCGTCGATCACCACCGCCTCGGTCACGGTCGGCAAGGCATCCGGCACCGTGCCGGGATCAGGTCCGTCGTAGGAGAGCGTGATGGTATGGGCGCCACCGACCAGTGCGTCGGCGATGTCGAAGACGATGCGGTCGGCGCCCCCCAGTGCATTGGTGGTGTTGTTGGCCGCCGTGATCGCCTCGCGCAGGCTGATGCGGCCATCGGCGCCGCGGCTGGCGATGAGCGCGGCGATGCTGCTGGTGTTGCCGTCGAAGACATCGGAGGCGGTGGTCACGACCAGCGTGTTGAAGGTGTCGTTGTCCGCGTTCGAGATCGACACATCGGCCGGGTCGCGTCCGTTGTAGGCGGCATCGGCACTGACGGCGGGTGCCAGGACGATGTTGGACCAGACCGTGCCATCGACGATGGTGTCGTCCACGCCGGTGACGGTGACGACCTGGGCGACGTTCCAGTTCGCGCTGGTGAAGGTGAGCGACCCGGTGCCCAGGGACAGCTCGGTCGTGTCGAAGACGCTGAGGGCGATCGTGACATCGGCGGTGGGCGCCGTGGCCAGCACGACGCTGAAACTGCCGGTGGCCTGGCCTTCGCTGGTGTTCGACAGACTCTGGACCACCACCCCGGGCGTGCCATTGGTGGCGACGACGTTGGCGGCGAATTCGGAGGTGCTGCCGTAGCTGCCACCGCCGTTGTCCACGGTAGCGGTGGCGCTGACGCTGTGGCCTGCCGTGACGGTGACGCCGCTGAGCATGGCGCTGAAGCTGGCGTTGCCGCTGGCGTCGGTGGTGACGGTGGCGGTGCCGAGGTAGACCGCCGCTTCGCCGAAGCCGCTGGGGTCCGCCACCGGGGAGGAGAAGAACTCGATGCGGTAGGTGGACGATGCCTGGCTGTTGAACGTGCCGATGACGGTGGTGTTGCCGCCGGTGGTGTTGGCGCTGGACAGGACGGGGGTGTTCTGCAGGCCGTTGGCGCCGGTGTCCACGTCGAGTGCATCGTTGGCGAGCACCGCACCGAATGTTTCCAGATCGATGCCCAGGCCCCCATTGCCGGTCAGGCGGTTGCGCAGCACGCTGACACCCGAAGCGGCGTTGCCGATCTGAACGCCCGCCCCGGCATTCGACGCGATCAGGTTGCCTTCGTTCGCACCCGCACCACCGATGCGCACACCGCTGCTGCTGTTGAAGACAAAAACCCCTGTGCCCTGGTTGCCCAGTGCCGTGACCCCATCGGACCCCACACCGATGGAATTGCCCTGGATGGTCACAGTCGAGGTGCCATTGACCGCAATGCCGCCCCAGGACTGGCTCGCGGCGATGACGTTGCGGTCGCTGGGCGACGCACTGCCGATGACCGTCCCCGTGCCTGCGCTGACCAGATCGATCGCCCAGCCTGCATTGCCGCGCGCCTGGATGCCGGTCACGTCGGTGCCGAGGTAGTTGCCCACGATGCGCGTGTTGGCCACTCCGGGTCCGACCACGATCGCCTTGTCCGCGAACGCCGAGACCACGAGGCCGCGAATGGTCGATCCGCTGGCCTGTACATACAACCCCGTGCTGGCCGCGTAGCCACCGTCGAGCACGACCACGGGCGCAGTGGCGGCATCCGGCTCGGTGCGGCCATCGATTTCAACCGCATCGGTCAGCGTGGGCAGGTTCGTCGTCAGGGCGATCGTGTGCGCGCCCGCCACGAGCGGGGCGGCGATGTTGAAGGCGATGCGGTCCACGCTGCTGCCGTTGCCCGTGTTGTTGGCCGCCGTGATCGCCTCGCGCAGGCTGACGAACCCGTCCGCGCCCTTGTTCGCCAGCAGCGTGCTCAGGCTGGTGGTGTCGCCGTCGCTGGTGTCGCTGGTGGTGTCCACGGTGATGGTGGCCTGGGCGCTGGAGATGGCGGCGACGTTGCGGGAGAACTCGGAGGTATCGGTGAACACCGTGTAGGCAGCGTTGCTCTTGGTGGCCGTGGCGGTGATGAACTCGCCCACGGCCACGTTCGCCCCGAGGGAGATGCTGAAGGTGGCGTTGCCAGTGACACCCGTGGGCACGTTGACGGCACCGAGGAACCGCTGGGCCTCGCCGTAGCCGCTGCTGTCCTGGGTGGTGGTGGCGAAGAACTCGACGCGGTAGTAGCTGCCGGGGGTGCTGTCGAGCGTGGCGAACACCGTCAACTGGTTGGACGCATTGGTGCGGGCCAGCGACAGCACGGGGGTGTTCTGCAGGTTGTTGGCGCCGGTGTCAGCGTCCAGGGCATCGTTGGCGGTAGCACCCTGCGCACCCAGGTCGATGCCGAGACCCACGCTGGTGCCGACCGTGTTGCCCAGCACCGCATTGCTGTTCGTGCCGTTGCCATATACACGGATGCCTGCGGTCCACACACCTCCTTGCCCGCTGAAGGCGATGGTGTTGCCCGCGCCAGCCGCGGTACCGCCGATCTGGTTGCCGCTGGCGGTGTTTTCCACCAGGATGCCGTTTTGCTGCATGCCCCAGTTGGCCGTGCCTGCCAGGTCCGTTCCAATGCGGTTGCCCTGGATGACGGTGCCGGAAATGGCGCCGTCGAGTTCGATGCCGACCAGCCCGGCGCCGGCGATCCAGTTGCCGCTGTTGGCCACCGTGCCGCCGATGACGCTGTTGTCGGCGCCACCGTGGACGTAGATGCCATCCCCGCCATTGCCGAGCATCCCGGTGCCGGCCGCGTTGACGCCCAGCCAGTTGCCGCGCACGGTGTTGCCGTCGGTGGCTTCATCGGCCATCTCGATCGCATCGTCGCCGTTGCCGGAGATGACGTTGCGCTGTGCCGCCAGGGTGCCGCCAATCGTGTTGGCGTTCGCCCCTGCCTGCAAGAGGATGCCGTTGACGGTGTTGCCCAGGGCGAGCAGGCCGGTAGCATCGGTGCCGATGTAGTTGCCCGCCACGGTGTTGCCCGTGACTTCGGCGTTCTCCATGACCACGCCGTTGTAGTTGCCCGAGATGACATTGCGTTCGCCCACGTCGTTGCTGCCGTCGGCGTTGGTGCCGATCAGGTTGCCAGTGATGGCCAACGCAGAGCCGCCGTTGTAGAGGTACACACCCGCCCCGGTGTTGCCCAGCAGCGTGCTGCCATCGGCGCCAAGCCCGATCAGGTTGCCCTGGACGCGGTTGTTGATGGCGCCATTGGCGACCAGCACGCCGGTCTCGTTGCCGGAGATGACGTTGCCAGCCCCCGCCAAGCCCGAGCCAACCTGGTTCCCGGACACCGCACTCCAGAACGACACACCACCTTGGGCGTTGCCCAGCGCCACCTGTCCGGAGGCGTCGGTACCGATGTAATTGCCCTGCACGACATTGCCCGTCGTGCCGCTGTCGATCATTTCCACGCCATACCAGTTGTTCCCGGAAATGACGTTGCGCTCGGCGGTGTCGTTCGATCCATCGGCATTGGTGCCGATGCGGTTGTTGCTGGCACCACCCTGGAGGACCACGCCGCTGAGACCATTGACCTGCGCGGTGCCGTTCAGGTCGAACAGGCCGGTGCTGTCGGTGCCGATGTAGTTGCCGACCACGACATTGCCGGTGGCGGCAGCGGTGGTGATGAGGATGCCTTCGCCACCGTTGCCGGAGACCACGTTGCGCTGGCCCGCCGTGGTGCCGCCGATGGTGTTGCCGGCCGACTCGATGCGGATGCCCTCGTTGGCATTGGCCAGTGCCGCGTCACCGCTGGCCGTGGTGCCGATGTAGTTGCCATGGATCTGGTTGCCCGTCGAGGTGCCACCGATCCAGAGACCCGTCCCGCTGTTGCCGGACACGACGTTGCGGTCGGCCGCCGTGGCGCCGCCAATGGTGTTGTTGCTCGCGTTCCAGAGGTTGATGCCCTGCTGGTTGCCACGGCCAGTCACGCCGTCCGCACCGACGCCGAACCAGTTACCGGCAATGGTGTTGCCATTGCTGCCGGAAATGTCGATGCCGTCCTGGGTAAACCGCTGGAAGTTCAGGCCGCGCACGGAGCTGCCGCCCGAGCCTGCATAAAACCGCAAACCGTCCAGCACCACGCCCCCGCCGTCGAGCACGATGGCCGGCTGGCTGCCCTGGGCGGCGAAGCTGTCGTCGGTGCTGCCGTCGATGTTCACGGCTTGGCCGAGGGTGGGCAGCAAGGAGGTCAGCGCGATCGTGTGGACACCCGTTCCATTGATGCCGAAGACGATCTTGTCCGCCGTGGCGCCGTTGGCGGTGTTGTTGACGGCGGTGATGGCTTCGCGCAGCGAGATGCGCTGGTCGGCGCCGCGGTTGTTGCCGAGGTTGGTGATCGAGGTGGGGGTGCCGTCCAGCGTGTCGGCCACGGTATCGACCACCACCACACCAGTGGCCGTGGCGATCACGTTCATGCTGAACTCGGAGGTCGCGCCGTAGGTGCCGCCACCCAGGTCCACGGTGGCCGTGGCGCTGACGCGGTCGCCGTTGTTGACCCAGGCATCGGTCAGCGTGGTGCTGAACGAGGCAGACCCGAGAGCATCGGTGGTGACGGTCGTGAAGCCCAGGTAGCGTTCTCCTTCGCCATAGCCTGTGGGATCTTCTCCACCTTTGTGGTTGGCATAGAAATCGATGCGGAACGTGGTCAGGATGTTCGAGTTCAACGACCCCACGATCGCCGTACCGGCCGGCGAGGATGCCGCACTGGTCAGACTGGGGAAGTTCTGCAGGTTGTTGGCGCCAAAGTCAAAGTCCCCGATGTCGTTCCCGGTGACCCCGTTGTCGGGGCCGAGGTCGATGCCTGTCTCGCCATTGGCCGTGATGGCATTGCCGATGAAGGTGTTCGACTTGCCATTGTTGGTGTTGGCCAGAATCCCGTCGCCCGCATTGAAGGCGATCAGGTTGCCCGCCCCGACAGCGTCGCCCCCGATGACGGAATACTCGCTGCTGCCGCTCAGGCGCACGCCGTCCCAGCCGTTACCGCGCGCCAGGGTGCCGGTGACGTCGGTGCCGAGGGAGTTGCCCTGGACCAACGTGCCATTTGCATCGGTGATGCCGATGCCGTTCTGGCTGTTGCTCGCAATCACGTTGCGCCCGCCCGCTGCGGTCGAGCCGATGACGGTGTTGGTCGCCTGGTTGACGTTGATGCCGTTGTGGGCATTGCCCATGCTGGTCTGGCCGTCAGCGGCCAGACCGATGGTGTTGCCTTGCACGAGGTTGGTCGTCGAGTTGCTGCCGTCGATGGCGATGCCGGCGTTCAGGTTGCCCGAGATGACGTTGCCCGCACCGGCGGCGAGGCCGCCAATGGTGTTGCCACTGGCACCGCCGTCGATCTGCAACCCGTCCTCGTTGTTGCCAATGGCGGTCAGGCCGGTCACGGAGGTGCCGATCCAGTTGCCCTGCACGGTATTGCCGCTGGCGTTGGCACCACTCAGGTTGATGCCCATGGTGGCGTTGCCGGACACGACATTGCGCTCGGCTGCGGTCGTGCCGCCGATGGTGTTGCCGCTGCCCAGCACGTAGATGCCGACGCCGCCATTGGCCAGCCCGCCCGTGCCCGCGGCGTTCAGGCCGACCAGGTTGCCCACGACCAGATTGGCCGTGGCCGACGCCCCCAGGGTGATGCCGGCAGCCCCGGCCAGCACGCCGTTGCCGCTGACCACGTTGCCGGACACCGTCACCCCGGAGGTGTTGTTCAGGAAGACACCATGCCAGGTGTTGCCCAGATCGGCCGACCCCGCGGCATTGGTGCCGATGTAGTTGCCCTGGATGCGGGTGCCGGCAGAACCCGGCCCGATCACGTTGACGCCGAGGTTGGAGTTGCCGGAGATCACGTTGCGGTCCGCGGCGGTCGTGCCGCCGATGACGTTGTTGGCGCCATCGAAGACATTGATGCCGATCGAGTTGTCGGCCGCGACATTGCCGGCAAGGTCGGTGCCGATGTAGTTGCCGGCGATGGTGTTGCCGCTGCTGGTGATGGCAATGCCGGAGGCGGTGAAGCCCTGGAGGACCAGCCCGCGCAAGGTGCTGCCATCGCTGCCAGGCCCGAGGTCGAGTCCGTTGGTGATGCTGTGGCCACCGTTCAGCACGAGGCTCGGCACACCGACCCGCGTGGCGTCGAGCGTGATCTGGCCCGTGACCTGCGGCAAGGCGCTGGCGAGGTTGATGGTGCCGGTCGGATTGATCGTGCTGAAGGTGATGGTGTCGGCACCGCCGTTGGCATTGGCGTTGAGGATCGCCTGGCGCAGCGAGCCGGCACCGGCATCGTTGAAGTTGGTGACGGTGTAGGTGGCGAGCGTGCCGTGCCAGTCCGCCGCCGCCTGTGTGGCCGCATCGAAGGCGACGGGTTGCTCGATCTGCCCGGTCCGGACCTCCAGTGTCCAGTCGCCGCCCTCGTCGGTCGAGCCGGTCAGGTTCGTGCTGGCGGCCACATCCGCGCCAGTGAGGTCGCGCCACTGCTGGACAAACGCCGCACCCGCCCAGCCCTGCGCGACATCGCAGCCGTAGACCAGCAGGTCGGCGTCGGCCGTGAGCGCCTGTCGCCAGCCGGTCACTTCCTCGGCCCGCGCCGCCAGCACCGCCGCATCGACCGTGGCCGTGCCCAGGCGCAGCAGGCCCGCGTCCCCGTGGCTGACGAGGTGCAAGGCCGAGAGGTCGTGCCGCGATGCCAGCAAGGTGGTGATCTGCGCGAGTCCATCCGCGGCCGGATCGGTCACGACCACCTCGATCTGGCAAGCCGCACTCGCCCGTGACCACCACAGCATCGCCAGTTGCGCGGCGCCGTCGATCGCACCGTCGATCACCACCAGTTCGTGCCGCACCTCGGCTTCCCAGCGGTCGGGCAGCGCGTCCGGAGCGGCCACCTGGGACGCTTGTGCCGCCTCTGGGGCGGCGTCGAGTGGCGAGGCGCCGAGCCAGCGGTGGCCCTGCGCGTCGGTCCAGGGCAACACGTCCACACGGCCCGACAGCGCGGCCAGGCGTGCCTGACCGTCCGTGCCGTGGTCGATCAGCAGGACGGTGGGGACAGGGGCATCCGGCGTGGCCTGGGCTTGCCGGTCGGCGAGCGTCAGATCCCAGTCCTCGACCCTGCGATCGACCACCAGCCAGCGGGCAGCCATCGGCGCCACCTGCTGCGCAGCCGGGGCCGATGCGGCGCTGTCCAGGCTGCGCACATCCGCCACCGGCCCGCCACCCAGCAGCAAGGCCGCATCGGCGGAATACAGGATGCGGGCTTCGAGTTCTTCGATGCCCGTCCGGTGGAACGTCGTCGTCATGGGACGGTGGTGGCAGGGATGGCGGGAGTGGCCGTCCACTCGGGCAGGCAGCGCACCCCGGCCAGGATGCCGTAGCCCGGATTGGGCAGCGTCAACCGGGCGCGGAAGGTGCGGCTGGCGGCATCGACCACCTTGTCCACCCGCTCGACCGTGGCGGTCTTGCGCGTGGCACCGGGGTAATCGGGCTTGAGCGGTACCGTGTCACCGGCCTTCAGGCGGCCCAGGTCCGACAGCGGCAACACCAGCTCGACCCGCAGCGGATCGAGCCGCGCGATGCGCAGGATCGGCTTGTCATCGACGCGCTCGCCGGGGTTCAGGAACCGCTCGACCACCACGCCGTCGATGGTGGCCGGCAGTTCACGCTGGGCAAACTGCGACCGGGCGGTCTCGGTGTCGCTGGCGGCGGCGCGCTGTTGTTCGCGCACGGCGTCGATGCGGCGGTAGGCGACCTCGGCTTCGGAGCGGGCCTGTTCGACCGCCACCTCGGAGACGAAATTCTGCCGGTGCAGATCCTCGGCGCGCACGAGCTTGCTGCGGGCGAGTTCGGCGGCGGCGCGGGCGGCCCGCAGCTCGGCCTGGACCTCGGAACGGTTGCTGGCGGCGCTCAGATTGGCACGCTCCACCTCTCGGCGCAACGTGGCCACCACCGTGCCGCGACGCACCACGTCGCCACGCTCGACCGCCACCGTCGCCAGCACGCCCACCACCGGACTGCCGATGTCCACCACCTGCGACGGTTCGATCAGACACGCCATGGGCGCCGCCTGTGCCGCCGAAGCCAGCAGCAGGCCCGCCCCCCAGATCGCAGCACCACCCGCACGCATCCGACCGTGTTCTTTCACCGCAGAGTTCACCGCAGACTCCAAGCTCATCATTCTTCCCAACCGCTGTACGCCAGCCGCCCGGCCCCGGCACGGTCCTGGCGCAGCAAGGCACGGCGCTCGCGCATCTGCGCCCATTCGTCGAGCAGCATCACCGTGCGCCACACCCCGGCTGTGCAGCGCGCAGCCGGCGGGCGATGCACAAGCGTAGCGAGCAGCCACCCCGGCAGCCGCTGGAACAACAGCCCTTCTGTGCAGCACACCAGCGTTTCGGCCGAGCCGGGATCGCCCTGGCGGGCCGCCCGTCCGATGAGCTGGCGCCACTGGCGCGCTGGCAACGCATCGGTGCAGACCAGCACATGCAGTCCACCCGCCGCCTGCACGGCGGGGCTGAGCCGGATGTCGGTGCCGCGCCCGGCCATCTGGGTGGACACGGTGATGCGCCCGACCTGCCCGGCGCGGGCGATGACCTCGTTTTCCATCTGGCTCTGCACCGCGTTGAGCACCATCGGCCGCAAGCCCTGCACCCGCAGACGCTGCGCAAGCTGCTCCGACGCAGCCACCGATGCCGTGCCGATCAACACCGAGCGCCCCTGCGCCACCACGGCACCCGCCCGGTCGACCACGGCTTGCCAGCGTTGGTCGTCGTCGCGGTAGATCTGCACGCCGAGGTCACGCCGCTGCGCCGGGTGGTGGCGCGGGATGCGGATGACCGGCGTGCCGTAGCTCAGCGCCATCTCGGGCGCCACCTCGGCCAGCGTGCCGCTCATGCCGCCGATCTGGTGGTAGCGGCTGAACAGGCGCTGGTAGGTGAGCTGTGCCAGCGTCTGCTGCGGTGCGGGCATGGGCAGCGATTCCTTGAGCGCAAGCAACTGGTGCAGGCCGCGTGACCACTGGCGCTCCGGGGCGGCGCGGCCGGTGATGGGGTCGATGAAGACGATGCGCGCCTCCTGCACCGCGTAATCCCGGTCACGCTGCAGCGCGTGCAGCACGGTGAGTGCCCGCAGCGCCCAGTCCTCGCGCCAGCGCAGGTCGGACCACGGCCGCTCGGCCGCCCAGGGCTGCGCCGCCAGCCAGGCCCGCCCGGCGCGGGTCAGCCGCACGGTGGCGGCGCCGCTGCCCGTGGCAGGCGTGACCAGTGCGTGGCGCCCGATGCCCAGGGCCTGCGCCCGGTCGAGCAAGGTGCGCAAGTCGTTCTCCGACAGCGCCTGCACCCCCTGCCCGGACAGGATCAGTGGCACCCGCGCCTCGTCGCACAGCACGCTGTCGGCCTCGTCGATCAGCGCCAGGCACAGCCCGCGCATCAGCGGTCCACCGCCCGGATCGGCCGCGTCCGACCACGCCAGCCGGCCGCCGGCCCGCCCGTGGGCGACGCGGTCGCGCAGGTGGTCGAACGCCACCTCGCGCGCTGCCGCATAGGTCACATCCGCGGCATAGGCGTCCCGGCGCTCCATCGGTGTCGAAGCCGCGGTGACACAGGCCACACGCAGGCCGAGCGCAGCGTAGAGGGGATGCAGTTGTGCCGCGTCCCGTTCGGCCAGGTAGTCGTTGGCCGTCAGCACATGCGTCGGCACGCCCGCCAGCCCGGCGCAGGCCGCGGCCAGGAACATCGCCACCGTCTTGCCTTCGCCGGTGGCCATCTCGACCAGACAGCCCTGGAGCATCGTCCAGGCGGCCAGGTGCTGCGTGTCGTGCGGCGTGAAACCCAGGTGGGTCTGCACCAGCCCGACCAGCCGGCCGAACACCGCTGCGCAGACCGCTGGCGTGTAGCCCTCGCGGCGCAGCCGGGCGAGGGTGGGTGACCAGGTGGCGTCGGTCGCGGGATCGGTCGATGGATCGGACACCCGCCCATGCAAGGCCGCCAGAAACACGGCCCGCTCGCGCCGCACCCGCCACGCCGTCCGCACCGCCAGCGCCAGCGTCCGGGACTCGACCCGCTGCGGATACACGCCCCAGACCGGTCCCGGCCGCACCAGGGCCATGGCAGACACCACCGCCCCCACCTCAGCGCCCTCCCGGCACGTCAGTGGCCTCGCCCAGGTGGCGCAGCGTGAGCTGCTGCAGGCGGCGCAACCAGCGTGCGCCCAGCGGCTGAGCACCGTGGTCAAAGCGCACCAGCAGCCGCGACCCGAGCCGCTGCACCGCCAGATCGGGCACCTGCACATCGATCACCGCCACGGGCTGCAGGGTTCGCAGGCCCTCCGCGTCGGTCGGATCGGTCTCGATGCGCCCGCCCGCCTGCACCCCCAGCGCCGCCGCCGGCAAGACCGAACCCGTCTCCGGCACCACGCCATCCCAGCGCCCGGCATGGGCCTGCCCCGGCGCTTCCGGCCGCATCACCGACACGGCCCGCACCCCCGACAGCAGCCAGGCGATCTCCTCGTCCGGCACCACCGTGCGCGCCACCAGCCGGTCGTCCGCCAGCACATAGCCGAGCACCTCGCCGCGCTGCACATGGCGGCCAAGCAGCGTCTGCGGCTCGATCCAGCTCACGCGGCCGGCGCGGGTGCTGTGCATCGCCATCTGCGCGATGCGCTCGGCCAGCTCGGCCTCGCGGCGTTGCAGCGTGCCCGCCTCGGCTTCAGCGCGTTGCGCCGCCGCGGCGTCGTGGACCTGCAGCCGGTTGACCTGCACCTCCAGCTCCAGGCGCCGGGCGTGCAGCTTGGCCAGCTCGACCGGCTGGTCCTCGTTCTGCAGTGTCAGCAGCGGCGTGGCCGGCTGCACGGCGCTGTCACCGGGCGCCTCGACCGCGGTGACAAACCCGTCCGACGGAGCACGCACCAGCGCCTCTTCGGGCATCCACGCCTGCGCCTGCGCCACGGTGGCCTGCGGCAGCGGCACGAGCAGCACACCCGCCAGCAGCGCCGCGAACGTGCCGATGCCCAGCAATGCCGTGCGCAACCGCCGCCCGCGCAGCGAGGGCGACCGTGCCAGCCAGCGCAACCCCGCCAGCAGCGGCTGCCCGACCTGCATCCACAGCGCGATCGCTCCCGCCATCAGCGCCAGCATCGCCGCCGTCTGCGCCAGCCACAGACAGGCCGACACCGCCACCACCATCCCGAACACCCATGCGGCCGGTGCATACCCGAGCGTCACGCTACGCTGCAGCCAGGTGCCGTCCGGCAGCGCCGCACCCGCCGGCACTCCCAGCAGGCGCTGGAGCTGGTCGATCCACCAGCGCCGGCTGCGCTGCGCGAGGTTGGGCAGGTCGAGCAGGTCGGTGAGGATGTGGTAGCCATCCATGCGCACCAGCGGATTGGCGTTGGCCAGCAGCGTCGAGACTCCGCCGACCAGCGCCACCGACAGCGCCAGGTCGCGCACCCATCCCGGCTGTACCGCCGACCACACCAGCACGCCCAGCGCCGCCAGCACGCTCTCCACCAGCACGCCGGCCGCGCTGATCAGGATGCGCTCGTGGCGCCGTGACAACCCGCTGGCGGCCGACGCATCGACGTAGGGCGCCGGCACCAGATACAGAAAACCCATGCCGACATGCTGCACTTCGGCACCGTAGCGTCGCACCGCCAGCGCGTGGCCGAGTTCGTGCAATGCCTTGATCAGCGGATACACCACCCAGCTCAGCGCCAGGAACGCCGGACTGGCGAGCCGCTCGCGGGCATCGGCCTGCAGCGCCGGCCACTGCAACGCCACCTGCATCCATCCAATGCCCACCAGCACCAGCACCGCCAGCAAGGCCAGCGGGTGTGACAGGGCATGGGCCAGCGGGTCGAGCCGGCTCAGCCAGCGGGTCGGATCACCCAGCGGAACGCGCCAGGACAGGGGGTTGAGCGAGGCGCGGCGTCGGCGTCGGTCCACCTGCGCCTCGCCGCGCATCAGGGCCTGGAGATCAGGCAGGCGGTCAGACTGCAGCAGCCCGGCCGCATCCAGCGTGGCCAGCCACTCCAGCACCTCGTGCTGCGTCGGCGGCTGCGGCACGCGGGTGCTCAGCCAGGTCCAGATCTCGCCGATGGTGCGCCGACCGTCGAAGCGGCCGACGAACGACCAGGCGGCCTCGTCGAGCAGATGGTGGCGCCCGGTGAGCAGGTCAGCGAGCACATGGCGCGCGCCCCCCTCGCTGCCCCGGTGGCGCACACGCACCGTGGGCCGCAGCCGGGGCACGATGTTCGCGACCCGGTACCAGAACGGGCTGTCGAGCGGAACGGCATCGAGCACCTCGCCCGAGACGGTCAGGGGCGGTTCCGGGTTCATCCGAGCAGCGTCCACCAGCCCATGCGCAGCCAGTCGAACAACCGGCCGAACAGCTCCGCCGCGAGCGGGTGGCGCCCGGTGTCGAGCCGCGTCACGCCCTCGAAGCCGGGCCGCAGCGTCGCGGCGGCCGACACCAGGGCGCCCTCCACCTCGAAGCCGTTGCGCCCCTCGCGGACACGGGCCACCGGCGTGATGCGCGTGACCGCCATGGGCAGCGCCTGCCCTGGCTTGGCCGCCACCCGCAGCGCGCCCAGCGTGCCGACCTGGACCCCGGCGATGTCACGCTCGTCCACCCAGAGCACCAGCCGGAAGCCGTCCACCGGCGCCACGGTCATCATCACCTCGCCGCGCTTGACCGGCGCCCCCACCGAACGGCTGAGATCGCCCGAGACCACGACCCCCGTGAGCGGCGCCAGCACCCGGCCGCGCTCCAGGTCACGCCGGGCCAGATCGGCACGGGCGCGGGACTCCTCGACCTTGGCCATCTGGACGACGATCTGGGCCTGGTCGTGGCGGGCCAGTGCCTCGGAGACGGCACTCTCGGACTGTGCCAGTGCGGCCTCGGCGGTGCGGAGTTCGTTGGAGGCTTGTTCGCCGTCGAAATCGATCAGCGACTGGCCGGCCTGGACCTGCGCGCCAGGGCGGGCGTAGACGACCGAGATGAATCCGTCGCGTGGGGCCACCAGTTGCCGTTCGTGCAAACCCTGGACCCGCGTCGGCGCCACCACTTCCCGGTGGACCGGCAGCAGCCCGGCCACCAGCGCCGCGCCCAGCGTGACCGGCCAGACGTGTCGGCGCAGCGGCTCCAGCCACGCCGGCCAGACCACCAGCGAGGCGGCACCACGGCTGGCCGAGCGCGTCAGGTACAGGCGCAGCAGCGGCGTCAGGTAGGTCGCGGCTTGTTCCAGCCGGAGGATTTCTTCGGTGCGGAACGGTGCGCCCAGGTCGCGCTGCAGCGTCAGCGCCCCCAGCACCAGCCCGTCCCCGCCCAGCGGAATGGTGCAGACGGCACACGCGCCCATCGCCCGGCTGAGCTGCACGTGGGCGAGTCCCGCCTGCATCGGGCCGTGGCGGCGGGCGGGGTGGGTGAGCGTGCAGGCGCTGGCGGCGGCCTCCTGCATCGCGGCGTGCAGATCGCGCACGAGTTCGGCGGCGTCGGACAGGCGCGGCAGGTCCGACACGGCCAGCACCTCCAGGTCCGAGCGGGTCTGCCGGCGCAGTCCCAGCGCGACCCGGTCACACTGCAGCCCGGACGCCAGGTGCAGCACCAGCGCCCGCAGCGCATCCGCCCCCCGCGGCGCGTGCAGCAGCACACCCACCGTCTCCATCAGCCAATCGGCCGCCGGAATGGCACGCACCGCCGCCCCGGTTGCAGCCGTGACCGTGACCACCGCGGTGGGCAGCGGGACCGCCAATTCGCGCATCGCGGCATTCAACCGCGCTTCGGCCTGCGCAGACGGGCTGGCAGGCTCGGCCACTTCGCGGGCGGGGGAACGGGGAACGGAGGAGGTGCTCACTGGTGGACAGACCCATGAATGCCCGCCAGTGTGGCGTCCGCACAGGGCCGATCAAGGCGCGAAGAAACCGCGAATCACCGGACAGATCCCCCCGAACCGCACCCCGAATCGCGCAGCCGCACCCAACCACCTCAAGCGCCCAGCGCGTCCGCCAAGGCGAGCAAATCGTCCAGGTGCAGATGCCGGCCACCCGGTGCATCGTCCTCCTCCGGACTGGACGGGCCGTGGTGCAACGCCGCTTCGGGGCGGCGTATCCAGGCGGTGTGCAGCCCGGCCCGGCGCGCGCCGACGATGTCGAGCCGCCAGTCATCCCCGACGTGCATCACCTGCGACGCCGTGCAGCCCAACGCCGCGCAAGCCGCTTCGAAGATGCGCGCTGACGGCTTGGCAACCCCGCAGCCACGGGCGCTCACCGCCCCAACGAAGTACGGCGACAGCCCGGTCGGCGCGAGTTCGGCGTTGCCGTTGGACAGCGCCAGCAGCGGGAACCGCGCCGCCAGCCGCTCCAGCGCCGGGCGGACATCGGCATACCACTGCACCCGCTGCCGCTCGGCGAAGAGCACGGCGAACGCCGGCTCGGCCAGCGCCGGGTCATCGCCACTGGCGGACAGTGCCTCGCGCAAGGTGATGAGGCGCAGCGTGGTCAGGTCGTGCGCGAATTCGGGGTGCCGCCGCGTGACCTCGCCGCGCAGGCGCTGCAGGGTCGGCACATCGAAGGCCGCAGCAGTCGCCGGGGCATGGACGCGCAGCCAGTCCTGCAGCACGGCTTCTGCACGCAGCAGCGTCGGCATGACCGGCCAGAGGGTGTCGTCCAGATCGAGGGTGAGTGCGGTAATCATCCGCGCAGTGTCCACGAAGCACGGAACTGGGCCGACTCGGCGAGAATGCACGCGCCATGAAAACCCAACCCGAACCCGAATACCGCCACGGCAGCCCCGCCCGCGTCGGCGTGCTGCTCGTCAACCTCGGCACGCCCGACGCCCCGACCGCGCCCGCGGTGCGGCGCTACCTGGCGCAGTTCCTCAGCGACCAGCGGGTGGTGGAGATTCCGCCAGCGGTGTGGAAGCCGATCCTGCACGGCATCATCCTGCGCACCCGCCCGGCCAAGTCCGCCGCCAAGTACGCCAGCATCTGGACGCCCGAAGGCTCGCCGCTGGCCGTGTGGACGCGCAAGCAAGCCGAGTTGCTGCAAGCCAACGTCAGCGCCCACGGGCTGGCCCTCACCGTGCGCCACGCCATGCGCTACGGCAATCCGTCCATCGCGGGCGAGCTGGATGCGCTGAAGGCCGCCGGCTGCGACCGCATCCTGGTCGTGCCGATGTACCCGCAGTATTCCGGCACGACCACCGCCAGCGTGATGGACGACGTACACCACTGGCAGCTCCGCCAGCGCACGCTGCCCGAACTCCGCTGGGTCCGCCAGCACCACGACGACGCCGGCTACATCGAGGCCCTCGCCCGGCGCGTGCAGGACCACTGGGCGCGCGAGGGCCGTGGCGACCACCTGCTGCTGAGCTTCCACGGCGTGCCCGAGCGGACGTTGACGCTGGGCGACCCCTACCACTGCCACTGCTACAAGACGGCGCGGCTGCTGGGCGAGCGCCTCGGCCTGGGCAAGGATGCGCTGTCGCTGAGTTTCCAGAGCCGCTTCGGCAAGGCGAAGTGGCTGGAGCCGTACACCGAGCCGACGCTGCAGGCGCTGGCAAAGAAAGGCGTCCAGCACCTGCAGATCTTCTGCCCTGGCTTCCCGGCGGATTGTCTGGAGACGCTGGAGGAGATTGCCATCGAGGGACGGCAGGTGTTCCTGGCGGCAGGCGGGCAGCGTTACGACCACATCCCCTGCCTGAACGACCACCCGGCCTGGATCGACGCGCTGCGCGGCTTGGTCGAACACCACACCGCCGGCTGGGCGGTGCGGACCGATGCGCAGCCGCGGCCGGCCGACCTCGAAAGCCAGCGTCAGCGGGCGCTCGCGCTCGGCGCCAAGGTCTGAACCAGAGCGGCCGCTACAGCGACCGCTACAGCGACCGCAGCACCGCGCGCACGGGCGACGCCTCCGCGTGCATCCACCGCAGCGGCAAGGCAATCAGCTCGTAGTCACCGGCTGGCACATCGTCCAGCACGAGGTTCTCCAGCACGCGCAGGTCGAGCCGCAGCAGGCGCTGGTGGCTGTCGAGCGCCGCACTGTCGGCCGGATCGACCGAGGGCGTGTCGATCCCGACCAGCCGCACGCCCTGCCCCGCCAGCCAGTCGAGCGTCTCGGGGGCGAAGGCGGTGAAATCGGCGGTCCAGGTCGTCGCGGCCCGGTCACAGGTGCGCACCAGCACCCGCGGCGGCAGGCCGACACCGACCGGGCGCACGGCCTGGCGCAGGTGCTCGGGCTGGATCAGCCGCCCGCAGCCCATGGCATGGACCACGCGGCACACCCCAAGGAAGGGCGCCAGATCGACTGCACCGATCGCGGCGGCACCCTCGGCATAGTGCAGCGGTGCATCGGCATGGGCGCCAAGGTGGGGCGACAGCGTGATGGCGCTGACGTTGGCGGCACAGCCGGGGCCGAGCGTGGCAGTCCAGTGCTGGGTGTAGGGCTGGTCGCCGGGGTACACCAGCGTGGCGGGGCCGACCGGCGGCGAGATGTCCCACAGGCGCCGCGGGTCCGCGCTCATGCCAGCGGGGTCTCGGGTGCTGGTGGCGCAGACACCATGCTGTCGAAGGCGTGGAAAGCTTGGGCCAGCTCGCTGAACACACCCTTGTCCAGCGGTGACAGCGGCACCAAGGACGCTGCGGCGGCGGGTTCCACCGGATCCAGCGGCAGACTGAGCTGCGGCGGCGCCCCGAGCGACGCAATGTCGCCCATGGACACGAAGGCCACTCCGGCCAGCGCCGCCGCGGCATCGAGCCGCGGTGCCTCGCCGACCAGCGACGCCTGCCGCACGACGGCCAGCGCCACCAATTGCCGCTGCTCGCGGCTGGCGCGGCTCCAGCGGTCGTCGTCGGTGGTGCTGGCGAAGGTGTGCAGCCGCACCAGCTCGCGGGCCGTCCGCTCGTCAAAGGTGGCCACCTCGACGGGGCGCGAGGCCCGCAGCGCCTTGAACGCCGCGTCACCCGCCGGCCCGGTCTCCACCAGCCAGTCGGCCAGCACCGGCGCCGGGATCAGCAGCGTGGCGCGCTGGCGCTGGGCCTCGGCGAGCCAGGCCAGGCGGTGTTCGTCGTGGGCCGGATCACTGTCCAGGCGCAGCAGCCAGGCCAGCGCATCCGCATCGAGGAGACACCGCAGCATGGCTCAGCCCTTCTTGCGCAGCTTCATCAGCCGCGGCAAGACCAGCACCATCAGCACCACCACCAGCAGCACCGCCGACATCGGCCGCTCCAGGAAGATGCCCCACTTGCCTTCGCCGATGGACAGCGCGTTGCGCATCTGCGCTTCGGCGAGCGGGCCGAGGATCATGCCGACGATCACCGGCGCGGTCGGGAAGCTGAAGCGCCGCATCGCCACGCCGAGCAACCCGATCGCGTACATCAGCAGCAGGTCGAACGAGCTTTGGCGCATGCCGTAGACGCCGACCGTCGCGAAGATCAGGATGCCCGCGTACAGGTAGCTCTTCGGGATCTTCAGCAGCTTGACCCACAGCCCCACCATCGGCAGGTTCAGGATCAGCAGCATCACGTTGCCGATGTAGAGCGAGGCGATCAGCGCCCAGACCAGCTTGGCGTTGGTGTCGAAGAGCTGCGGGCCGGGCTGGATGCCGTAGTTCTGGAAGGCGCCCAGCAGGATCGCGGTCGTGTTCGAGGTCGGGATGCCCAGCGTCAGCAGCGGGATCAGCGTCGCGGTGATCGCGGCGTTGTTGGCGGCTTCCGGGCCGGCCACGCCTTCGATCGCGCCAGTGGTGCCGAACTCCTCGGGGTGCTTGGAGAGCTTCTTTTCCGTCGCGTAGCTGAGGAAGGTCGGGATCTCGCTGCCACCCGCCGGGATCGTGCCGAAGGGGAAGCCGATCGCCGTCGCCCGCAGCCACGCCGGCCACGAGCGCCGCCATTCCTCGCGCGTCATGTGGACCGAGCTGAGCGCGTTCTGCGTTTCCTGCTCGCCACCCTGGAACAGCACCGCGTACAGCGCCTCGGCCACCGCGAACAGGCCGACCGCGACCAGCACGACCTCCATGCCGTCCATGAACTCGGGCACGCCACCGGTGTAGCGCGCTTGGCCGGAGATCTGGTCGATGCCGATCAGGCCCATCGCCAGGCCGATGCCCAGCGCCGTCAGGCCGCGCAGCGTGCTTTGGCCGAGCACGGCGCTGACGGTGCAGAACGCCAGCAGCATCAGCATGAAGTATTCCGGCGGGCCGAGGCGGATGGCGTAGGTCGCCACGATCGGCGCGAACAGCGTGACCAGCACGGTGGCGATGGTGCCGGCGACGAACGAGCCGATCGCCGCCGTGGCCAGCGCCGCCCCGGCGCGGCCGTTCTTGGCCATCTTGTTGCCTTCGAGCGCCGTCACCATCGACCCCGCTTCACCCGGCGTGTTCAGCAGGATCGAGGTGGTCGAGCCGCCGTACATCGCGCCGTAGTAGATGCCGGCGAAGAAGATCATCGACGCCGTCGGCTCCACCTTCAGCGTGATCGGCAGCAGCATCGCCACCGCCGTCGCCGGCCCGATGCCGGGCAGCACGCCGACCGCCGTCCCCAGCGTGCAGCCCACCAGCGCCCACAGCAGGTTGATCGGCGTGCCCGCCGTCAGGAAGCCCTGCATGAGCTGGTCCCAGATGTGCATCATGTCCATCACAGCCATCCCGTCGAGGTGAGGCCGGGCAGGTTGATCGCCAGCGCCTTGGTGAACATCCAGTAGACCGGCGCGGAGATGGCCATGCCGATCAGCGCGTCGGTGATCCAGGCGCGCGGACTGAGGTCCAGCCGCCCTTCCGACGACTTGAAGCCGCGCACCGCCAGCACGAAGCACAGCGCGCAGCTCAGGATGAAGCCGATCGTCGTGAGCAGCAGCGCGTTGAGGACGATGCCGGCCGACACCCAGGCGAAACCGGGCCAGTGGCCGTGGTCGGCGCCGTCGGTGTCTTCCATGTCCCGGAAGCCGCCGGTGCGGGCTTCCCAGACCAGCCAGACGCCGCACAGCCCAAGCAAACCCGCCGCCACCCAGGGCAGGAAATTGGGACCGACACCAGCGTAGCCCGCATCGGAAGAAATGGAGGTCGCCCCCCAGGCCAGCCCCAAAGCCAGCAGCACCACCCCGGCACCCAGACAGGTCTGGTGGCGCATGGCCTCGGCCGGCGCAGCATCACGCGCAGTGTCGGCCATGGCTCAGATCATCCCGGCCTTGACCATCGTGGCGCGCAGGGACGCGAACTCGCGCTCGACGAACTCGTCGAACGCCGCACCGGGCAGCCAGGCGTCGGTCCAGCCGTTCTTCTCCAGCGCCTCGGCCCAGCCCTTGGACTTGACGGTCTTCTGCAGCAGGTCGGTCAGGGCCTTGCGCTGCGCGGGGGTGATGCCGGGGGCGCCGTAGACGCCGCGCCAGTTGCCGATCTCGACGTTGTAGCCCAGCTCCTTCATCGTCGGCACGGTCGGCGCGATCTTCAGGCGGGTCGGCGAGGTGGCGCAGATCGGCCGCATCTTGCCGGAATCGATGTACTGCTGGAACTCGCTGTAGCTGCTGCCACCGACCGAGACGTTGCCGCCCAGGATGGCCGCGATGGCTTCACCGCCGCCACGGAAGGGCACGTAGTTGATCTTGGTCGCGTCCACGCCGATCTCGCGGGCCAGCATGGCTGCGGCGATGTGCTCGGTCGATCCGCGCGAACCGCCGCCCCACTTGACGCTGCCGGGGTCTTTCTTCACCGCCTCGACCACGTCCTTCAGGGTCTTGAACGGCGAATCGGCCGGCACGACGAAGACGTTGTATTCGCTGGTCAGGCGGGCCACGGGGGTGGCCGCGCTCAGCGACACGGGCGGCTTGCCGGTGATGATCCCGCCAAGCATCACGGCGCCCATGACCATCAGCGTGTTCGGATCGCCCTTGCTGCCGTTGACGAACTGCGCCAGACCGATCGCGCCCGCCGCACCGCCCTTGTTCTCGTACTGGACGGTGTTGATGGTGCCAGCGTCCTGCATCGCCTTGCCGAGGGCGCGGCCGGTGCCGTCCCAGCCACCGCCCGGATTGGCGGGGATCATCATCTTGAGGTTGACATCAGCGGCTTGCGCGGGCAGCACGCCCGCGGCGGCCATGGCAGCCAGGGACTTGAGGAAGGTGTCGCGACGCATGGAGAACTCCTGGGCGGATCAAGGTGGTGGGGATGGTGCCAATGGTCGCCGCGCTGTCTGTCAAACCGCTGTCCACGGACCTAGGGGAAATGCGGGGTGCCGGCGGGACAACGCCCACTGGCCGACGCGCTAGGCTAGGCACCATGAAACTGCTGCTGATCGAAGACAACGCCACGATGCAGACCACGCTGCGCCGGGCCTTCGAGCGGCGCGGCATCCAGATCGTCAGTTGCGATGACGGTGCCCGCGCGCTCGACCGCTGGGAGGCGAGCCAGCCTGACGCCGTGCTGCTGGACCTGAGTCTGCCTGGCATGGATGGACTCGATGTGCTCAGCCGTGCGCGCGCCGCCGGCTGGACCACCCCCGTGATGATCCTCACCGCCCGCGGCACCGTGGGCGACCGCATCCTGGGACTGAACACCGGCGCGGACGACTACCTCGCCAAGCCCTTCGATCTGGACGAGCTGGAAGCGCGCGTGCGGGCGCTGGTGCGCCGCTCGGGGGCGGCGTCGAGCGGACTGAACCGCCAGCCCGACACCTTCTGCGGCCTGCACGTCGATGCCGACAGCGGCGCCGTCTGTCTGCAGGGTGCCCCGATGGAGCTGACCGCCCGCGAACTCGCCCTGCTGCGCGCCCTGCTCGCCCGGCCCGGTCACGCGGTGGCGCGGGAGCGGCTGTTCGAGCTGGTCTTTCCGGGCGAGGCGGACGTGCAGGCCGAGGCGATCGAGGTCGTCGTCTACCGGCTGCGCAAGAAGCTGGCGCAGACCGGCGCTCAACTGGTGACGCTGCGTGGCCTGGGCTACCTGCTCAAGGCGGCGTCCTGAGTCGATGCCGGAACCACCATCGCTGCCCGCCCGCTGGCGCCGGCTGCACGAACACCTGTCGCTGCGCGCCTACCTGCTGCTGGGCATCCTCGGGCCGGTGGTGCTGCTGGTGCTGCTCAATACCGTCAGCGTCTACCGCGAGGCGCTTGAGTCGGCCGACACCGCCTACGACCGCACCCTGCTCGCCTCGGCCAAGTCGATCGGCGAGCACCTGGACATCGCCCGCGGCGCCGATGGCCAGGGCACGGTCGTCACCGCCACCGTGCCCTATTCCGCACTCGAAGCCTTCGAGGCGGACAACCGCAGCCGGATGTACTTCCGCATCAGCGACATGCAGGGGCAGATGATCTCGGGCTTCGACGACCTGCCCGTCTGGCATGGCCACCTGCCAGCCCGCAGCGTCTACGCGGCGCTGGTCGATTTCTACGACGCCGAGTTCCGCGGGCAGCCGGTGCGGGTGGCCGTGCTGCTGCAGCCGGTGGCGGGGCGCGACGGGGTCGGCATGGCCATGGTCCAGGTCGCCGAAACGCTGGAGCTGCGCCACACGCTCGCCCGCGCACTGCTGCTGGGCACGCTGTGGCGGCAGGCGGCGCTGATCGCGGTGATCGCGGGGGTGGTGGTGTGGGTGGTGCAGCGGGCGACGCGGCCGGTGCGCCAGCTCAGTGCGCAGTTGCAGCAGCGCGGCGATGGCGACCTGACCCCCCTGCTGGCCGACGAGGCGCCGCGCGAGCTGCAGCCCCTGATCGACGCCAACAACGCGATGATGGCGCGGCTGGCCCAGTTGCTCGACCACCAGAAACGCTTCGTGCGCGATGCCTCGCACCAGTTGCGCACGCCGCTGGCCGTCCTGAAGACACAGGTCCAGTCCGCCCGCCGCGGCGACATCGACGCCCGGCAGGCGCTGGCCGAGATCGAGCACACGGTGGACGGCGCCACCGAGCTGGCCAACCAGATGCTCGCGCTGGCCAAGGTCGAACAACTGCGCCACCAGGGGCAGGCGCCGGTGCTGCACTGGGACCGGCTGGTGCGCGACGTGGCACTCGACCTCTCCGCGCTGATCGCCGAGCATGGGCTGGAGTTCTCGATCGAGACCGACACGGCACCGGTGTGTGCCCACGCCTGGGCACTGCGGGAACTCGTGCGCAACCTGCTGCACAACGCCATCAAGAACACGCCGGACGGGTCGGCACTCGCCATCCGTCTGCACAGCGATCCGCGCCACGCCACCCTGACCATCGCCGACAGCGGCCCCGGACTCGCTCCCGGGCAGCGCGAACACCTGTTCCGCCCCTTCGCCGCGGGCCGCAGCGGCGACAACCTGCGCTCCGGCGCAGGGCTGGGGCTGGCGATCTGCCAGGAGATCGTGCAGTCGCTCGGTGGCGCACTGGTGCTGGACAATCGCCTCGACCACGCCGGACACACCACCGGACTGGACGCCACCGTGCGCCTGCCCCTGGCCGATCCTCCACCGCCTCCCGACACCGACGCCAGCCCATGAGCAGCAAGTCCCGCCCCCCCGCCCCGCCAGCGCCGACACCCGGTCAGCGCCTCGACAAGTGGCTCTGGGCCGCGCGGTTCTTCAAGACACGCACCCTCGCCGGGGACGAGATCGAGCGTGGCCGGGTGCTGGTCAATGCGCAGCACGCCAAGCCTTCGCGGGAAGTGCGACCCGGTGATCGGCTGAGCCTGCGGCAGGGCAACAGCCCGGTGGCGCGCGAAGTGCAGGTGCTGGGTCTGTCGGAGGCGCGCGGCCCGGCACCACAAGCACAGCGCCTGTACGCCGAAACCCCGGAAAGCCTCGCCGCCCAGGCCGAGTGGCAGGCAAGGCGGCCCTATGCGGTCGATCCGGCGGTGGCGATGGAGCAAGGTCGGCCCACCAAGTCCGATCGCCGCCAGCTCGTCGAGTGGCAACGCTGGAGCGCCTCGCTCGACGACGGCGACGACGGCGGCGCTTGAGCCGGCCGCCAGCGTCCGCCGCTCAGGAACCCGACGCGCGCAGCGTGATCTTGCGGGCGGCCATCTGCAACCCGTCCAGCGACAGGCTGCCCTCGACTTCGATGACACGCGCCGTGCCGGCCAGTGCCACCAGTGCGGCGCTGGTCAGCGGCTCGCCCAGGTAGGTCTGGTCGTTCCAGGTGACGGTGAGCACCGGGTCGCCGGGCTGGCGGCGCAGGGTCAGCGTGCGCGTGACCGCGTTGGCGCTCAGCACCAGACCACGCCGCTCCAGCCGGCTTTTCGTGCCCGCCGGCTCGGCTTCGCAGGCCACCGAGGTGGCGGTCATGCCCTGCGCGGTGGCGCTGCCCTGGACCTCCACGTACAACCCGTTGACCAGCGCCGCTGCACCGCAGCCCGAGAGGTCCACCCGTGTGCTGGCCGTCAGCGCCACCGCCGTGTCGCGCAGCGTGAAGGTACGCGACGCCGCCGACCAGTCGTCCAGCGTGCCACGCAGTTCGGTGGGCACGCTGGTGCTCGTCAGCCGCTCGATGCGGGTGGCGAGCCAGCGGCCGCTGCTGTGGAGCGTGGCCGTGGCCTGCACGTAGGCGCCGTTGGCGATCGGCTGGCCGGCCGACAGGATCTGCGTGTCCGCGTTGACCAGCAAGGCCACGCCGTCCAGCTCGAACGCGGAACCCGTCCAGCCGCCCACCAGCCCGGCGCGGCGCAGCGTGCTCGCCACGCCACCGCTGCTGGTCTGCCCGAGCGCCGTCACCTGCACCTGGGTCGCGGCCAGGGACAGGGCGGCGGCATCGAAAGCGGACTCCGCGGCGAACACGGTCACCGCGTGTCCGTCCAGCAGCGTGGTGCCTGACGGCAGCACGGCGGCGGCCGAGGGCATCTGCACCGTGAGCGCGCCCAGCCGGAAACTGCGCGCACCGCCGCTGGCCGCCGCCGAGAGCTGTGCCACGGTCCCGCTGACGCGCACCACCGCCAGCGTCGAGCGTGGCGCGATGCGGGTGGCGACGAGGCGCACATCGTTGGTGCCTGTCCCCGTGCGGTAAGCGATGGCGTGGACCTCGACCGCATCGCCCAGGCGCACATCCGCCACGCTGTTCAGCGGCGACTCGAACACGGTGATGGGGCCGCGGGCGGGGTCGCTGTTGACCGTGACGGTCTGGCCGAGCACGCCCAGCGTGTCCAGCGTGCGCTCGCTCACCCGACCCACCACGCTCGGCAGCAACTCCACGCGCTGCAGCACCTGCGCGCCAGCCGTGTCCGTGCCGAACTCCAGCGACACCCGGTGGCCCAGCCGCGCATCGCCCACCTCGGCTTCGGTGCCGTTGCGGCTGATCTCGGTCCTGGCGGCGCTGTCGTCGTGGCGGGCACCATCGACGATCACGCTGCCCAGCCCCGACACGGTACCGACACTCAGGCCGACCATGACCGGACTGCCCGTGCCATTGGTGCCCACGCTGCCACCACCACAGGCCACCAGCGCCGCCAGCACCAGCCCCACCACCGTCGCCGCCAGACCGACCCGTCGCATCACCGTGCGTCTCATTCAGTTCTCCCCGAAGTGTTGGTGTCGCTCGATTTGTTCACTTCAAGATGGTAATAAATCCCGAAGCGCACGCGGGTGTCACGCTGTGCAGAAGGCTCGGCTGTCGGTTGCTGACCACGGTCGTGGTCCTGCGCAATCCGCACCCGTGCCTCGCGCACCATGCCTTCCAGCGCCACGCCCCAGAGCTGGCGCGCCACCTCGCCCAGGTGGACAGCGGATTCGGTGCTGAGTCCATCGGCGTAGACGCTTTGTTCGAGCTGGCGCTGCGCAGGCGTGTCGGCACGCAGGTTGTGGACCGCCGCCGCGATGTGGTCGGCCACGTTGACCGCCATCGTCCGCACCGCTGCCGGGTCATGCACCGGCGGCACGAAGCGGTCGGACAGCAGGCGCACCTGCTCCGGCTGCACCTCGACCAGCTCCAGCCGCTCCAGCTCCTCCAGCAGGGTGCGGGGATGGACATCGCGCGAAGCCTCGCGGGCCAGCGCCTCGAAGCTCGGCGCCGGGCCATGGCGGGGCAGCTCGCGCCGGACTTCCTCCGCTTCACCCGCCTGGACGCGGTAGCCGGGATCGGTGATCCACTGCGTGAACAGCGTGGCTGCGGGCGTGGGGGCCAGACGTGGCACGCTGGCAGCCGCAGCCCCCGTGGATTCGTGGTGGGACTCCATGAAGACGCGCACTTCCTTGCGGTGGATGCCTGTCAGCACGCTGAGCGCGGAGTCCGTCACCCGGCGACCGCGGCGGCCCAGGTCGTCATGGGCCTCGGACAGGTAGACACCGCGCAGCGTCCGCACCAGGGCATTCAGCGGAATTCCCTGCACCAGCAACCAGCGCACCAGGGGCGCCAGCATCACGGCAACGTCGTCGAGCGCCTGCTCGGCAGGGGTGGGCGAAATCGAATCGGTCATCTTCGGAAAATACGGCCGCCCACCAGAGGAGCGGTCAAGCTGCAAGTGTGACAGTTCTCACACGGCAACCGTGTGGCGAATCGTCAACTTCTGTCACAGGACCCCTTGAAGTCTGGAGGGGCATCCTCATTTCGCATTCCAGTTGCTGCAAAAACAGGCCAGGAAACGACCCCCATGTCCGACACCCAACACGCTGCCCCCTACCAAGACACCGAACCCGCTGCGCTGAACACGGCCACCACCGAAACGGTCGAGGCCGCGGCCAACGAACATGCTGCCCGCATCGCCGAGCTGGAAGCGAAGAACGTCGAACTCGCCGACGCCTACCTGCGCGCCAAGGCCGAGGCCGACAACACGCGCCGCCGCGCCGACGAGGAAATCGCCAAGTCGCGCAAGTTCGCGGTCGAGGGCTTCGCCGAGAGCCTGCTGCCGGTCAAGGACAGCCTCGAAGCCGCGCTGGCCACCCACGCCAGCGGCAAAGGCTCGCTGGAGCAGGTGCTCGAAGGCGTCAACATCACCCTGCGGCAGTTGGTCCAGGCGCTGGAGCGCAACAAGGTCGTCGAGATCAGCCCGCCGGTCGGCACCAAGTTCGACCCGCACCAGCACCAGGCCATCAGCGTGGTCCCCGCCGACCAGGACGCCAACACCGTCGTGGTGGTGCTGCAGAAGGGCTACCTCATTGCCGAGCGGGTGCTGCGCCCGGCCCTCGTCACCGTGGCCGCGCCGAAGTAAGACGACTCCAGCATGTTCGGGCCTTGAAACCGGCCCGATCAGCCACAAATCACAGACAACCAAGCAATTTCCGGAGCATCCGCATCATGGGCAGAATCATCGGCATCGACCTCGGCACCACCAACTCGTGCGTGGCCATCATGGAAGGCAACACCACGAAGGTGATCGAGAACAGCGAAGGCGCGCGCACGACGCCGTCCATCATCGCCTACCAGGAAGACGGCGAGATCCTCGTCGGTGCCTCGGCCAAGCGCCAGGCCGTCACCAACCCGCGCAACACGCTGTACGCGGTCAAGCGCCTGATCGGTCGCAAGTTCACCGAGAAGGAAGTGCAGAAGGACATCGACCTGATGCCCTACACCATCGCGCCCGCCGACAACGGTGACGCCTGGGTGGAAATTCGCGGCAAGCGCATGGCCCCGCCGCAGGTCAGCGCCGAAGTGCTGCGCAAGATGAAGAAGACCGCCGAGGACTACCTGGGCGAAGAAGTGACCGAAGCCGTGATCACGGTGCCGGCCTACTTCAATGACGCCCAGCGGCAGGCCACCAAGGACGCGGGCCGCATCGCCGGTCTCGATGTCAAGCGCATCATCAACGAGCCGACCGCCGCGGCGCTGGCCTTCGGTCTGGACAAGCACGGCAAGGGCGACCGCAAGATCGCCGTGTACGACCTGGGTGGCGGCACGTTCGACGTGTCCATCATCGAGATCGCGGACGTTGACGGCGAGATGCAGTTCGAAGTGCTGTCCACCAACGGCGACACCTTCCTGGGCGGCGAGGACTTCGACCAGCGCATCATCGATTTCATCGTCACCGAGTTCAAGAAGGAACAGGGCGTTGACCTGACCAAGGACGTGCTGGCCCTGCAACGCCTGAAGGAAGCCGCCGAGAAGGCCAAGATCGAGCTGTCGAACTCGTCGCAGACGGACGTGAACCTGCCGTACATCACGGCCGACGCCAGCGGCCCGAAGCACCTGAACATCAAGCTGACCCGCGCCAAGCTGGAGTCGCTGGTGGAAGAGCTGATCGAGCGCACGATCGCCCCCTGCCGCACCGCGATGAAGGACGCTGGCGTGGCCGTCAGCGCCATCGACGACGTGATCCTGGTCGGCGGCATGACCCGCATGCCCAAGGTGCAGGACAAGGTCAAGGAGTTCTTCGGCAAGGAGCCGCGCAAGGACGTGAACCCGGATGAAGCCGTGGCGGTCGGCGCCGCGATCCAGGGCCAGGTGCTGGGCGGCGACCGCAAGGACGTGCTGCTGCTGGACG